>CAYNIT010000031.1:0-26420 GCA_964397205.1 uncultured Phaeodactylibacter sp. | reverse complement strand
CAGCTTAAGGCATTTCACCCGATCTTCTGAACTATCGCGGCTGCTCAGTATCATGATGGGGATATCGGCGAAGTACCCGCTCTCTTTCAGCTGGGTGATGAGTTCGAAGCCATCCATTTTCGGCATTTCCAGGTCGGAAACGATCAGGTCGGGGACGTTGCCGGCCTGCAGCCAGGACATAGCCTCTTCTCCATTAGATTTAGCAGTGACTTCGTAGGAGGAGCGTAGCAATTGTACGATAAGGTTGCTGATGGAGGATTTGTCGTCGACGACAAGTACTTTTTTCATGTTTTAGTAGGAACATTTTGTGCCATTAATAAAGTCGGAAGGGAAGAACGGTACAGTACCGCGGCATCCCAGAAGGTATCAGGCCGTAGTGGAAAGTGAATGCTTATCGTTAAGGTGTGACTTGATCAGCTGGCCAATACATCCGGCAGCTGATGCAGGTAGGAGGTGTCCTGAGTGTCGTTCAATTGGGGGGGTATTGCTTAGATTAGGTTTAATCCACACAGTGAAACAAATATAGGGTTTTATGAGAAAAAATGTGGAATTGGAACGGGCTTATTTTATACACCCCTCGGTGCCTAGCGGTGAAAAGCGGGCGAAGGTGCTGGAGTTTAGCCGGTAGCAGCCGAAAGTTGCTTTTCCTTGAAAAGGTGGATGGGAGCGCCCTGATAACAAGCCGGGCACTCTATGCGGGTGTCAGGAAAATCACCTTTGGCCAGCGTGCTAAGGGATTGCAGAAAAATAGCCTTCAGCCATTACTGCTATATTTTTAAGCCCTGATCTGGCAAAGTATTGAGAGATTATGTATATTGCTAATGCCGGGTAAGGCTCCTCCTTTCTCAACCCCTCCGATAAACACAACAACAGCAGCGCTAATTCTTGCGCCGATGCCCTAATGCGCAGCTGATTCCCAAAAACACAGCAGTTTATAGTACTCCCGCCTCACCGCTTGAGCAGTGAAGGTTTGGATTTATAGCTGGCCCAGGAAGCGAAAACTTCTTGCTTCGGGTCTTAGTCATAGATAAAGCAGCTGAAATGCTGCATTTCTGAAGAAACGGTTTTTGGTGAACAATTTCACCTCCGCCGGGCAGCTCGGTAGAGCCCGAGTTTGCCCGGTCTTTTTTCCTTGCATATGCTTTCTTTAGGAATATCCCGCTCCAAAAAGTAGCGCTTATTCAAATTATTCCTTACTTTTGCTAAGCGAATCGTTGCAAGTCCTGTGCAATTGTTCGACAAACTTACAAGAAGGAGGAAACAATCGGTTGTTTATTCAGTTGCCCCAACCGATAGGCTGAGTCATCACAGATTGCAAATCACAACAAATCAGCCGCACCTTCTGCAACCTACCGGATAGTCTGTGCCTGCTCAGAACAGCAGGTCTCCTGATGCCACAGCGGCTGGGAGCGTACTTAACTAACAGTAATATCGGTCATCCCTTTTACAAGCCCTTCGTAACCCAACCGTACCGCTTTGGCTGTATAGCACTTCAAGCGGCGGGATTTTTTAAATTTACTGGCTGAAAGTGTATGCTTTTTGCAGATTCTCCGTCAAAACCTTTGGAATTGGCGCGGATTTTGCAGACCGATAAGATATCCCAACACATGAACAGCACGCTCAGCCATTGACTTTAGCCGCGATTGGCGCTAACAAATTTTGATCACATGATACAGAGCTACACCGAAATGTTTGGCTTACACATCCAAAAACTGATCTACGTCCGCAGCATGCTGCTTGGGCTGCTGCTCGGCCTTTCTGCACTACTGACACCGCTTTTTGCCCAAAACCAGTGCGTGGTAGAAATCGAAGATGTCAATGTCGTATGTAATTATGCAAACGGTACCAGCACCTTCACCGCTAGCGTGGAAGTCAGTTGGTCCGGCATCACCTCTGGGCCCGTAAGCGTGACGCTGGCCGGGCAGACTCAAACCCTGCCGGCCCCTCAGGCCAGTGGCAGTGCTACCCTGCAGGGCTTCACCATCAATGCACCGGGCTTCGGCTACGCCGTGGTAGCCGGCCTGGCCAACGGCAGCTGCCAGGCATTTACCCAAGTAGATGCCATCGCCTGTACGCCGGAATGCCCGGATGATGCCAACGGCATCGGCGGCTTCGTCTGGAAAGATGAAAACTACAACGGCTTGTTCGACGGCGAAACCGGGCAGCCAAACGTAAAAGTGGAAGCCTACGATTGCGCCGGCACCCTCGCCGGCACCGCTTTCTCCAACGCCAACGGCCTGTGGAGCATTACGGGCTTGGAAGAAAATGCCGAATACCGCCTTGAGTTTACGGCGCAGCAGGGCATGAACGTCTCTTTCTACGGTGAACAGAACCCCTCGGACGTACAATTCGCTGAAACGGGCAATTGTGGAATAACGGTTGGTTTTACGCCCCAGATAAACGAAGGGGAGTGCACCAATCCTGACAATACGGGGCAGGACTGCGTGGAGAATTTCCGTACGCTGGATTGGAGCGAGTACGACCCCGGCGCCAACCCTTTCCCTTTCTCTCCCTACGTAAAAAACGTCGATGGCGACCAAGTCTACTGGGCGCGCACCAACGATGACGCTACCGACTACACCCACCGGGTTTTCTACGACATGCTGGGGGGAGAGGAAGGATACTACTACCTGGAAATGGATGCCGACGATACCTCCGAGGAGAGCGATAAAGACGTCGGCGTTGTTTTTTCTCTGGACCGCCCCGTGCAGCGGCTGAGCTTTACCCTACTGGACATCGACCTGGAGGGCAACGCCATCGACCGGGTAAGCGTGCAGGGCTTTCTGGGCGGCAAACCCGTCGATCTTTCCGCAAGCGATTTGATCCTGGGCAGCAGTGTGAATGTGTTGGACAATGGGGTGTTCGAAGGTACGGCTACGGTGCCGCAAGCATCCACCAACGGCAACGTCCGCATTCTCTTTGAGGAGGCGGTAGACCAGGTGGCCATCACTTACTCTGCCATGGGTTCCGCAGCAGCTGACCCCAATATTCAGGCGATTGGCATCAGCAACATCTCCTGGTGTTCCGGCCAGGTGCCTGTCGAACCGCAGTGTACCCGCATCATGGACTGGATGGCCTTCCAGGACAACGACGAGGCGCCGCTGCCCTTCACCATCGATGGTACTTCCGTACGGATGAACCACACCGATGCGGACGGGCTGGCTACAAGTTCTGGCTTCAAGGTCGACAACGATCAAACTCCGCTCGGCGGCCAGCGCGGCTATTGGCCTTTGGCGATGGATGCTGAAGAGGCCGGGCAAACGGTGGAGACAGGTTTTGCCTTCGATGCCCCCGTGGAGCAGCTGAGCTTCTCGCTGTTGGGTATCGATCAGGAGGCAGGCAGCTACCGCGATCAGGTAGAAGTCAGGGCTTTCCTGGAGGGCGTTGAAATTCCCCTCTCGCTTAGCGACTTGTCCTTCGGCGGCGGCAATACAGACGGTATAGTCGAGCCGCTGAACCCTAACGAATATACAGCTGGAAGCTATAAACTTAACGCTGCTGCTCCCGATGGCAACGTTTACATCACCATCCCATCTAAGGTAGATTCCTTCCTGGTGCGCCTGAAGGCAGCAGAGAGCAGCAACAGCGACCCTGGCCCTCAAATGGTGGGCATCAGTGATTTGCGCTTCTGCATTTGCCTGCCGGCCCCTATACAGATTGGCGACTTGGCCTGGATAGATGAGAATGGCGACGGTGTACAGAATGCCTGCGAGCCGGCGCTTCCGGAGCTGCCTGTACAGCTTTACAGCGAAGCAGGTACACTCCTGGCCACTACGGTCACCGATGAAGCTGGGCGCTACCGCTTCACCAAGAGCGGCAGCCCGGGCGAGTCCTGGGAAGTACCTTCCCGGCTGATGCCCCAAACCTCCTACTATATCTTGTTTGGAACGCCGGAAAATAGCCTGGAGGAGGCTTTCCTACAAGTAGGCAACCGCGCCTACAAAATCACGGCAGCTGGCCAGGGCGAGGGCAACCATCCTTTTATGAACGACTCTGAGCCCGAGGCACTTACCGATAGCTTGCCCGGCGGTATACCAGACGCTTTGCCTTTTATTAGCTATACCACCGGAGAGCAGGGCCAGGCCAACCTGACGCTTGATGCTGGGTTTCAGGAGCTTTACTACGACCTGGCTCTGGAAGCCGTGCTGGATACCGCCCTGTCTACACCGCCCTTCCTTCCAGGGCAGCTGGTAACTTATACCGTGACGCTCTACAATCAAGGGTTGCTCACAGCAAATAATATCCGGTTCAATAATTACCTGCCTATTGCACTGGACCTGGAGGACGGCGGCCCCTTCCATCAGACGGGCTCCATCTTCCTGATACCGGAGCTGGCAGCCGGGGACTCTGTTTCCACCAGCATTACGTACCGCATCAGTGACGACTACCCTGGGGGTACGCTCACCAACGCTTACGAGATACTGCAGTCCAACAACGCCATCAACTACGAAGACCAAGATTCAGAAAGCGACGGCATCAATGGCAATGATCCCCCCGAGGAGGATGATTACTCCGCTGTGGATATCGTAGTGGACGAAGCGCTGCTTTTCGACCTGTCTCTGGAAAAAACGTTGCTCGGCCAGGGGCCGTTCGTAGCTGGTAATGAAGTTACTTTTGAAATAACAGTGACCAACGAAGGCATCCTGCAGGGCACCGATATTCAAATTGGGGACCGGGTGCCCGAAGGGTTGACACTGAACGACGACAAGTGGGAAATGCAGGCTGGCAATACAGCAGTATTGCTGGACCCCATCCCGGAACTCAACTCTGGAGAAAGCTACACTACCACCATCTCCTTCCTTATTGTAGCGGTATCCGAAGACATACCCATCGTCAATCAGGCGGAGATTTTGAGCTTCATCAACTACCCCTGGACCGATGATGAAGATTCCACGCCTGATAATGGAGTAGAAGAGGAAGATGATCAAGACGCGGCCCTCATACCTACGGTTGCTTCCTTTGACCTGGCCCTGGAAAAGGAGGTGGTCAGCGACGGCCCCTACTTTCCCGGAGATCAGGTAACCTTCAAACTCACCGTTACCAATGAGGGGTCTACGGAGGCTAAGGATATTTTCCTGGTGGATTACATACCTAGCGGATTAGCATTGGTTGAAACGGGTTGGGAGAAAGTCGGCAACCGGGCGGAGCTGGAGCAGCCTATTGAGGCTTTGGCACCGGGTGCTTCGGCCAGCCGGGAAATCACCTTCTTCATTTCGCCCAACTATCCTGGCGCCAGCATTACCAACTCCGCTGAGATTATGTCAGCAGGCGGTTCGGATGATTCGGGCGACAATGACTCCACGCCGGATAACGGCAGCCAAAGCGAAGACGACGATGATGCTGCCAGCATCGTCGTGGAGCAAACTCAACAAGTCTTCGACCTTTCCATCAAAAAAGAGGTCAATACGGCGCTCACCCCCGGCCCCTACTTCCCCGGCCAAACGGTGACCTTCAACATCACGGTAACCAACGAAGGGAACCTGAATGCTTTCAATATTCAGGTAGCGGATTACATCCCGGCTGGATTGGAGCTGGCGGACTTAGACTGGTCTCCTATCGGCAACATAGCGGTTATGCCCGACGGCATTCCCTACCTGGAGCCGGGCGAGTCCAAGACGCTGACCATCGACTTCACCATCAGTTCTGCGGTGCCCAGCGCGCAAATCGAGAACTACGCCGAAATCTATGCGGTCTTTAATGGCACCAATGCATCTGACATCGACTCAGAGCCGGGCAACGGCATCGATAATGGAGAAGACGACGAAGATGTGGCCTACCTGCCAATCGCAGGAGAGGACGACAACTTCGACCTTTCCCTCGAAAAGCGGGTGAAAACCTCTGAAACGCCGGGGCCGTTTGCGCCTGGAGATGCTGTGACCTTTGAGCTGGAAGTAACCAATGAAGGAACTATCGAGGCTACCGATGTTCAGATTGCGGACCTTATACCGGACGGTTTGACCCTGGTCGACAACGACTGGGTCGTCTTTAATGGCAATCTTAATATTGTAGTACTGGACGAAGCCATCAGCAGTATTCCAGGAGGGGAATCCGTCACCGTGGATATCTCCTTCGAAATCGACGCTGACTTTGCCGGCAACACGCTCAACAACCGGGCGGAGATCAGTAGTGCGAGCAATGCCCAGCAATTGTCGGACGACGATTCTACTCCCGGCAATGCCAACACTTACGAAGACGATTACGATAACGAGCTGCTTAACGTGGTACAGTCCTTTGACCTAGCGCTGGCCAAGGAAGTCCATACCCCAGGGCCGTACGAAGCAGGCCAGGAAGTAACCTACACCATCACGGTGTACAACCAGGGCATGATCCCTGCCTACGACATTCAGGTCTTCGACTACTATCCTACGCAGCAATTGGTGCTTAACGACTCCAGCTGGGAGGCGGTAACCGGCAATATCCTGAAACTATCCGAGCCGATCGCCAGCTTAGCTCCGGGGGAATCGGTAGAGGTGCCCATTACCTTTACCATCAAGCAGATTCCCTGTGGTGCGGTCATTACCAACTGCGCAGAGATCGGCGGTGCTGGCAACCCTCAGCAAGACGGCGATTCCGTACCGGGCAACGGCAGCTATTACGAAGACGATGACGATGCCATTGACATTACCACCACCTGTACGCAGTCCTTTGACCTGTCGCTTTCGAAGACCGTCTCCGGCAGCACCACCTACAGCCCGGGCAGCACGGTTACCTTCAATATCGAAGTCACCAATGAGGGGGAAGTAGCGGCTGAGAACATCAAAGTGCAGGATTATATTCCACTTGGGTTGATTTTGATTGACCCGAACTGGTCTCCTGCCAGCAGCACCGTGGCTACCCTGAAAACCCCCATCCCAAGCCTTGCGCCCGGCAATTCGGTGGACTTGAGCATTACCTTCGCCATCAATTCGGCTTTCTACGCCAATTCTATCACCAACAAAGCGGAGATCAAGTCAGCCGATAACATCCCCAGCTTGCCCGATGAAGATTCTACGCCGGGCAACGGAAATGCTGGGCCTGACGAAGACGATTACGATGGCGCGACGATCTATATACAACAGGAGTCTTTCGACCTTGCGCTGAGCAAGTCGCTTAAATCCAGCGCAACGCCCGGGCCTTTCCTGCCGGGCAGCGATGTGGTTTTCTCTATTTCCATTACCAATCAGGGCAATGTAACTGCCGAAAACATAAAGCTGCGGGAGTACTTCCCGGCCGGCTTGGAGATCAACGACCCGGATTGGATGGCGGTTGGCAATATCGCAGAGCTGATCATGCCTATTCCCAGCCTGGCGCCGGGCGCCATGACTTCGGTCGAAGTCAAGTTTAAAGTAGGCGATGACTTCAGCGGCAACAGCCTGACCAATTACGCGGAGGTTGGCAGCGCCTTCAACGCCCCGGGCTTGAGCGATCAGGACTCTACGCCGGGCAATGGAAGCCTCGGCGCATCCGAGGACGACTACGACGGTGCTACCATCTCAGTCATACAGCAGAACTTCGACTTAGCCCTCCACAAGCAGGTCAATACCAGCGCTACACCTGGCCCCTTTACGCCGGGCGGTACCGTCACCTTCCTGATCAGCGTAACCAATCAGGGCGACGCGGCCGCTCAGAGCGTACAACTCCGGGATTATATCCCGCTTGGCCTGGAGCTGAACGACCCGGACTGGACACAAAACGGTAATATGAATATGGCAATATATGAGGATGCCATTACTGATCTGCAGCCGGGCAGTACCGCCTCCGTCAGCATTACCTTCGATATCAGCTCGGATTTCACCGGAGACTTGATACGGAACTACGCTGAAATCGGAGCTTTCACCAATGGCATGGGCATTCCTGATGAGGACTCTACTCCTGGAAACGGCAGTGCCGGCGCCAGCGAAGACGATTACGATAGCGCCAAGATTGATATAGTAATAGCGCAGAACTTTGACTTGGCGCTTTCCAAAACGCTGAACAGCGGTCAGACCCCTGGGCCTTTCTTGCCGGGCAGCACCGTTACCTTCACCATAACGGTTACCAACGAAGGAAGCCTGGAAGCGCAGGGCATTCAGCTGCACGACTACATACCCTTGGGGCTGATTCCGAATGACCCCAACTGGAGCGCTAACGGCACGACCGCTAGCCTGAAAGACCCGATCCCCAGCCTTGCGCCGGGAGCTTCAGTCAGCCGCGACATCACCTTCCTGGTGTCTCCGGCCGTTTCGGGGGGCTTTACAGTAAGGAATTTTGCCGAAATTGGCGGTGCTTCCAACGACATGCAGGTGCCGGATGACGACTCTACGCCTGGCAATGGCAGTGCTGGCCCCGCCGAAGATGACTTCGATGATGCCGAAATCTACATTATCGAGGACGAGCAAGACGATTTGTTTGACCTGGCGCTGCACAAAAATGTCTCTTTCGCTGGGCCATACCAGCCGGGAGACCTCGTCACCTTTGACATTACCGTGACGAACGAAGGCGATGTGGAAGCCACAGACATAGAGCTGCGCGACTACGTGCCGCAGGGCCTGATGATCGCTGATTTGGACTGGTCTCAATTGGGCAATACCGTAGTGCTCAAGGACTCCATTCCCAGTCTCGCCCCCAACGCTTCTACAACGGTTTCGGTTCAGTTCGCAGTAGCGCCCGACTTTGCCGGCGACGAGATCACCAACTTTGCGGAAATTAAAGGAGCTTCCAACGGGCAGGGCTTGAACGATGAGGACTCTACGCCGGATAATGGCTTTGTTGGTTCTCAGGAAGACGATATTGATGACGCTACCATTTCCGTGAGCCAGGATGAATTCGACCTGGCGCTGAGCAAGAGTGTCAGCACGACCGGGCCGTTTGTGCCGGGCTCTATGGTGTCTTTCCAGTTGACCATCTACAATCAGGGCAGCTTGGCTGCGCAGTACGTAGAGGTGCAGGATTTTGTGCCCAACGGCCTGGTACTTGTCGATGACGAATGGACGCTACACAATGGGGTGGCTACTTTGAATGACCCGATCTCCAGCATCCCTGCCGGACAGACCGCTAGCCTTACCATAGACTTTGTGGTAGACCCGGCCTTTACGGGGGGCAGCATCCACAACTACGCCGAAATACTGAACGCCATCAATCCCATTGGCCTGGGAGATGCTGACTCTACGCCGGGCAATGGCAGCGCCGGGGAGGATGAAGACGACTACGACGGCGCCTTCATTACGATCTCTCAGGAATCGGACCCTGCATTCGACTTAGCGCTGATCAAAGAGCCCAATACATCAGCTACGCCTGGCCCCTATGGGCCAGGAGGCCAAGTTTCCTTCACAATAACTGTCATCAACCAAGGGGATTTCGATGCCTACAAGGTAGAAGTGACGGACTACATCCCCGACGGCTTGTCGCTCAACGATGGCAACTGGACTCAGACCGCTTCCAATGCAAGGCGTACGATTCCCGGCCCCATCGCGCCGGGCGAAAGCGTTAGCTTGTCTATCAATTTCCAAATTGATTACGGCTACATGGGGGCGGCTATAACGAACTTTGCGGAGATCAGCTTTGCAGATGACGATCAGAATCCGAGCAACACCCCGCCCACCGATGTAGACTCGCCCTACGACAGCGATAGCACCAATGATGCAGGCGGCGCGCCCAACAGCCCAGCGGATAACGCCACTATGGGCAATGGCATGGGCAGCCCCGGCAGCACAGCCGCTGTAACCGATGAGGACGATCACGACCCTGCCATGATCCTGCTGAACAACTGTGAGAACTTGTCGGCCGGTTTCGATGGCGCATTGAAGCTTTGCCTGAGCTGCGACCCTGCTGCGGCGGAGGTCGACCTCTTCGCAGCGCTGGGCGGCAGCCCCAGCCCCGGCGGTACTTGGACAGACGTGGACTACACCGGCGTTAATCTGATGGACCCCACGCAGGTAGATGTTGCCGGGCTGGATCCGGGCACCTATGAATTTGACTACACGGTAGGCGGCATGGGAAGCTGCGCCCCGCAAACTTCCACGGTCACCCTGACCATAGAGGATATTGCTGGCTACGCTTGCAACGATCAGGTGAACCTGAACTTCGGAACTGGCTGTGAGGTGGAAGTGACGCCGGATATGGTGCTGGAGGGCAGTGATGGCTGCATGGATCAATTGCAGGTAAACCTGTTGGGCCCTACCGGCCAGAGTATCGGCAATACTGTGACTGGGGATCAGATCGGCCAGTACCTGGTTGCCGAGGTGATTGACCCCTACTGCGGCTTCGTCTGCTGGGGGACGGTTTATGTAAATGATGTGACCGCACCGGGTGTAGTGTGCCCGACTCAAGATGTGAACTTCCTCTGCGGAGATATTGACTCCGTGCTCAACAATTCGGCCAGCCTGGCGCTGACCGGCGAACCAGTGATTCTGGATAACTGCAGCGAATTTTCCAGCTACACCTTTACGGATACAGAGGTAGGAGGATTGGGCGATTGCGAAGATCAGCGCATCGAGCGTGTGTTCACTGTAACCGATCCGGCGGGCAATACTGCTCAGTGCACCCAGGAAATTACCATCAGCAACCCGAGCCTCAGCGATGTGGTTACGCCGCCGGCTGCCCCGGAAGTAGCTTGCGATGCCAACTTTGCAGCGGATGCCGAAGGGTATCCTCTGCCGGAGGTCACGGGCTTCCCCGAGATTCAAGGAGTATACGGCGACTATCTGCTGGATCAGACGGCTTGCAACCTCGGTGCAACCTACGAGGATACTCCCTTCATAGAAGTGTGCGGGGGTACCAATAAGTTTGTGCGTACCTGGACCATCGTAGACTGGTGCGCTTCGAGCGGGGAAAACGTGCTGACTTTCGATCAGGTGATTAAGATTGGGGATGTGGAAGCGCCGCAGATTGGCCTGCCAAGCTTCGACCCCGACGGCGACGGACAGCTTGACCCTGTGGTGTACTCTACCTCCGCTTTCGCTTGCACCGCTTCCTTCGATGTACCTATGCCAACCATTACGGATAACTGCTCCAGTTGGGAAGTAGAAGTGGATGTACTGGTTGATCAGGTGGAGCCGCAGTATAACCAATACGGGCAATTCCTGGGGTACGATACCATACAGACGGTATTCGCTACTGTTGGCCCGGGAGAATCTCCTTTTGTAGCGGGTATTCCGATTGGTTGCCATACCTTCCGCTACAAGGCTACAGATGACTGCAACAACTACACCGTCACTGAGGCGCCCTTCTGCGTCGAGGACCAGATTGAGCCGACCGCTATCTGTGATGATAGCCTGAACATTTCGCTCGGCGGGCAGGGGGTAGCGCGCCTCTACGCTGAAAGTGTAGACGAAGGCAGTAACGACAACTGTGGCGTAGATACGCTGCTCGTTCGCCGCCTCTATGAGTTGGACCCGAGCGACTGCAGCGATGTGACCGACTACTACAGCGATTGGGGCGCTTTCGTAGACTTCAACTGCTGCGATGTCAATCAGTCTGTAACAGTTGAATTGAAAGTCATCGACGAGGCTGGCAACGAAAACATCTGCTGGTTGAACGTATTGATTGAAGACAAAACGAACCCATTCTGCTTTGCGCCGGCTGATGTGACGACGAGTTGTTCCGACCTGCCGGCGAGCTTCAGCCCAACGGATTCAACTGCCCTGCAGAGCCTCTTCGGGGCAGCTACTGCGGATGACAATTGCTTCACCGCTTCCAGCCAGGAGCTTGATCCGGTCGTCAACCTTGATGCCTGCGGTGCTGGCACCATCATACGCCGATTCCAGGCAGTGGATGGTATGGGCAATACCTCTTCCAACACTTGCCAGCAGGTGATCACGATCTCTGAGGAATTTGACTATACCATACGTTTCCCAAAGGATGCCGTCTCAGATTGCGGCCTGCCGGATGCAGACACCATCCTGCTCAACAGCTCCGGCTGCGATCAGCTATCGGTAAATGTAGAGGACCAGGTGTTCACGCCGACTCCGGGAAGCAGCAACGCTGATGCCTGCTACACCATTATGAGAAGGTACCGGGTGATTAACCACTGCGAGTACGACGGCCAGTCTGACCCCGTAGTTATCGGGCGAAATGAGGACTGCGACAACCAGCCCGGCGATGAGGAAGTCTGGGTGGTGCGCCGGCCGGATACGACCTTTGTAGATCGGGATAACGACCCCAATAATCTCATCCCAGCTTTTGGAACCAAGCCGACCAACTGCGACGGCAACTCCAACCCCACGGGGTACTGGCGTAAGGTCAATTCGGTGGGGTACTGGGAATACACACAGATCATCAAGGTGTTGGATGGTACGGCTCCACAGATCAACTTCACCCAGCCCGATCAGTTCTGCAGTACGGATCAAGTATCCTGTAATGCTTCTGTGCAGTATCCCTTTACCATAGTGGAAAATTGCTCGCCGGACGATCTGGACATCACGGTAGAATTGGATGCCAAAGCCGATGGTTCCATCGACTTTGATGTAACTCAGCTGCTGACGGGCACCTATCCGAATTACACAATTACGGGAGAGTACCCCATCGGCAGCCACCAGTTCGTAGTGACCGTAGAAGATGGCTGCGGGGGCAATACCAACACGGCTACGCTGCCGTTTGATGTGGTGGATTGTGCTGCGCCGACCTTCACCTGCCTGAATGGCCTGAGCTTCGGCCTGCAGGAACTGCCGCCCGAGACGGACATCGACGGCGACGGCGAGTATGATGTCGCCGGCGCTGGCATTTGGGCCAGTGATTTCCACACAAGTGTTGCAGATTGCAGTGATGACACCATCGCTTTCTCCATCAATTTGCCGGGAGAAACGCCGGACATCAACCAGACGGCCCTGTACTTCACCTGTGAGGATACCGGTTTGGTGGAAGTCGAGGTGTACTTCTGGGACAGTGCTTTCAACCCGGAAGCAGTACAACCCGATGGTACAGTCGGCGGGCCGAACTGGGATTTCTGCGAGGTTTATCTCTACATTACCGACAACGACAATCTCTGCGACCCGGTCGCGCTTAGCCCCATGATGGCTGGTGTTATTTCCCGGGAAAATCAGGATGCAGTGGAGTCTGTTCAGGTATCGCTTAGCGGCCAGATGGACACTTCCATGATGACGAACGCCGCGGGTACATACGAGTTTGCTGATCTTCCGATGGGCCAAGACTATACTTTGACGCCATTCCGCGACGATGACCACCGCAATGGAGTTACCACCTTCGACCTCATCTTGATACAGCAGCACCTGCTGGGCATATCGCCCTTGCAGTCGCCCTACAAGCGCATTGCAGCAGATGCCAATAAGTCTGGTTCTATTACGACGCTGGACATGATACACATACAGCAGCTCATCCTGGGCATTACTACCGAATTCCCGAACAATACGGCATGGCGGTTTGTGGACGAGGACTTCGTCTTCCCTGTGCCGGCGAACCCCTGGTTCTCTCCTTTCCCGGAATCCATAACCATCAATAATCTTGATTCGGACATGATGTCGAATGACTTCGTAGCCATCAAAGTGGGAGATGTGAACAATACGGCACAGACCACGGCCTTTACTGCCGGGCAGGTAGCCGTAGAGGACCGCAACTTTACGGAAACTTTCCGGCTGCAAGTACCGGACAAAGAGCTGCAGCCTGGGGCATCCATCGAGCTGCCCTTCTACCTGCCATCCGAAGAAGTCGTGGAAGGATACCAGTTCACGCTGGAGTTCGACCCCTCCCTGTTGTCCTTTAGCGAGGCCTATTACGGCCTGGCCGATGAGCACAGCCTGGGGCTGTACGCTGCGGGCCAAGGCTTGCTTACGGCGAGCTGGTACCAGAATGGCCGGATGGCGTTGCCGCGCAGTGGCGACAAGGCAGAGTTGTTCCGCCTTCGCTTCCAGGTGCCCGCCTCAGCCCAAGCAGGGCTGCGAGTACATGAGCTGTTTGAAATCAGCTCTCGGTACACCAGCGCGGAAGCCTACGGCGAGGACGGCAGCCTGCAGCGGGTGCAACTCGATTTCATCCAGGAATCTGATGCGCAGGCATCTTTCCGGCTGCTGCAGAACCAGCCGAACCCCTTCCGGGAACTTACTAACATCGGGTTTGAATTGCCGGAAGCCGGCACTGCTCAGCTGAGCATTTTTGACCTCAACGGGCGCTTGCTGCGCACCTACGAAGGAGCGTTCAGCAAAGGCTATCACGAGTGGGTGGTACGGCGCGACGATCTGTCGTACGGTAATGCTGGCAGCAGCGTACTGTACTATCAGCTCCGCATGGGAGAGCACAGCGCTACCAAAAAGATGTTGCTAGTAGATTAATACCACGAATAGGGCCTGCTAGTAGGGGAGGAAGTGTAAGCCGAAAGGCACTTCCTCCTTTTTTCTTTTAAAGCGTATGCTCTTTTTTCGTATATTAGCCTCAAATAGATTTTTTACCCCCCCCTCTATGGCCCCATTGATTAGGCATTACCCTTGAAAGACAACGATAGTCATCACTATTGTTCTTGAGCTTAATAGGTTGGTACTTCTCGTTTAAGAGAACGGATTCTACGTTTAGGCGTTCTTTTACTAATTAGCTGGTTACGCTGATTCCTTGCTAGATAACCAGTAATGTCTCTGATCATTGTACCCTTGCAGATAAACGAGCAAGACATTTCTCCCTCAGTGGCCGTATAGGCAAAAAGGGGAGTCTATTTGGTAAACCGCCCGAAGGTGATAAAGGTGAAAGCTCACATGTGTTTTGCGGGTGAATTCTTTCTATCTTGAGGCTTACAAACGCTCAGCGAGATTATGGTTAGATCAAACGCCATGCATAGCATCATTATTGGGATCAGTGCACTACTGTTGTGGATGGCAGCGGGTTCAGAGGTTCGGACAGCTGCCCCCCTATCCAGACAAGCCGCGCTTTCCTGTGATACGGACGATCAGGCGCCGCTCGTACTGTACCCCACATCTGGCCTGAGTGCTGCTTTGGATGCCTGTTCGTTGGGCGGGAAAGCCGTTTTTTTCTTTTCTGTAACGGTTACGGACAATTGCGATCCGGCACCGTTTCATGCCCTTAACCTCTTGCAGGGTGACCCCGATGGCTTGTTTTTGGAACCCTTAGGAGAGGGCAATTACCTTGCCATCGCGGCTGCTGGAGATTACCTGTTGGAAGTTGAAGCGCAAGATTCAGCCGGCAACGAGCAGCGGGTGAGCTTCCCTGTGAATGTAGATCAGGCACCTGCTCCCGAGCCTGGCTACGCTTGCAATGACACCATCCATCTTACGCTCCAAGAGCAATGCCAGCGGCTGCTGACACCCGATATGCTGCTGGAAGGCGAAATAGGCTGTACCCCAACGGAGTTCTTCGACATTTCGGTAGCCGATGAAGCGCCGGAGAACGGCGCCTTGGTAGATGATGCTGGCTTCTTCAACTACAGCATTGAGCCAGTGCAGGGGCAAACCACCTCTGGCTTTACAGGCTCCTTTGCACCTGCACAATGGTCTACCAACAGCAGCGGCAGCGGCAGCCTGGCTTTTACTTCTGACAGCCTGCTGCTGGAAGCTAGCGGAGCAGGAACTTTCCTGGCCGCCGCGGTCTATACCTTTGATTACGATGGCACCTTCTCCGCAGCCTGGGGCGAAGAGGGCGCAGAAGGCAACCTGAATGGGTTGCTGCTTGGCACAGACGGCACTGTAGTAGACACCATCAGCGGCAATTCGGGAAGCTTCTCCTGGGCAGTAGAAGCTGGGCAGAGCCTGGTGTACTACTTGGCAGGGGAGGCACAGGAGGGGGCAGCAGTGAAGGCATGGCTCGCCGGCATCACTTTCGCATTTTCGGATATCAACAGCAGTGAGCTGCCCTCCTGCTGGGGCCTTATACACGCTAAGGACCTTACTCCGCCTGCCCTCGAGTGCCCGCCGGATACCGATGTAGCTACCTTTTTTACCAGCGTACAGGAAATCAATGGAAGCCTCGATGCACAGGACCCGCAATTGAACACGGCGCTGTATTCCTGCCTGATTGACAACTTTACGGAGAATGGCGAGCGCTTCTACGAACTGACGGAGTTTGAGGTGAGCGAAGCAGGCATCTATACCTTTATTCTTACTGCTGACTTTACCGCCGGGGGGGCAGATATGGCCCTGTTTCAGGGAAGTTTCAACCTGCTCAGCCCCTGCACCAACATCATCGGCCAGGCGGATTTTCCGCAGGCGGGCAATCCGCTGGGAGGCGATGAGCCCTTCCTGCGGCTGTCGTTGCCGCTGCGGCCGGGGCAGCCCTATTTCCTGCTGACCACTTCGGATGAAATTGGGGCGACCGGCGACTACCGCTACGCCGTACTGAGCCAGGGCGATGGCACTTTGGATACGGGTACCGTAGCCAATTTGCCTTTGACTTTTCCGCTCTTTTGTGAAGACCTGAGCTTGATAGAGGGTACCGATAGCCTGCAGTGGACCGGCATGCCGCAACTGCAGGACAACTGCTCAACCCCCAGCTTGAGCTTAAATGAAGTCAGCGAAACGATTGGGGACTGCGGGGCTATAGCCCTGCGCCGCTTCTTCCGGGCAGAAGATGATGCCGGCAACGTCTCCAACTGCGCACAGCGCATTGACTTCCGGCGGCCAACCATTGAGGATGTAAGTTTGCCGCCTTTCACCGCTCCTATCGAGTGCGATGAAGATTTTCCACTCGATGAATTCGGAGGGCCTTCTCCCGATTTTACAGGCTACCCCTTTGTGATTACTGCCCAGGGCATACGGGACCTTCGGGAAGGATACTGCAATTTGGGCGCCACTTACCAGGACGGGCCCTCGGTGGACCTCTGCTTTTCCTCTTTTCAGTTTGTCCGTACCTGGACCATCGTAGACTGGTGTGACCCCACTAATACGGAGACCTACGCTCAGGTTATTAAGGTTGGCGACTTCACTGCCCCGGAGATCAGCTGCCCGGTGATCGATGTCGACGGAGACGGTTTTCCCGATCCGCCCATTTATCCGACGGCGCCGTTTGAGTGTACCGCTGCCTTCCCCGTGCCTATGCCGCAGGTGAATGACAATTGTTCGAATTGGGACGTAGCAGTAGAAATCGTCACGGAGCGCGATAGCCTGGTGTTCAATGAATTTGGGCAGGTAGTTGATACGGTTGCCCAGACTGTGGTACTCGCCAGCTTGCCCGCTGGGGCTCCCAATAAGATGGTCTCGGGCATCCCGATTGGCTGCCACCGCTTCCGCTACCTGGTTTCCGACGAATGCGGCAACGCTACCGTGCGCGAATGCGGCTTCTGTGTAGAGGACCGTTCGGACCCAGTGGCCACCTGTGATGACGACCTGACGGCTTCCATCGGTTTGGACGGCAACCTCCGCCTGTTTGCTGCTAATGTCAATGAGGGCAGCTGGGACAATTGCGGCATCGATAGTTTGAGCGTGCGCCGGCGAGTTACACTGGATGACAATTGCGAACCGGCCACTCCTTTCTTTACGCCCTGGGCGAGTTTCGTAGAGTTTTCCTGCTGCGAGCTCAACAGCTCCGTTGTTATTGAGCTGCTGGCAATGGATGCAGCTGGCAATGCTAATGTCTGCACCACGGAGGTGCTCATTGAGGACAAAGCGCTGCCCGATTGCTTGCCACCGGAAGACGTGACGGTCCCCTGCAACCAATTGCCTGCTGATTTTCAGGCGGATAGCCTAGAGCAGCTGGGGGCCTTGTTTGGTATACCGCAGGCGGCAGACAATTGCTCTGCGGACTGGGAAGAACTGCCTCCGGTCAATGAGCTGGGCGAATGCGGCTTCGGTACGCTTATCCGGCGCTTTCGGGCGGTAGATGAGTCTGGCAATACCTCTGAGGGCCCCTGTCAGCAGCGGGTTACGGTAGAGGCCGTGCACGACTACAAAATACGCTTTCCGAAAGATGCCGAGGCCAACTGCGGCAACCCCAATCCTGATACCACGGAGTTGACAGAGCTGGGCTGCGACTTGTTGGCCATTAGCGTGGCGGATACCTTCTTTTCTGCTTCCGGCAGTGCTTGCTACAAAGTTTTCCGCACCCATCGGGTCATTAATTGGTGTGAATACGACGGAGCTGCTGATCCAGTGCGCATCGGCCGGGATGAGGACTGCGATGAGAATCCGGGCGATGAAGAAGTGTGGGTCGTTCGGCAGCCTGATCAGGCGTTCGTAGACCGGGATGCCTTTCCTGGCAATTCGGTACCCGCTGCTGGAACCAAAGGCAACATTTGCGACGGAGCAACCAATCCGTCCGGGTACTGGCGGCCGGTGGCCTCCAATGGGTTTTGGGAATACAAGCAACATTTGTTGGTTTACGATACAGTCGCTCCGCAGATCGAATTCCTAATACCGCCCCCCGTTTGCAGCAATAACAACGAGACTTGCCGGGCGCCAGCGGAGTACCTGTTTGTCATTACGGACAACTGCACGCCCAACGATCTGGATATTCAAGTTTTCTACGATGAGTTTTCCGATGGTACGATTGATTCCGTACTCACGGATGTTTTCGGGTCCTACCCGAAGTACAAGCTGAGCGGCGATTACCCGATCGGGATGCACGAGTTTGAAATTGTAGTAGAAGATGGCTGCGGCAATGTGGCTTCAGCGGTTTTGCCTTTCGAGATCGTAGACTGCAAAGCGCCCGCCCCTGCCTGCCTCAATGGCATCTCTCTCTCCCTTATGCCCGTTTTCCCGCAGACAGATATCGACGGGGATGGGGATATCGATAAGGGGGTGGCTACTGTTTTTGCAGAGGACTTGATCGCTAGCGATTATGTGGATTGTTCTATGCCGTTGACGTACACCATTAATCGGGCGGGAGAAACGCCGAGTATTGAGCAGGATTCGCTGGTCGTCACCTGCGATGACCTCGGGGCCCTGATCGTTGAGGTATACGCTTGGGACGCGGCGGGCAACCCCTACGCCGTACAACCTGATAGCACCGTAGGAGGCCCGAACTACGACTTCTGTGAAACTTTTGTGGTGGTGGGGGAGAATATTGTCGATTGCGGCTCGGATTTGCCTATGATTGCCGGCACGGTAGCCCGGCAGGATTCATCCCTGGTGAGCGAGGTGGAAGTACAGATAATGGACGGTTTGGATCAGGTGCAGTTGACGGATACTACCGGGCGTTACGCATTCGAAGATTTACCCAGCAATCATGATTTTACCGTCACCCCCCGCAAAGACGGGGATGACTTGAATGGGTTGAGCACTTTTGATATTGCTCTGATCAATAAGCACATTCTGGGCATTCAGCCCATTGAATCGCCCTATATCCTGATAGCTGCGGATGTCAACAATTCTGGTACGGTGACAACACTGGATTTGATTCACCTGCGGCAGGTACTGCTGAGTGTCATGCTTGAGTTCCCCCATTCTGATAGCTGGCGTTTTGTGCCCAAGTCTTATGAATTTCCCGACCCTCTTTCCCCGTGGAAAGCGCCGATACCCTCCTCCCTGCAGTACGAAAGCCTGCAGGGCTCAAATCTGGAAGAGGATTACGTCGCCATTAAGGTCGGAGATATCGATCTGAGCGCCAGCTTCCACGTTTACCCCTCCCCGGCGCAGGCAGAGGAGCGGCATGGTTTAGCCCATAGGCTAGAGCTGGCGGACAAGGTGTTGTCTCCGGGCAAAGTGCTGGAAGTGCCGGTATACAGCAAGCTTTCTGGCATAATAGGCTTGCAGGGGGTATTGCGATGGGATACGAATTCAATAGAGGTGCAGGGTGTCGAGCCCGGCTACTTAGCGGAGGGGAATTTCAATGCGGCGGATTTGCGCCATGGCCGGCTGCCGATGAGCTGGAACGCTGAGCAGCCGCCGGAGCAGAGAACTAGCTTGCTGACGCTCCGCCTGCGGGCCCGCTCAGCGGCAAAATTGTCTGATGTACTGCGCCTGGACCCCTACAGCGCCCTGAAGCCAGAGGCTTACGATCAAGCAGGCCGGGCAATGGACTTGAAGCTGAAGTACGAATCGGAGGCCCTGCCGGCAGCGGTTTTCTCGCCCAATCCTTTCTGGCAGGAGGCCCAACTGCGGTTTGCACTGCCCTTTGCCCAGAAGGCCCGCTTTAGCTTGTACACCCTTGCCGGCGAGCTGCTGTTTACGGAAGAACGCCACTATGGTGCTGGTGAGCAGGTATGGACCCTGGCCGGCGAAAAGATTCCGGGGGACGGCGTTTTTCTGCTGCGCCTAGAGACAGAAAACAAGAGCTGGGTGGGCCGTATCCTGCATATGCAGTAAGCTCTCCTATCGCAAAAATAAGTTTAACTAGCTCCGGTTTGCCCTAGGCAGGCGGGGCTTTTTTCGTTGTACCTCTTTGTTTATGCGGGGTGGAGGGCACTCGCCTTATTTGGAATATTTCTAAAAAAGCAGGTGCTTTTTCAACCAAGTTTTGGCATGAGTGTTATATTTGCGTGTATGATAGCAAAACTATTAAGTTGGAAAGTTTAGCTTAGCAAAACACAGCGCTTATGTCACAATTAGAGTTCACAGAGTCGTTCTGCCAATTTGAGTCCATGCTTTTCTCCTTTGCCTGCCACCTAACCAAAAACGAGGAAGAAGCGCAGGATTTACTTCAAGATACAGCTTACAAGGCCTTCAAATACCGCAGCATGTACAAGCCACACACCAATTTAAGAGCCTGGCTGATGACCATCATGCGCAATACTTTCATCAACAAATACCGCCAGAAAAAGCGCCGGCAAATCCTAAACGACCATACCAATAACAACTATTTTTTGAACTCAGGAGACCGCAGCGTATTTAATAGTGGGGAGTCAGAAGTGACGATGAAGGAGCTGACCGGCCTGATCGAATCCTTGGAGGACTGGCTTAAGGTGCCTTTTATGATGCACTACCAGGGTTTTAAGTATGATGAGATCGCCCAAGAGTTGGGTATCCCCCTAGGCACGGTGAAGAGCCGGATCTTCTTTGCCCGGAAAAAGCTACAGGTAAGCCTGCAGCACATGTATGAATCGAGAAACCTGAACGAACTATTGAATTGACTCAATCTTCAAGACGATGTTATCTGTAGAACTATCCATCAACGAGAAGCTTTACAAAGCCGATCCGCAGCGTACCGACCTGGGCCGGAAAATCCTGCGCTACAGCATCATTATGATTGACGAGCTGGGTCTGGAGCGTTTCAATTTCAAAAAACTGGCGAAGCGGATAGGTTCAGCGGAGGCCTCCGTCTACCGCTACTTCGAAAACAAGCACTTGCTGCTCATCTACCTGGTGAATTGGTACTGGGAATGGATGCGTTTCCGCATTGAGCTGAAGACTATGGACATCAAGGAGCCGCAGCAGCGCCTGAAGGTGGTCATCAGTTGCATCGTTGACACGGCTAAGCGCAATACAAATATCGCCTTCATCGATGAAGACATACTGCACCGCATCATCGTAGCGGAGGGTACCAAAGCTTACCACAACAAAGCAGTCGACGATCAGAACCAGGATGGCTTCTTCCTGTCCTATAAGGCGCTCTGCAAAAAGGTGGCTAATATTTTATTAGAAAACAATCCTGATTTTCCCTACCCCCGGGCGATGGCCAGCAACTTGCTGGAAATGGCCAACAACCATATTTACTTCGCCGAGCATTTGCCTCGGCTCACGGAGGTAAAAGCCTGCAGTGACGTGCTCCGGCAGGTGGAAGAACTGCTGCTCTACTTTACCTGGAAATTGCTGGAATCCGAGCCCGCAGCATCCGAAGAAACACCCAAGCCGGCTTTGAAAAGCAATGGTGCCGCAAATGTAGGCTCCAACGGCTTAAAACATTCCTGAAATTCATGCATTCTATTGAAGTAAAAGGCTGTGGCTCAGCTTACAGGAAAACTACGGCCACTTTTAAAAAGGTATACTGCTTTTCGCACTGCCTTTAAATTCAGTTTACCATGGCAAATTATGGTTCCGTCCGCCCCCTGCAGCGATTTTTCCGCCTGCTGGAGCTGGACAAGAAGGATATTTACTACATATACATCTACGCCATCTTCGCCGGGCTCATTACGCTGAGCCTGCCGCTCGGCATACAGGCCATCATTGGATTGATCGCCGGCGGGGCACTCTCCGCCTCATTGGTTATCCTCGTGGCCATTGTAACCCTGGGCACGGCTCTCGCCGGTATCCTGAAGGTGATGCAGCTGACCGTGACGGAGACCATTCAGCGGCGTATCTTTGCCCGCTCCGCCTTTGACTTTGCGTACCGCATCCCCCGCATTAAGCTGGATGAAGTAGTACGCTTTTACCCGCCTGAGCTTGTCAATCGGTTCTTTGATACCCTTACCTTGCAGAAAGGGGTGCCCAAAATCCTGATGGACTTCTCTACAGCAGTACTGCAGATCCTATTCGGATTGCTGTTGATATCCTTCTACCACCCCTTCTTCCTCTTCTTTGGCATGGCGCTGATTGTGCTGTTGCTTTTGATCTTCCGCATCACGGGCCCGGGCGGTTTGAAAACCAGCCTCAAGGAGTCCAAATACAAGTACGAAGTAGCCTACTGGCTGGAGGAAATCGCTCGCGCTATGAATACCTTCAAGCTTTCCGGCGGCAACAGCTTTTCGCTGAACAAGACCGACGGCTTAGTTTGTGACTACCTGGAGGCGCGGAAAAAGCACTTTAAAATTCTGGTATTTCAGTACGGCAATATTGTAGCTTTCAAAACCATAGTAATCGCTAGCCTGCTGTTCCTAGGAGCCTACTTGGTCATCAACAACCAGATCAATATCGGGCAGTTTGTAGCCGCCGAGATCGTCGTCATCTTGGTATTGAACTCCGTGGAGAAACTCATTCTGACCATGGAAACCATCTACGATGTACTGACCGGGCTGGAAAAACTGGGGGCAGTAACTGACCTGCCGATCGAAGAAGAAAGCGGCCGCATGTTCGATCAGGTTGATACGGGCCGCGGTATTGAAATAGAACTAGACAGGCTGGCCTTCCGCTTCCACGGCTCTAAGAAGAATACGCTGGATAACATCAGTTTGAAGATCAAAGCAAACGAGCGGATTTGCATCGCCGGCTACAATGGCTCCGGCAAGTCAACCCTGCTGCAAATCCTGGCAGGGCTCTATACTGATTTTCGGGGCAGTATTGCCTACAATGGTTTCCCGGTACGGAACCTCAATATCCACAGCTTGCGGCAGCAGATCGGCGATTATTCAGCACAGGAGGACATTTTCCGCGGGACTATACTGGAAAACATCAATTTCAGCTGCCCGGATGTAGAGCTGAAGGAGGTAGTAAAAATTGCCAATCAGATCGGCTTGAGCACCTACGTCGACAAGCTGCCGGACGGCTACGAAACCATGCTTCTGCCGGAAGGCAGCAACGTGCCGCAGAGTGTACGCACCCGCATCATTCTTGCCCGCTGTATCATCTCGAAGCCACGGATGCTGGCCGTGGAGGGCTTTTTCTACGGCATAGAGCAGGGCGACCGGGAGATGATCTCAGACTTCCTGACCGCCGATGAACACAACTGGACGATGGTCACAGTAACGGATGATCCCGTGCTGGCTTCCCG
This sequence comes from uncultured Phaeodactylibacter sp., assembly GCA_964397205.1. Classification (GTDB taxonomy): domain Bacteria; phylum Bacteroidota; class Bacteroidia; order Chitinophagales; family Saprospiraceae; genus Phaeodactylibacter. Next base: position 2,993 of record CAYNIT010000031.1, on the reverse strand, counting down.
CTGCGACCGGGTGATCGTAATGAAGGAAGGCCGCATCGTACAGCAGGGCACATTCGATGAAGTCCTGACCGGGCCTCATTTCAATAACATCTTTACCTGGACCCGAAACTTCGATTCCCCGAGCACCGGCAATGGCCGCCACCAACGGGAGCCGGTCAAGACAAATCCTTAACACATGCTGAATATATCCAAAAATACCGTCAATCAGGAAGTAGAATTCAGCCGTTTCAATTCCTTTCGGGGAACGGTGCTTTCCAATGCCAACCGGATGTTCATCCGCTGGCTGTTGCTGACGCTGCTGTTGGTCATCATTTTCCTGTTTCTGCCCTGGACGCAGAACATTCAGTCCAAAGGCAATGTGACTACCCTGCAGCCGGGGCAGCGCCCACAGACCATACAGTCCACGATTGCTGGCCGGATCGAGAAGTGGTTCGTACGGGAAGGAGAACTGGTAGAGAAGGGCGATACCATCGCGTACCTTTCAGAAATCAAGGCCGAATACTTTGACCCCAACCTGGTGGGCCGCACGGAGAAACAGGTAGAAGCAAAGAAATTCACCATGACCTCCTACCGCAATAAGATTCAGGCGCTGGAAGAGCAGATCGAAGCGCTGAAGCTGGAACTGAAGTTCAAGCGCAAGCAGTTGGAAAACAAGGTGCAGCAAAAGAAGCTGAAAGTAGGCACTGCGGAAGCTGCCCTGGCGCAGGCGCAAGTGCAGGATTCCATCGCTGAGCGGCAGCTTCAGCGGGCGAAACAGCTGTTCGAGTCCGATATATACGGCCGGCCCAAGGTGGAAGAAAAGCAGGAAAAACTGCAGAAAACAGGCGCTGCCCTGACCAAGGTCCGCAACGAACTGCTCGAAGCCCGTCAGGAGCTGACTAACGCTCGATTGGCCCTCAGTACCGTTCAGTACGAATACAACCAGAAAATTGCCAAAGCCAATTCCGACAAATTCAGTACGCTCTCCGCCCTTTACGATGCCGAGGGCAGCGTGAACAAACTGCAGATACAGGCATCCAACTACGAGCAGCGCAGCCAGTTTTACTACATCGTTGCTCCGCAGGATTGTTACATTACTCAGGCCATCAAGCCTGGCATCGGCGAAACCGTGAAAGAAGGGGAGGGCATCGTAACCATTATGCCGGAAGACTATCAGTTGGCGGTAGAGCTTTACATCAAACCGATGGATTTACCTCTGGTTGAACTCGGGCAGGAGGTGCGGTTCATCTTTGATGGCTGGCCCGCCTTTATCTTCTCCGGCTGGCCCGGCCAATCCTTCGGCACTTACAGCGGGCAGGTGGTCGCTATTGATAATATGATCAGCAAAAACGGAGAGTACCGCATCCTGGTAGGGCCGGACCCGGATACCAAGCCCTGGCCCGATGCCCTGCGCGTCGGTTCTGGAGCACAGGGCATTGCTCTGCTGAACGACGTTCCGGTTTGGTATGAAATTTGGCGCCGCCTTAATGGCTTCCCGCCGGATTACTACTACCGCAAGGAAAAGCAGGAGGATGTCAAAATGAAGGCACCGGCAAAATCGATCAAATAAGCATGAAGGCATTCCCTTTTTTGTTGGCCTTAGCCTTGTTGTCTAACTACAGCCTGAGAGCTCAGCCGCTGGACAGTGCCAAGGTATTGACCCAAGATGCTTTTCTGGATTGGGTGGCGGAGTACCACCCCATTGCCCGGCAGGGCCGTTTGCTGGGGGTACAGGCGGAAGCCATGGAACGCATGGCGCGGGGAGGCTTCGACCCTAAGCTCTACGGCGATTACGACACCAAATCCTTCGATGAGAAAAACTACTATGCCTTTGGAGAAGGCGGGGTGAAAATCCCCACCTGGTACGGGGTGGAGGTAAAGGCTGCTTTCGCCATAGCCGATACAGACGCGCTGTTCCAGAACCCGGAGCGTAACGTGCCGGATGCCGGGCAGGCTATCCTAGGGCTTAAAGTCCCGATTGGCAGAGGCTTGGTTATCGACAACCGGCGGGCGGACCTGGCGCAGGCCAAACTCATGGCGCAGGCTAATGAGGTGGAACGTCAGGGGATGGTCAACGATCTCCTGCGCGATGCGGCCGTGGCCTACTGGAACTGGGCCGTTGCCTACAGTCAGCTCTTGGTGTTCGAACGAGCGCTGGAAATCACCGAGCAGCGGTTTGGCGCAATAGTGGAGAGCTTCAATATCGGCGAACTGCCCGCCATAGATACCCTGGAAACTATGATTCAGGTTCAAAACCGGCAGTTTGACCTGAACAATGCCGTCATTCGGTACCGCAACGCTACTCTTGCTCTTTCCAACTTTTTATGGACGCAGGACGGGGTGCCCCTGGAGATCACCGATGAACTCCGCCCTCCGGTCTTAGCCAATTTGCCGCCGAATCCGCTAGCGGAAAGCCGGCAACAATTGGCGCAGGAAGCCCGGCAGGCTCATCCCGACGTACGGCAGTACGAAATTAAGCTAGAGCAGCTTGATGTAGACCGCCGCCTGGCGCTAGAACAGCTCAAACCGAAGCTTGACCTGGAGTACAACCTGTTGGGAGATGGCACCAACCTTATCCCCGGCCAGCCCGACGACAGCCGATTGAATGCACTGGTGGCGCAAAACTACAAATGGGGGGTCAGCTTTGGTTTTCCCTTGCTGCTGCGCAAAGAGCGGGGCAAATTGCAGATGACCCGTATCAAAATCCAGGATACAGAGTACACGCTGGAGCGCAAACGACTAGAAGTGGCCAACAAGATAGGCAACTACTACAACGAACAGAACAACCTGCTAGAGCAGATTGAGCTCTACGAAGGGGCCGTTGCCAACTACCAGCGCTTACTCGATGCAGAATACCAAAAGTTCGATATCGGAGAGAGTTCCATCTTCCTGCTCAATTCCCGGGAGCAGAAACTTATAGAGGCACAGCTCAAGCTCACGGAACTGCGGGGCAAGTTCTTCAAAAGCGTTCAGAAGCTGCTCTGGGCAGCCGGCCGCCTGGGGGGATAGCAGTT
>CAYNIT010000030.1:0-27291 GCA_964397205.1 uncultured Phaeodactylibacter sp. | reverse complement strand
GCCGGAGGGGGAGGGTGTCATTTGGTAGTCTGTGCTGGGGCGGTAGTTGTTAAAGCTGCCCAGTACAAATATATGCTCTTTGCCCGGCGCATAGAGGCTGAGGCGGAGGTTGCCTTCCTGAAAGGTGATGCCGGGCTCCAGGCCATCCGGTACTTCCGCCGGGGCAATATCCAGTGGCACAGCATAAGCGAATTCAAGTTCGCGGGTTTCGTCGCCGGCTACGACCGATATCTCCACGATATGGGTGCCTTGCGTACCGGCTATCAGGTCATACTCCAACAAGTTGGTGGTTTGCTGAACTACTTGTTGTTCATTGTCAAACACCGTGATGACTGACTCCTCCGACGCTACTACCCGGATGGGTATAATACTGCCGCTTTCTACAACCAATGCGTTATTGGCAGGGCTCTGCAATTGCGCGGTGAAGCTGCCGCCCTCCTGGAACAGGTCCAGGAATATGTCTCCTCCTCCCGCAGCGCGGCCGGTTTGTGAGCCATCAGCATTGCGGAAGACGAAGGAGAGCTGTTCAATCGTCTCGCTGGCGGGCACGCCGAAGAAGTCTCGAACGGTAGGGCTGTAAGTATACTGGTAAAGGTTGTCCGCTCCTAGTACTGGCTCCATCTTCCAATCGTCATTGGCTTGTCCCCAGGTGGTGAACACATACCTCCAATCGGAAGGGCTGTTGCTCTGATCGGTGATAACGCCTGCGTGCAGATAGACATCGCAGCCGCAATCCTCCAGGCCTGAATCCCCTTCGGTGGCGTCAAAGAAAATGGTTACTTCCTCTTCGGCAGTAGGAAAAGCGGGCTCGCTGTAGACGACCTGCGCCTGCAGGGCAGGCAGGCCAGTGATAACAGCCAGGTAAAAAGTAAGCAATCTATACATAGGTCTGATTTTGTTTTGGCGATGGAAAGCACCGATGAACATTTCTTAAAAGTACGGAATAGAGCGCAATTTCCCACAGCTGACTTTAGCAAAAATCAGACAAAAGCTGCTTGTCTCTCCGTCTCGGAAAAGCAATAAGCCGCTGCTTAGGAAGCCATTGCAAGCAGAGGCGATTCGTTTAATTTGCATACGAAATGCCTAGGGGCGGCCCTTGTTGTAGTCGCTTTTATAGCCATCCCGGCCGCGGTAATGGCCACCGTACTCCCCGCGGCCCCGATCACGCTGTCGGCTTCCACCGTTCCGCTTGTAACCGCTTCGGCCACTATCCCTATGGCCTCGGGGCTCTGCCTTTTTAACTACGATGGTACTGCCTTCCAAATCGGATTCATTGAGGTTCTCGATGGCAGCCAGCGCTTCTTCCTCCTTAGGCATTTCCACGAAGCCAAAACCCCGGGATTTCCCTGTGAAGTGATCGTTGATCACCTTGGCCGCATCTACTTTACCGAAAGCTTCGAAGGCCGCAAGCAGGCCGTCGCTGTCGGTATTAAAGTTGAGCCGAGCAACAAAAATATTCATCATACAAAGATTGAAAAGTGAACAATGACAATGATTTGTATTTAGCGACCGCAAAACAATGGCTTACACAAAATAACTTTGTCTATTCTGAGTAACTTATGGTTGTGCGACCTTTAGGATTGCTGCCTTCCAACAAAGTGCCTTCTTCGATCAACTTACACCCGGAGCTTTCGAGCCTGACTTCAGTTTTTAGGGCAGTTGCCGGGGTGATATTCCGTAGTGGTAAGAGAAAGCCGAGGGCGATTCAATTAGGTAAGCAACATATCATTGAAGAGTTTAATGGGTGATAAGTTACGCCCCTTAATAGTAAGCCGGCAGGCATTACCAGAGCTTTCTATGCAATATAGGTAAAAAAGCGGATAGCAGTCAAGAGCCAAATTCAAAAAAAAAGCGGCTCAGGTACCGGGCACATGTGTAGTCGCGAATAATCTCTTTATGCTGTATTTGCCCGTGCCATTAGCCCAAACCATCAGCAGGCCGCCGACGATAGCAAGGTTCTTCATGAAAAGTATGGACTGCAAACGCCGTTCTGGCTCAGGGTCGTTCCAGAAAGAGTGTACGATGAAGGTAACGGGTATCCAGTAGCAAAGCAGCAGAAACATGGCAAAACTGGTCCGGTAGCCGATGAGCAGGAGGGTGCCGCCTAGCAACAACAACACAATAGCACCGGCCAGCAGCAGGTCCTGCTGCCATGTCAAGCCGTACAAGGTCATTTTGGCTTTTGTGGCCTTAAAATAAAAAATGGAGTCATAGGCCTCGTAGAGGAATATAAAGGATAGCAGCGCTCTGCCAAGTAGGTCGATCAGGTCCTTCATTCGGTTCGTTTATGAAGCTGCAAGGTAGGTTTAATTCATAAACTGCGCTACCGCGCGGGCTACATTTTGCCCATCCATAGCCGCCGATATGATGCCACATCTGAATGTCCATCTCCTTAACCGTCTTCTTTTTTGCGCTCGGGGGGCTGTGCCGTGGAGTCTTGCTCCGAGCGGAGGCGCTCCTTCAGGTTTTCGCTCACGTCAATGCTTTCCCGGTCCAGCTTATTCCCGGCTTTTTCTTCCTCTTCTAATTCACGGCCCCAAACCCTGGCTGATTGCCGTTCGAACGCATCGGGTATGAAAATACGGCTGTGCACCTTTTCCAGAGACTCTGTGTCCCCCAGTTTGACAATCTGCCGCTGCATGTCCTGGCCACTCAACAATAAGCTGTCTCCGCGCTGCTCCGCCACAAAGTTGTACCGGCCTTCCTCCAGCAGGAAGTCGAAAACGGAGCGAGAGGTGTAGTAAACTTTGATGTTCGTTTCCACCATGATGGCATTGCCCGCCCAGGGGACTACGTCGTAGCTGTCTTTTTCGAAGATGTTGAGCAGCAGGGTTTCGGTTTGCTCTGGGACTTCAAAGGTCTTGTGCAGCGTTTTCTTGAGCTGTGCATGGAGAGAAGAAGCCATGAGCAAGGCGGTAAGGGCAAGCGTTGCGGTTTTCATTGTCATTACAGTCTGTGCGGAGTCTAGAAAAAAACAGTGGGTGTGCTTCCCGTTGCCAGGAATCACACCCACTATAACGTTGGTTTAATTTTAAAAGTTGCTTGCTGCTTAGAGGGAAGAGGCTGTCGCAGCGGCTTCTTCATTAGCCTCTAGGGCCGGCGCATCCAGCATCGTGTTTTTCGGTTTCGAAATGACGAAGGAGACCTGATCTTGTAGGGGCTTGCCGCCGATTTTCACCTCCATGCCCAAGTCAGGCGCAAAGATTTTGTACGTTCCTTCTTCGGTAATTTCGTGCTTCAAATTGTACCGGCCTGCTCTTACCAAAGATTTCAGTAATGCTTCGCTTCCGTTTTCCAGTCTGATCTTCATCTGCACCCGCAGCAAGTTGTTGTTGGACTCCTGTATCTGCACAGGGGCATCGATGTCAAGGGCTACTGTTTGGGTTCCTCCCAGGTTAAAGGACTTTACAAGCGTTTTCTCCACGGCTTGTTGGCCAAAAACGGTAAAGGACACGAACAATAGGAGGACGGTAGTTGCCAGGGTGTGTAAGTTGTGGTAGTTTTTCATAAGCTTCCTCCTTTGGTTTGGATGAACAAATAATTTACAAAATCTTGTATCAACAATCAAGCTTTCGCCAAAATTGCTGACGAGCTTTTTCAGTTAAGCTTCACAGGCAGGGGGCGCGCATCTTGTTTTTTTAAGACCCGGTTTGGGGCTAAAATGCTGCCCGGAGGCCTGTTTCAATCTTTCAAAGCGTGGCGCAGGCGGACTAAACGCTCCAGCAGGGGCTTTAATTGCTCCAGCGGCAGCATATTAGCACCGTCCGATTTAGCTGTCTCGGGGCGGGGGTGGGCCTCAATGAACAAGCCATCCACTCCCGCTGCAATTCCCGCCCGGGCAAGGGTCGCAATCAGGGCAGGGCGCCCGCCGGTCACACCGCTCGACTGATTCGGCTGCTGCAGCGAGTGGGTGCAATCCAGCACCACTGGGCTGCCCAGTGCCTGCATCTGCGGTACGCCGCGAAAGTCCACGATCAAATCTTGGTAGCCGAAGGTAGTCCCCCGCTCGGTAAGCAGTACTTTGCCATTGCCGGTATCGACGGCTTTATCCCGGGCAAACTTCATGGCCTCAGGGCTCAGAAACTGCCCCTTCTTGATGTTCACCACCTTACCGGTTTCTGCCGCAGCTATGATCAAGCTCGTCTGCCGGCAGAGGAAAGCAGGGATCTGCAAGATGTCAACGTAGGCTGCTGCCATTGCAGCTTCTTGATCGGCGTGTATGTCCGTCGTGACTGGGAGGTCCAGCTCTTTTCCTATCTTGCCGAGGATGTTCAGTGCCTTCTCATCTCCAATACCCGTGAAGGAATCGACGCGGGAGCGATTGGCCTTTCGGTAAGACCCCTTGAAAATGTAGGGGATGCCGAGGGTTTCGCAGGTTTCCTTAACCTGCTCGGCAATCTCAAAGGCCATTGTTTCTCCTTCAATAGCGCAAGGGCCAGCAATCAGGAAAAATTGGCCGCTGTCGGCTGCCTTTAGCTTGGGTATCTGTGTAATCTGCATCTTGTTTTACTGCAAAGATAGGAGCGGCTGCAATGCCACCCAATTCCATAGCTTATATTGTTTACAAGCGGGCGCTGAAGCCAAAGCTCAAGATGGAGATGCCATAACCGACCTCGCCGAAAACGCCGATGCGCTCGAGGGGGTAGTAGGTAGCGCCGACGAAGGCGCTGTAGAGCACAGTGTTCTTGCTGGGCCGGCGAAACGAAGGCCCCTCCGGCTCTACGCTTTTGGGTACGCCATTGATGGACTCCTGAATGTCCGGCATGGCGTATCCGAGCGTCATGCCGCCGTACACATCCCAGTTGCCCAAACGGTGGCTGTGCGCGGCTGCCCGCAAGCCCACTAGTAGCGTTTCGTTGGAAATGTCCTGAAAGGTGCCGTCGGGCAGCGGGCGTTGCTTTACTTCGGAAGAGGAGTAAGCGGCGAATGCCCCGAGAGAAAAGTTGGGGACTAAGCGTACCTGCAGGCGGGCGCTCAGCGGGGGCACTACTGTCTGGGCGCCGTCCTTGAAGTACGTCGAGAAAACCCCCATGCCAGCGGCTATTTCAACATCGCCGGCTTTGAAACCGGCTTGGGCTTGAGCGGTAAAAAAGCTGCATACAGTTAATAGGAGAACAAAGGTGATACTTTTCATTATACGTTGTTTTAAGGGTTTTGCCATGCGGCCGAGTAACCGCAGTAAGACAGGGCAAAAGTAGGTGTAAAAGGGCTACGGGTCAAGCTAAGCTCCAAAATTTAATTCTGAATTAACGCGTTATTAAACGGCTGTGTCAAAATTTTATTAAATGAAAAACCCGGTTTTTTATTTTAAATTTTTAATTAGGCTGCTTCGCGGTATGATCGCCTGCTGGTTCGGCTTTGGGGATAATCTAAATTTTTTTGCTGCCTCCCGCCCGAAAAGCAGGCCTCGCTGCCGCTGTAGCGAGGCAAGGGGGCCAAAAAGCAAAACAGGAACGTGAGCACAGCTTCCATTAGTACCGCTGGCAATAAAAATTGATACATAGGCGGCCCCTTCTTCACCTTGAAACGGTAACATTTCTTTACCTTTCTCGTAGGAAAAAGGAAGCAGTACCCGCACTGTTGGCTGCTCCTGGACAACCGGTTTTGATTTCTGGATTTTTTTAAGACTAAGCCTTTCGCAAGGAAGCCATGCAATAACCATTGAATATGAGATTACCGACTTACCTTAGCTACCCATTATGCCTTGGCCTGGCTTTGCTGTTGTATTCGTGCGATGAAGAGGCATCCGTTGCTGAAAAGCAGCCCGATTTGCCTGCTTTTTCCCTGCTGTCCGAGGCGGAAACGGGCATCGGCTTTCAGAATAAGATTGTGGAAACTCCACAGCGCTGCCTGAGCATCTACGATTACTTCTACAATGGAGGAGGTGTCGCTGTAGGTGATCTCAACGGAGACGAGCTGCCGGACCTGTTCTTCTGCGGCAATGATGCCGACAACAAGCTCTACTTCAATAAAGGCAACTGGCAATTCGAAGATGTCACCGCTAAAGCCGGTATCTCGTCCGAGAATAAATGGTCGACAGGGGTCAGCCTGGCCGATATCAACGAAGACGGCTGGCTGGACATCTACGTGAGCAATTCCGGCCCCACCAATATGCAGGAAAAACTGGCCAATCAGCTCTATATCAACAATAAAGACGGCTCCTTCACCGAGCAGGCAGCAGCCTACGGCATAGAAGATGGGGGCCGCAGCACGCAATCCGCATTTTTCGACATGGATCGGGACGGAGACTTAGACCTATTCGTCATGAACCACTCGCTGCGCAACATGGAGGGGGATGGCGTTCGCTGGCACAAAAAGTTCTCCGAACTGAAGCCCGAGGAGCAGAAGCGGCACATCAACACCCTCTACCGCAACGACGGGAACGGCTCCTTTACCGACATCACCGAGCAGGCTGGCGTCAACAAGGTAGGCTTTGGCCTCGGCTTGGCCATATCTGATTTTGACGAAAACGGTTATCTGGATGTATACGTAGCCAACGATTACTTTATTCCTGATTTTTTTTATCTGAATAATGGCGACGGCACCTTCACAGACCGGATCAAGAGCAAAAATTCGCACATCTCCTTCTACTCCATGGGTTGTGATGCTGCTGATATCAACAACGACGGCCTGACAGATCTGGCAGTAGTCGACATGACCCCGGCTGACCACTTCCGCAATAAAACCCTGATGGCCTCCATGAATGTAGCCCAATTTACCTGGCTGAACGAGGCCATGGGGTACGCGCCGCAGTATATGTTCAATACATTGCAGCTCAACCGCGGCTACGGCATATTCAGCGAGATGGCGCTGATGGCAGGCACTGCACAGACCGACTGGAGCTGGTCGGCTTTGCTGGCAGACTTTGATAACGACGGCCTAAAGGACTACCTCGTAACCAATGGCTACTGGAGAGATACCAAAGACAACGACTGGCGGCTGGGGCTCAAAGAGCACTACAAAAAGGTGGGCAAATCCAAGGAAGCCTACTTCGAGCACCTGCAGAAGGCCAATTCGCAGCCGATTCCCAATTACATGTTCCGGAACGAGGGCAACCTGACATTCTCGGATGTGAGCAAGGACTGGGGGCTGGGCCAGCCCTCCTTTTCTCATGGCGCGGCTTATGCCGATCTGGACCAGGACGGCGACCTGGACCTGGTGGCCAACAACCTGGGCAGCAAAGCTTTTGTGTACCGCAACAATAGCCGGGAAAGAAGTGGTGCCAACTACATTCGGTTTCGGTTAAAAGCCGGCGCATCTCAGAACCGCTGCCTCCATTCTAAGGTCAAGCTGTTCTACGGAGCGGAGCAACAGATGGTAGAATACCATTTTACCCGAGGGTACCAATCCCAGGTCGAGCCCGTTGCTCACTTTGGGCTAGGAGAGGTGAAACAAATTGACCGGGCCGAAATCCACTGGCCGGACGGTACCACTACTACCCTTGAAGCTCCCGGCATCAATCAAACCCATACGGTGGATATGAATGAGGCGGAGCGCCGCCCGGTGTCTGAGAGCGAGCCCAAACCCTATTTTGCGAATATCACCCAGCAGCAGAAAGCTATGGACTTTCTCCATCGCGAAAACGAGTACGATGACTTCGCGACCGAAGTGCTGCTTCCCCACCGTCAGTCCCGGCTCGGGCCGAGCCTGGCTGTGGGCGACATCAACGGAGATGGCCTACAGGACTTCTACCTGGGTGGCGCCAAAGGGCAGAGCGGCGTTGTTTACACCCAGTTGCCCTCTATGGCATTTCGTCCTACTGCCCAGCCCGCCCTTGCTGCGGATGCGGAGCAGGAGGACCTCGGTGCGCTGTTTTTTGATGCAGACCAAGACGGGGACTTGGACCTGTACGTAGCTAGCGGTGGGGGTGGTGCCTTCCGGGAAGGCTCCCGCTTGCTGCAAGACCGTTTGTACCTTAACGACGGCAAGGGCAACCTAAGGAAAGCCAGTGATAAGTTGCCAGAGATCCTCTCAAGTACTGCAGCTGTTGCTGCTGCCGATTGGGACCAAGATGGCGATTTGGATTTATTCGTAGGGGGCCGCACTTTGCCAGGCAAATACCCGCACCCCCCGCAGTCTTACCTCCTGCAGAATGATAGGGGAAAGTTTACGGATATTACCAGCGAAGTTACCGCTCTACAGCGCATCGGTATGGTTGCCGATGTTGCCTGGACGGATACAGACGGAGATGGCTGGGAAGACCTCTTCTTGGTGGGGGAATGGATGCCCATCACCCTGCTGAAAAACGAGCAGGGCCAGTTAGCAAGTGAGAATGCGCTCGAAGCTAGGGGCAAGCGCGGATGGTGGTATCAGATTGCTCCTGGAGATTTCGACGGAGACGGCGACCAGGACTTCATCGTCGGCAACATTGGGCTGAACAACAAGTTTCATCCCAGCGAAAAGAAAAACCTGCATGTATTCTGCAACGATTTCGACGACAATGGCACGCTCGATATCGTACTGAGCAAGCATTACAAAGGCGACATAGTGCCAGTGCGGGGCAAGGAGTGCTCAACCACCCAGATGCCTTTCCTGGCCGAAAAATTCCAGTCTTACGCCAAGTTTGCCTCTTCCTCCCTGGAGGACATCTACGGCAAAGAAAAGCTTTCGGCTGCCCTGCACTATGAAGCAGACAACTTTGCGAGCGTGTACATGGAAAATCTCGGGGATGGTAAATTTAGCTTGCATGACCTCCCGGTGGCGGCCCAAATCGCTCCCATCAACAGTATTGTCACAGAAGACTTTAACGGGGACGGCCATCTGGATGCTGTTATTGGCGGCAATATGTTTGAAACAGAGGTTGAGACGCCCGCCTACGACGCTGGCAAGGGGCTGTTGCTGCTGGGCAACGGAGACGGCACTTTCCAAAGCTCGCTCTACATGCCGGACAGCGGCCTGTTTCTGCACCGGAATGTCAAGGATATTGCGCTGATCCGCCTGGGAAAGCCGGGCCGTACAGCCCTGGTTGTGGCCAACAACGACGGCCCCGTCGAAATGTACGCCCGAACCCAATCAAAGGGCGCTCCGGCGCTGCAGTAAAATAACCTACGGCCCGCTCATTCTGCCGAAGTGTCGGGCTGTAGGCTTATCCACATCTTGCACTTTTCTGGAATCCGTATTATTTTAGGGTATCAAATGGATTTGTCAAGATGAACCAACGTGATGCCAAGTATCTGATAGCTTACCTGTTGCCCCTGTCTGCTTACGCAGCTGTTTTTTTCGGGGGAGTTTGGTCTTTCGCCGCCCTATACCTGGGATTTGTGCTTATCCCGGTGGTAGAGCTTTTCGTGCCCCAATCGCCCGAAAACCATCCGGAGGAGGCAGAAGCAGCGCGCAGCCGAGCTCGTCTGTTCGATTACCTGCTGTACTTCAACCTGCCGCTGGTGTATGGTTTAGTAGCGTACTATTTGTATACCTTGTCGGAAGGAAGCCTGGCTGGTTACGAAATCACTGGGATGACCTGCAGCGTAGGTTTAGTCATTGGTACGGCAGGCATTAATGTAGCACACGAGCTGGGGCACCGCAGCAATTACACAGAACGTTTGTTGGCGAAAGCCCTTCTCCTGCCTGCCCTTTACAATCACTTCATCATTGAGCATAACCTTGGGCACCATAAGCACGTAGCTACTCCCAGGGACCCGGCTAGTTCGCGGCGGGGCGAAACCGTTTACGCTTTTTGGTTCCGGTCTGTTATTGGGGGGTACCTTGGTGCTTGGCGATTGGAGGCGGAGCGCCAAAAGCGGGCTGGTAAGCCCGTGCTGAGCCTTGACAATGAGATGATCCGTTTTACCCTGCTGCAGCTGGTTTACCTAGCTGGGGTAGGCTTGTGGATGGGGTGGGCTATGGTTCCCTACGCAGTGGCTATCGCTGTCTTTGGCTTTTTGATGCTAGAGTCCGTTAATTACATTGAGCACTACGGCCTGGAACGCAAGCGGCTGCCCAACGGCCGTTATGAGCGGGTGGGGCCTCAGCATTCCTGGAATTCTGACCATGAACTGGGGCGGATATTCCTCTACGAACTGACGCGGCACTCTGACCATCACTACAAAGCTTCCCGCAAGTACCAGATTTTGCGCCATCAGCCGGAAAGCCCGCAGCTCCCGACTGGTTACCCCGGGGCGATTCTGTTATCTCTGGTCCCGCCCCTGTGGTTTCGGGTTATGGACTGGCGCATAGATCAAGCGGTTTCATAACATCCAAAGGACCCTGCCCAGCAGCACCAGGGCAAAGATAATCAGGGCGATGCCAGACACGCGGCGCAGCCAAAGCAAGTGTTTAGGGCGGAGCCACTTGCGGATGCGTTTGGCCATCAGGGCTTTCAGCAAATCCGTAGAAATGATGGTCCCCAGGATACCGCCGAAGAAGTAGCGGGCTTCGGTATACTCCAGTTCGCCATCCACCACCACCGTTGTGGCTACGCCCACCCAAAAGAAAAAGGTAAAGGGGTTGAGGGTATTGATGAGAAAGCCTTTCAGCCAGAGGCTAGGGTAGGAGGAGGTGCGCAGGCTGCTCTTGGACCATGCCGGCAGGTGTCCTCCTTTGGGGTTGGTGAGCAAAGACCCCAGGCCAAATAAGGTGAGCGTGATACTGCCGCCGATGCCAAGGTACAGCGGGAACTCAGGGCTGGCAACGACCTTGCTGATGTAGGATAGCCCCCAGTACACGGTCATGATGAACATAAAATCGCTGACCCAGATGCCAGAACCCACAGCCGCGCCTGCCCGGAAGCCCTCCTCTACCCCAGCTTGTACTACTGCAAAGAATATTGGGCCGATCAGCAGGGCCAGAATCAAGCCAACTTTGACCCCCTGAAAAACGAGATCCATGCTTTTTGACCGTAAAGAAAAGGTGAAAAAATGAAATACCCGCAGCCTGAGCAAGCTTATCGACGGCTTCTTTGGTGTACGAAGCTATCCCATTCGGCAAAGCGCTTGCCTTTCATTACGCGGGGAAATTTATTTTGGCCGCCCAGCTTGCCTTTTTCGGCTTGCCATTCGTAGAAGACATCGATGGGCAAAAGCTCTACTTCCATCTGCAGCAAACTGTCGCGCTCCGTTTTGTAGTCCGCATTTACCTCCTGCAGCCGCCGGTCGAGTACCGCTTTCACGTGTTCGGTATTGGCTTCTCTTTCGCAGCCCAAGTACCAGCGATGGACAAAGCGGTTGCCTCGCTGCACCGGGCCGACAGTGAATTCCCTGATGCTTAGGTGGAGTTCTTCTTCCACTTGCTGTATGCCCTGGTTCATATTGTCAACTGAGAGGTGCTCTCCGCAGATGCTGAGGAAGTGCTTGGTACGCCCCGTTATCAGCACTTCGGGGATAGTGCGGTCGGGGAAGCGCACGGTATCCCCTATAAGGTAGCGCCAGGCGCCGGCGCAGGTGGTGATCAGCAAGGCGTAGTCTACGCCTTCCTCTACTTCATCAATGGTGAAGGTTGCAGGGTTGGAGCGGATATGGCCATCCTCATCAAAGTTGTCTTCATTGAAGGGGATGAATTCAAAGAAAATACCGTTGTGCAGCAGCAAGCGCATGGCGTTGGTTTCTGGCCGCTGCTGGTAGGCGATGAAGCCTTCGGATGCCAGATAAGAGTCCATGTAGACCAGAGGGTGAGCCAGCAGGCGTTCGAAGCTCTTTCTGAGTGGTTCGAAGGCAATACCTCCGTGCACGCAAACTTCGAGATTGGGCCATATATCGTGGATGGTTTCCAGCTGATGGTCCTCAATGATGCGCTCCATCATCAATTGTAGCCAAGAGGGGATGCCTACCAGGAAGCCGATGTCCCATTCGGGAGCGTGGCGGGAAATTTCTGTGATTTTTTCTTCCCAGCTTTTGATGCGGGCGATTTTGTCGCCGGGCTTGTAGTAGGGCCGCAGCCAGAAAGGCGGCTGCGTAGCGTTGATGCCGCTTAAGTCGCCCTGGTAAAAACCGCCCTGATTGTCCAGGTCGCTGCTGCCGCCCAGCATGAGCATCGGTTTGGTGTATAATTCTGGCTCCACCTCGAAGTTGGTCAGAGCGAAAAACATGCGCAAGCCAGCGTGCTTCATAGCTCTGCGCATCTCCTCCGAAATTGGTATGTGCTTGCTGGGCGCTCCGGAGGTGCCCGAGCTCAGGGCAAAGTATTTGATTTTCCCCGGCCAGCTGACATCCGCTACTTCCCGAAGCGTCATGTGCCACCATTTGCTGTACATCGCATCGTAGTCAAATACCGGCACTTTTTGTTGGAAAGCCTCGATGCAGCGCTCTTTCTCGTGCAGCAGTTTGTTAAAGTCGTAGTACTGCCCGAAGGCGGTCTGCTGTGCCCGTTTAAGGAGCCGGCGGAGCGTCCGCCTTTGTAATTGCAGGGGGTCAGCGCGGCGGCGGTTCTGTAGTTTTTCCCCAACGCTCAGGCTTCTCTTGATCAGGTTTCCGAAGAATGGCATGTAATACAGTATTCGGTTTCGAGTTTGCCGATGCTGCCTTTGTGGCAAACCAATCTGGTTATGGTATACAGCAACAGTGGTAAAGGAACAAAGTGCTCGAACATTTTATTTGTAAATAATAATCTGGTTATGATGCAGTTGCAACTGAATAGGTGGCGGTCTACTGTTTCCCTCACCGCTAGTGTACTATAAAGATAGGCAGATTTTGCCAATCTGGAAAGGGCGGTCAGCTGTACAGGGTAGCCACCAACTTGCGAGCTCCTCCCTGATTGCGGAATTCGCAGAGGTAGATGCCCTGCCAGGTCCCCAAATTGAGCCGGCGCTCCGAAACTGGGATGCTTACGGAAGCGCCGATCATGGCAGCTTTGATATGAGCGGGCATGTCATCTGGCCCCTCTATGGTGTGTTTGAGGAATGGCAGGTTTTCCGGGACAATGTGATTGAAGATGCGCTCAAAATCTTCCCGCACATCGGGGTCAGCATTTTCATTGATGGCCAGGGCAGCGGAGGTATGCTGCAGGAACAAATGCAGCAGCCCCCGCTCGGGCAATATGCCCGACAAGCGGCGCTCAATTTCTGGTGTTATGATGTGGTATCCCCGGGGCAAGGGGCTGAGGGTGATGCTTTTTTGCTGTACCATGCTTTTTTTATTCCAAACGATCTGGCAGTGCTCAGGTTCCGGCGCCTTCAGAAATCACGCCCGGTATCCGGGCAGTCGAGGTCGCCAAAGTAGTAAACCAGGCCGACGCCCAAAGTGACGAAGGTGTCATTATTAGTGCTGTTGCCCCGCTGTGTCCCTTCGCGCCCGATTTGATTGTTCGTTATGCCGTCGATCGGAATGGAGCGGTCAGAAAGGGCTACCGCTATTTCGCCCCGCAGCTGCTCCAGGTCGTCCTTATCAGGATAGACAGTACTGACATCATCCAGGTAGTCGGTAAACAAGGAGCGGGCGTTGAGCTCAAAGTTGAGGCTGAGTTCATAGGTCAGCGACAGTTTCATGCCGATGCCGTAGGCCAGCCCGCCATTCACACTAAAGTACTCTTCTCCCCGGAACTGCCCTTCGGTCCCCAGGGGTCGAAGCTCTACCATTTCCCCTTCGTATTCGGTCATGGGGTTGAAATAGAAGACATTGAAGCCCGCGAAAACATAGGGGGTAAAGAATTCGTCCCGGCTGCCATGGGTATAAGGGAGAAAGTTGAATTCGAACTGCACTGTGCCGTCGATGATGTCCGATTCGAAGCTAAGGTTGCGCGCCCGTTCAAATGGGTTGGAAGAATTGGCGTCATCCGCGCTGACCTGCGCGTAGTTGCCCGATACTTTGAGGCAGATGCGCTTGTTGAAGTTGTAGCGTGCCACCAGCCCTCCGGCCGGGCCGGGCGAACTGAGGTCGTAATTGGTATTCAAATCGCCAAAGTAGAAAGCAGCGCCAGCCCAACCTCCGGCTTCCCAGCCTTTTTGAGCATCGAGATGGACGGCTAGCCCGAACAACATCACGGCTGCGAGTAGTGCATTTTTCACGGTTGATTCAGTTTTTAGGAACATTTCCATAAAAAGGAGGGCAAAGATAGCTGATCCTTGCCTGCATTACAACGGCAGTCTTGGGAATTGTGGTATACAAGGCAGGGATCTTAAGCGATGAGAGATAAATAAGTGTCGGGTTTAGATAGGCTAGCGATTTTTTCTTTAGCCAAGGCGGTTGTTTAACGCCGGATAAAGGAAAAAGCGCTCCTAGAAAACCGACAGTTATTGAGTGCTCATCGCTAAATGCCATCTACCAACGCAATGCACTTCAGCTCAATAGCAATCGGCGTAGGCAGAGCGTCGATGCCAACGGTGGTCCGGCAGGGTTGATGATCCTTGAAATACTCGCCGTAGATGCGGTTGTAAGTCAGGAAGTCCCGTTGCATATCGGTGAGGAATACCGTCACATCCACGAGGTCTTCCCACTTGGCGCCGCTGGCTTCCAGCACCCGCTTGACGTTTTGGAACACAGCGTGGCACTGGGCTTCAAAGTCAAATTGCTTGTAGTTGCCGGTAGGAGATTGCTCCAGGCCAGGCACGGCATCCGTTTCGGGATCGCGCGGGCCGATGCCGGAAAGGAACAGAAGATTGCCCGCGCGCCGGGCGTGCGGATACCGCCCCACCGCCTTGGGCGCTTTGGCAGCGTCAAATTTATTTGATGGCATAGAACTGTTATTGTTTTGTGTAGGGAGCTGATGCCGGTTGCCCGAACAAAAAGCCTCGGAACCGGTCTTCCTTGTTGCTTTACGATTGGCCAGCGGTTTCCTCCCGCAATTCCCGGCGGAGGATTTTCCCGACGTTCGTTTTGGGCAATTCTTTGCGGAATTCTACCTGTTTGGGCACCTTATAGGCGGTCAGTTCGCCCCGGCAGTATTCGATCAGCTCTTTTTCCTTCAGGGATTTGTCTTTACGCACCACAAATATCTTGACAATTTCTCCGGACTTTTCATCCGGCAGCCCGATAGCGGCGCACTCCAATACTTTAGGGTGGGCAGCGACGATCTCTTCGACCTCGTTGGGGTATACGTTGAAACCCGAAACAAGGATCATGTCTTTCTTGCGGTCGACAATACGCATAAAGCCGTCATCATCGATCATCGCCACATCTCCAGTACAAAGCCAGCCGTCTACCACGGTCTTTTTGGTATCTTCCGGGCGGTTGTAGTAGCCCTTCATCACTTGTGGCCCCTTCACCTGAAGCTCGCCTGCCTGATTGTTCGCCAAGATATTGCCTTGCCGATCCACGATGCGCACATCAGTGGAAGGCACGGGTATGCCGATGGTGCCGATGCGGCCGGTATCATCCAGTGGGTTGACGCTGACTACGGGGGAAGACTCCGTCATACCGTAGCCTTCGGAAAGCTGGCAGCCCGTAATTTTCTGCCAAGCTTCCGCCACGGAGCGCTGTACTGCCATGCCACCCCCAACGGTAACTTTCAAATTGGAAAAGTCGACTGTCTCGAAATTTTTGTGGTTGATCAGGGCGTTGAAGAGGGTGTTGACGCCGGTGACCAAAGAAATGGGGTAATCCTTCATGGCCTTGATGACCGAGTCCAAGTCCCGGGCGTTGGTGATCAGCACGTTGGTTGTCCCAAAGCTCATGAGCGCCAGGCAATTGACGGTAAAGGCAAAGATGTGGTACAAGGGCAGCGGGTTCAGCGCCACTTCTTCGGCTTCTTTCAGGAAGGGCATCATCCAGGCGCGGATTTGCAGCATGTTGGCCACCAAGTTGCGGTTGGTCAGCATAGCCCCCTTTGCCACGCCCGTTGTGCCTCCAGTGTACTGATGCAGGATCACATCATCCGGCTCCCCTTTATATTCCTCGAGGGTAAAGCGTTTGCCCTGCTTGAGCGCGTCGGAAAAGCTTACCGTATTGGGGATGTCGTACTTCGGCACCATCTTCTTGATGTTGCGGACCACAAAGTTGACGATGTGTTTCTTAGGAAAACCCAGCAGCTCCCCGATACTCGTTGTGATGACGGTGGAGATGTTGGTGTCCGCCATGATCTTCTGCAAGTTCGACCCAAAGTTCTCCGCGATAACGATCGCCTTTACATCGGAGTCGGTGAACTGATGCCGCATTTCACGCGGCGTATAGAGCGGGTTGGTATTGACGACAATCAAGCCCGCTCTCAGCGCACCGAATAGGGCGATGGGGTACTGTAGCAAATTCGGCATCATCAGGGCGATTTTGTCGCCCGGCTGCAGCCCTCGGGAGTGCAAGTAGGCGCCGAAATCCCGGGACTTCTTGTCAAGTTGCGAAAAGCTGAGTTCTTTGCCCATACAGGCGAAAGCCGTACGACTGCCGTACTTCTTGAATGTTTCCTCAAACATCTCAACCAGGGTCGAATATTGGTCTGCGTTGATGTTGGCGGGTATGCCGCTTGGGTAATTCTTAAGCCATGGCCGTTGGTCGCTCATAATCCAAAATCTGGTTTAACCGGTTATCAAAGGAGGCCGGACGGCTTGCTGTGTTAAGGATGCTCAAAACTCATCGTCAGCTTCTAGTCCGGCATACTAAACTATAAGAGCCAAAGTACAAATTTTTCTTCTTTGGATGTTACGATCATCCAGCAAATCGCCAAGAAGCCTTCCCGACAGAGCTTGGACAAGCTTCTGCATGGATTTGTTCCCCTCCTGCCTCTGTAAATCATGGGCGTAACCCAAATGCACTGAAATTCAAGCTTTTGCTTTACAATCCTGAATAATTCCTGTACCTTTGCCCCGCTTCTTTGAAAAGCCAGGAGCAAGCACTTGATTCTCAAGCTTTTCGGAAGCGTTCACAACATTTTTTAACCTAAAAAGCATTCTTTCAATGCTAGACGACAAAGATTTGGAAAAAGAAGAAGGGCAGGAAATGCCCGAAAACCAGGCAGAAGAAAGCCAAGCTGCTGATGATACACCGGAACAGCAGCCGGAAACGCCCCAAGCAGAAGTAACAGAAACAGCTGAAGAGGCGGAAAAAACCGAAGAGGCAGCAACGCCTCAGGCGGAAGAAGAGCCAAAGAAAGAAGAAGAAAAAGCGGCTGAAGCACCTCAGCCGGAAGCGGCAGAAGAGGCAACCGCCGCCACTGAGGAAACAGCGGAGGCTGCTGAGGTAGCTGAAAGCCAGGAAGAAGGAGCATCCGAAGAAAAGCAAGCGGAGGAAGAGTCTTCCGGAAGCGATGAGGAGCCCGAAGAAGAGCTGGAAGAGGAGGAAGTAGTAGCCGAAACGGCGCACGATGATTTTGACTGGGAGGCTGACCGCCGCTCCGGGCTCGCTTACTCTGAGGAGGAGCGGGAGCAATTGGAAAATCAGTACGATTCCACCCTCACTTCTGTTATCGAAAATGAAATTGTCAAGGGCAGAGTCACTTCCATCAGCGACGGAGACGTCGTGCTGGACATCAATTTCAAGTCGGATGGCCTGGTGTCGCTATCCGAATTCCGTGACACGCCTGATTTGGAAGTCGGTGACACCATCGACGTGTACGTAGAGCAACAAGAAGATGCCAGAGGGCAGCTGGTGCTTTCCCGCCGGAAAGCCAAACTGCTGCGCGCCTGGGAAAATATCGTTGATTCCTACGAGAACGGCACTGTCATCAAAGGCACCGTCATCAGTAAGACCAAGGGCGGCCTCATTGTCGATTGCGGCGGGCTGGAAACCTTCCTGCCCGGCTCACAAATTGATATCAAGCCTATCATCGACTATGATTCCTACGTCGGAAAGACCATGGAATTCAAAGTAGTGAAGATCAACGAGCAAATCAAAAACGCTGTGGTTTCCCACAAGGCGCTCATCGAGAGCGACCTGGCGGAACAGCGGGAAGCGATCATCGCGAGCCTGGAAAAAGGGCAGGTGCTGGAAGGCCTCGTCAAGAACATCACCGACTTTGGCGCATTCCTCGACCTTGGCGGCGTCGATGGCCTGCTTTACATCACTGACATCTCCTGGGGGCGCATCAGCCACCCGAGCGAAGTGCTTTCGCTCAATCAGAAGATCAATGTGGTGGTGCTCGACTTCGATGAGAACAAGAAGCGGATTTCCCTTGGGTTGAAGCAGCTGCAGCCCCATCCCTGGGATGTGCTGGATGAAAGCATCAAGGAAGGAGCTGTCGTCAAAGGCAAGATCGTCAACATTGAGGATTATGGAGCCTTCCTGGAAATACAACCGGGCGTAGAAGGCTTGATCCACGTATCTGAGGTGAGCTGGAGCAATCAGCCGATCAACGCCCGCGAATACTTCAAGCTCGGGCAGGAATACGATGCTAAGATCGTTACCATTGACCGCGAAGACCGCAAGATGTCCCTTTCTATAAAGCAGCTGTCAAAAGACCCCTGGAGCGACATCGAAGAGCGCTTCCCGGAGGGCAGCCAACACAGCGGAGAGGTCAAGAACCTTACTCCATACGGCGTGTTCGTCGAGCTGGAGGAGGGCATCGGCGGTATGATCCACATTTCCGACCTTTCTTGGACCAAGCGCTTCTCTCACCCTTCCGAATTCACGAAGGTTGGGGAGACCATCAATATCATGATTCTCGATATTGATAAGGAGAACCGCAAGTTGTCTCTTGGCCACAAGCAGCTGGAAGAAAACCCCTGGGATACATTCGAAAATGTATTCCCCGTGGGCTCTTACCACGAAGCTACGGTGGTACGCAAGGACGACCGGGGGGCGATCGTTCAGATGCCCTATGGTTTGGAAGCTTTTGCTCCCATCAAGCATATCCGCAAGGAAGATGGGCAGCTGGCAGAGGTGGAAGAGAGCCTGACGGTCAAGGTCATCGAGTTCAACCGAGACGATAAGCGCATCCTTGTTTCTCACCTGCGCTACCTGGAAGACATCCGTCGCGAGGCGGAAGACGAAGTACGCAAGGAGAAGCAAAAGGAACGCAAGGAAACCCGCAAGGCAGTCAAAAAGCAACAGTCTTCCGTCGAGAAGTCTACGCTTGGCGACTTGGCAGCCTTTAACCAGCTGAAAGATCAGCTGGAAGATGAGGAAGAAGGGGACACCGAGAACAAGGGCGAAGGCGAAGACAAAGACAAGCAGTAAGCCTGAGGCTTCCCTTCTCCATTGGATAGATACAATTAAGCCTGCAGCGCATCAGCGTTGCGGGCTTTTTGTTTTAGCCCCCAAAAGCCGTGAGCCGCCCAATGGGCAAAAATCCGAGATGCTCTATCTTCTCATAAGGAGTTGATTTGTTTTCCGGGGGAGTGCCTTGCCCGCCCTTTTCCGTAGCAGGCAAGCAATTGGGGTATGACGACGAAAGAGATTTGTTCCCGGAAGCACTTCGAATTGTGGAACAAACTTGCCCCAAGGCCGTCATGATTGAGAATGTCAAGGGGCTGATGAGCAATAAATTTGCCAACTATCGAAAGCAAATATTGGCTCGTCTTTTGGAGTTGGGCTACCGTGGGGATATGGAGGCTGTTGTTTTCTGCAGACTATGGTGTACCGCAGCTACGCCCGAGAGCGCTTCTTGTTGCTTTTCGGGAAGCGTACTGGAATTACTTCCAATGGCCTGCGCCAGCGCGTAAACAAACAAAAACTGTTGGAGAAGCTTTGTATGAATTGATGTCAGAAAACGGTTGGGAAGGAGCTGAAAAATGGAAGTTGCAAGCCAATGACATTGCTCCTACCTTAGTTGGAGGGTCAAAAAAGCACGGGGGCGCAGATTTAGTGCTTGTTTGGAGGTCGGATTTGAAAGTGAAAAGTGTCAATTTTTCGGTAAGACAAGGCGCTTTTCGAAGGGCATACCCTGAGGTACGGCCAAGAAAAGCAACGCAGTATCACCGAAAAAGTGGCCTTTTTTAGCTCAAAGGCTGGCCTCCAAACAAGCACTTAGGGCCTACCAGAGCGAAAAAAGCTTGGCTGGAGCTGGGAGTTAATGGAAAAAGTTTGGCCGATGCTCCTCCTGCGCCAGGCTTTGAAGGGCTGCCAAAATTAACGGTTGAAATGGCAGCCGTACTTCAGCCAAGTATGAACAGTACACTCTTAATAGCTAGCACCCTGTTAGTAAGGCATTAAACGTCAGAAGTCAACCATTGGCGGAATGTTTGGTTTTCAAAGGTATGGATGATCGTTTAATTTATAATCTGGAGCAGGGGCTGAAGGCACCGTTACCCGGGCAAGAGGTGCAGTACCAGATGGCGCATGTGGTGCGCCGCCGGGTTGACCAGCCGCCCCCGGATGCTAAGCAGGCAGGGGTGCTCGCGCTGTTTTACCCAAGGGATGAGCAGTGGCATCTGGTGTTTATCGAACGGCAAGCCCGGTATAAGAAAGATCGGCACGCTGGCCAAATCAGCTTTCCGGGAGGAAGGTACGAAAGCCACGACGGCTCGCTGAAACAAACCGCTCTGCGGGAAGCCGAGGAGGAAATCGGCCTGGATGCCTCCAAAGTAGAGGTGCTCGGCAAGCTGACAGAATTGTACATTCCGGTAAGCAACTTTCAGGTCAATCCCTACGTGGGGGTTGCCACCAAAACCCCCTCTTTTCAGCCCCAGGAAAGCGAGGTGAGGGGTATCCTGCAGATTCCCTTTGAGCTCATTTCCCGCCCGGAAACGCAACAGAAGACCGACCTCCAACTATCGCAGCAGATAACCCTGCGCAATGTGCCTTATTTTGACCTTTACGGAAAAGTACTATGGGGGGCAACGGCAATGATGGTCAATGAACTGCTTGCCGTAGCGGGCCGAAACGCCATATCCAAAGTTGCAGCTTCCTAAGCGTCAAGACCGCAGCACTTTGTACACCATGTACCCCAGTACGAACAGCAAAAGCAGGGTGAAAAACAGGGAGCTTCCGCTCTCGAATAAGCGCTCTAAATCCGGCAAGTATTTGAAGAAAAAGTAAATGGCAGCGCCACCCAATACCAGACTCATGACAATTTGTTTGGCGTTCATGTGGCCCTTCTTGTTTTATGGAATGTCGTAAACGTTGCTTCCCTCCCCGGGCGCATTTCCTCTGCCAAAGTTCCAGTCGAACTGGTCGAGTTCTTCGAAGCCCGCTACCAGCAAGTTGATGCAGTTTTCTATATCTCCTTTATGCGCCATTTCTATGGTTTGGTGCATGTGGCGAAGGGGAATAGAGATAGCTCCGGCGATGGCTCCCTTTTTGCCCGAGCGCTGCACACCCGCTGTATCGGTGCCCCCAGCGGGCAGCACCTCCGGTTGCCAGGGGATTTCCCGTTTGTCGGCCAATTGCTTCAGGTACTGCACCATACGGTAGTCGGAGATGCTGGTGCCATCCATCACTTTGATGGCGGCGCCTTTGCCCAGGTGAGTAACTTTCTCATGCGCCTGGGCACTGGGTACATCAAAAGCTATGGTGACATCTAGCCCGAAACCGAAGTCAGGGTCGATATGATGGGCAGAAGACATAGCCCCGCGCAGCCCAACTTCCTCTTGCACGGTAAATACGCCGTAGATGTCGTAGGGTACTTCTTTGTCTTTCAAAGCGCGGAGGGCTTCGATGAGGATGAAAACTGAAACCCGGTTGTCGAGTGATTTGCTGTTGACGCATTCGCCCATTTCGATGAGCTGCCGCTCCCGGGTTACAGGATCGCCTACGGAGACCCACTTGATGATTTCCTCCCGCTTCATGCCAACATCTATGAAATATTCGCTGATGGGCACCTGCTTGTTGCGCTCCTCTGGCTTCATCAAGTGTATGGGTTTGGAGCCCATCACGCCCATCAGGTCTTTTTTGCCATGGACGATCACCCGCTGCGAGCTCAGGGTTTTGGGGTCAAAGCCGCCCAGGGTGTGAAAACGCAGGAAGCCATCTTCATCAATATGGGTAACAATGAAGCCGATCTCGTCCATATGAGCAGCTGCCATGACCCGCTTGTCGGCCTTCCCCTTTTTTATCGCCAATACATTGCCCATGGCATCTGTCTCGAGCTTATCCACAAGGGGTTGTACTTCTTCAATGACCAGCTCGCGCACCCGTTGCTCGAAGCCCGGCGCTCCAGGGGTTTCACAGATTTTTCGGAGAAGTTCGACATTTATCATATAGACTTGGTTTTTGGATTTTACTCCGGCGATGGGCAAAACAAATCGCCTTTACGAGCCCTGTGGACCGTAAAGGCGAAAATACTATAATAATTTGCAAAATCGGGAGGATAAGCTATAAAGTCGTGACCTCCGCGTTCAAGCTTTGGCGCACCGCCTGCAGGAATTCCTGCTGTATCCGGCGGGTCTTGTCTCGGGCGTACCATTTTTGAGCCTTTGTCACCAGTTCTTGATAGCGCTGCTGCTTAGCAGCTTTATCTGTCATGTTTGCCAGTTCCTCTTTAGTTTCCATGACCATTTGCTGGACTTCGGCAGGGCGAGGCCCCCAACTGCCGAGCACGTTGCGGGTTTGGGCATCCAAAACGATGATTTTGGGAATGGATTTGCCGCCGTTGGTCAGGAATGCGTTCATGATATCCGGGTGCTCGTCGCGTAGGATTAGCTTGAAGGATATGTGTTCACTGGCCTGCGCCATCTTATTCACGACCGGAAGCACCTGTGCGGCATCCCCACACCAGGCTTCGGTCAACGCCAGCCAGGTCAACGGTTGCTGAATGGCCTGCAATTCCCGCTCCACTTCCTCCATGAGTTTAGTGGTCTTATCCAGCCGGTTCATGCGGGTTTCATTCATCTTGGTATACTCTAGCATGGCTTCCCCTTGGTTTTCGCCGGTCGTTTTTCCACTTGCTAAGCCTTCGCTGATCATGCTCCGGTAGGCAGAGTATGCCATGGCGTTATCCAAAGTTGCTGCAGGTATCTGCTTCATGATGATGTAGGATTATTTAATTCCTAATCAAAATGCACAGCGGAATGGTTTTGTTGACTTTGGGGCCCGATGAGCTGCTCCAAACGTCGCAGCCCCACCACATTATCGGGATGGTGGATGGCCCGCAGCACATCCTTCTTCTCGCGGGCGGTTATGTGGAAAGAGATGGACGCTTCCAGCTGATTTTCCGTGCTAGGGTAGTAGAAGAAGCGAACTACCTCGAAGTTTTCCTCCCCCAGCAGGTCATAAATGAAACCCAGGCTGTTGTCATGCTCGAATTCTTGTTTGACCAGCACCTTTCCAGCGATGCCCAGCGGGTTGAGCAAGGATTCTACGATGCCCTGCCCCCCGCTCGGCTGTATTTCCTCCACCTTGTCGGAGCTGCTGATCTGCACCAGCACCACCCCGCTGGTATGCTCCAGTATCCAATCTTTGAAAACGTGTATGAAGCGGGTGGCTGACACAATACCGTAGTTGTCCAAGAAGCCGGCATCCATCACTTCCACTCCCGGCAGGCTGGGCAGGTGCACATTGGGCAGCACATAGGGGTAGGTAGCATTCATGCGCAGGGCGCTCAGCAAACGGAGGTTGTCGGCGTCCTGCGCCTGAAAAGCAGCGCCAAAGTCTACGGCATCTACTTCTACGGCTTCTGGATAGCGCTGCCCCACCGGTGCCATCATCATGTAGGACACGCCCTGCGGAGAAATGATCAACCGGCGGGCATCATTGACGATCGAAGGCGTAAGATACAGCATAGGGATGAGCGCCGAGGCCTCTGCTTCCTGATATTCGCCTATTGTCTTGTTCAGTACCCCTTGCGTATTTTCATCTAATTGACGCTCAAAGATGTAGCCCCTGTCTTTGTAGTAGGTATATCCATTGGCTTCAAAGCTGCTCCAGGGAATGAAGAGGTCATTTGAGACGATGGTGAAAGCAATAGAGTTGATGAGGTCTTTGGCGATGTGGTCGATATGCTGTTCGCTGTAAAGCTCTACTTCCTCTCCCATTTGCTGCCGCAGGTAGAGCTCTCGCAGGTAAGCCATGCCGATCATCCCTCCCGAAGCGCCGGTGATGAGGGTGGTATGATCGAGCAGCCTGCCGTTGAGCAAGCTGTCGGCGGTTTGTGCCACTTGCATGCTCCAGGTAGCGGACTTTAGCCCCCCGCCGCTTGAGCAAAGGATGACCATTTTGGGCCGCTCTTCCCCCGTTCGCATCCGCCAGCGCTCAAGAATGTTTCGGGTCTGACTCATGTCATCCTCTATCCGGCCGGCAGAACAAAGTTCGCGCAGCCGCTCCCGGGAATATTCCGCCCGCGTAGTATCATAGTTTATTCCGTAGGCTTTGTTGGTGTAGTTGAAGCCGTCGAATCGGGTCAGAAAATTCAGCCCCACCAAAATCAAGACGAAAACACTGATGCTCCATTCGCTGAACCAGTAGGTAATAGCGCCAATGACTGCGGTCAGCACGCTTGCCAGAATGAAGAGGCTGGCCCCTGCTGGAATCCGAAAGGGCGCATAGTCTATGAGGTAGCCGAGGACGAGCAACAGCAGCATACTGATGAGCTGCAGCACCAAAGCATTCAGGTGGTTCTGTTTGAAAATACTCTTGAGCACACTGGAGTCGTAGTGCGCCACGCTCCGTACTAGGCGGGAGCGAAAAGCTTCATTCAGGTAAAAACTAACGCGCCAGCGAGTAGTATCGCGTTTGATGTACTCCAGGTCAACCGAGCGGCGGCCGGGCGTGTAAGCCCGCGACAAATGCGGCGGCCGGTTGCGCCAACGTTCGTAGTAGGAAATATCGCGATTGGTGAACTGGAAATAAAGGGCGTACAGAATCACCAAACAAACCGTGCCGCTCAGAAAGCCCAACGTATTCAGCAATATTTCACGGAACACCAGGCCCTCGTAGTAGTGCTGAAAGTAGACAGTCACGCCAATGTACAGGAGCAGAAATGCTAGTGGAAGCACAAAGTTGTTGATGGCGAACTTGGTGAACGGCCGCGACAGAGAGGCCAGGAAAGGAAAGTAGTGGGCGCTGAGCAGGTAGGTCGCCAGGTTCCAGCTCATAAAAAAGCTGCCGAAGCCGATGCCCAAAAAGAAAAAGCTGTAAAAGTTAACCTGCCCGAGGTATTCGGCATCTAAAAACAGGTACTGAAAGCCTAGCCTTCTTGCCAGCGCCCCGGTGATGAGCAGGACGAAAACCAGCCATAGCGAGAGCAGCAGCAAGTGGCTGCGCAAATGCAACACTACGAGCTGTACGGGAAAAGAGTAGTAAAAATTCCACAGCTTTTTGTTCATGGGCTTTCAATATAAGCCATTCTCGCTGAATTTCTTACCAAAATAACGTCTCTTCTGCCTCTAAAGTGGCTCCTCGCCAGCAAAAAATCATGTCGCCCAGATGCCCGCCCGTGCAATTCCCGGCATATTCTGATGGGTATAAGCGGGAAGCCTGTTATTTTTACACCCGCCTAAAATGCACAGCATGCTACTGCGTTCTACCATTTGCGATCCCTTACAGTAGGGAATAGCCACGGATTAGAATTCCAAAACCTTATCTTACATGACCAGAACTTTCTTGTTGCTCTGCGCTTGCCTGTTCTTATTGTCCACTGCTTGTAAAAGCCGGATGGAGCAAGTGGAGCACGTCGACAGCTACGGCTACACCGAACGCTATACCCGTGATAAAGAAAGCTATGCCAAAGAGGGCCTTTACCAAAAATTTGATGAAGAAGATCGGCTCCTGGAGGAGGCGCAATACGAAAACGATACCCTGCACGGCATCCGGGTGCTTTACTACGAGACGGGAGACACGCAGGTGGTGGAGCACTATCGGCAGGGGCGTTTTGACGGGCCGTTTCGCGCTTACTACGAAAGTGGGCAGCTGGAGATAGACGGCCAGTACGAGGACAATAAAATGTCGGGCTTTTGGAAGCGCTACTACAAAAGCGGGCAGCTTATGGAGAAAGTCAGCTTTCGGAACAATCAAGAGAATGGCCCCTTCATAGAGTACCACGAGAATGGCAATTTGAAAGCAGAAGGCAATTATCTTAACGGCGACAACGAGCATGGTTTGCTGAAGCTGTACGATGAGCAAGGGCAATTATTACGCAAGATGAACTGCGACCGCGGCGTTTGCCGTACCATCGAAGACGCATCGGGCAGCAGCCCGGAGTAGCCGGTTCGCCGCTTTCATTCTCACAATCCAATTGAACATGCATTCAATTTTACGCACTACTCTACCGTTCTTTGTTTTCCTGCTGTGCCTGGCGCATGATGCCCTGGCCCAGCTCGGAGGGCTGCACACTTATGAATTCCTTAATCTATCGCCCTCTGCCCGCATCACAGCTCTGGGAGGCAACCTGATCACCGTCCGCGATGACGATGCCAACCTGGCAGTGGGCAACCCCGCCGCTCTCAATCCAGCCATGCACCAGCAGCTTTCCTTCAACCACAGCTTTCACGTGGCGGGCATTAGCCATGGCTACGCCAGCTACGCCCACCACTTAGACAGCCTGGGGTTCACCTCCCACTTTGGCGTGCAGTACGTCAACTACGGCGAGTTTGAAGAAGTCAATGAGCTGGGCCAATCGATTGGGCAATTCCAGGCATCGGAGTACGCCATCAACCTGGGTGCGGGCCGTCAGCTCAACGAGCGGCTAGCGGTGGGCGCTAATCTCAAAGTCATCACCTCCCAGATGGAGCGTTACGGCTCCTTCGGGCTAGGGCTGGATGCCGCAGCAACTTACTTCGATACTTCCAGCAATTTCACGGCCACCCTGGTTTTCCGCAACATGGGGCGGCAGGTATCCTACTTTCGCGAGGGCAATCCCGAGCCCCTGCCCTTCGAGATACAGCTGGGCCTATCCAAGCGTTTGCGCTACTTGCCATTCCGCTTTTCCATCATCTATCGGCATCTCAACCGCTGGAACATCCTCTACGACGACCCGAATGCCGAGCCCGCAGTGCTCTTTTTAGGGGAAGAACCAGCTGAGGAGAGCCGGGCCAGCATCTGGCTCGATAATTTCTTCCGCCACTTTGTCTTCAACGGAGAATTCCTCATCGGGGCGAGGGAAAATTTCCGGCTGCGCATAGGGTACAACCACTTCATGCGGCAAGAGCTGTCCGTTGACAATTTCGGCAGCCTGGCGGGCTTCAGCTTTGGCGTCGGCTTCAAGGTGAGCCGCTTCCGGATCGACTACGGGCATCAGTCTTTTCACCTCGGCGGCGGGTTGAACCACTTCAGTATTTCTACTAGTATTCAGGAGTTTACGAAGGGGTAGTTATTCCCTTTCGTAAATAAACTGCTGCCCTTCTTCCAGAATGCCCCAAAGTACCAGCAGCTCACTGGGCGGACGGGTGTCCTGATTGGGCACCTGCCGCCATGTCAAGATTGGGCAATCGGGGGCAAGCAGGATAGTATCCTGCCCGGCGGTGGCCAGTTGCTGCATGGTTTCCCGCTCGCAACTGGGCTCATCGACAGCGGTAATATCCGCAAAAAAGGTGTAGCTTGGTGAAGGCTCTATCAACCCGATCACCGGTTGATAAAACCCCGCAGACTGAAATAGGGGAGCCAGCAGCACCGCTGCCCAGAGCCA
>CAYNIT010000029.1:0-27725 GCA_964397205.1 uncultured Phaeodactylibacter sp. | reverse complement strand
GGAAGGTCTTCGAAAAATGTCTTTTCCAGCTCTTTGGCTTCTCTGATGGTTTCCCGGAAGGCGATCGCATCGTGGCTCAGGTTCTGTGTCTGTTGGGTAAACTTGGGCAACTGGGAATAGAAGACCAAAAAGGGGCGTGCCGTCTCCTGAAAACTAGAGGCAGTAACTTTCTCTTCCTGGCCTTGCTGGATGATTGCTCGATATTTATTGAAGAGGTCTAACTTGACACCCTCTATATTGAACGTTTTGATTTCATGCCTAAGAATCTCCCGCATCAGCAGCTCAAGTACCTCTTTGGACAACGTTGGGATGTATCTTCCATCTTTAAAGAGCGCAAAATCTTCTCGCTTAATAAATAGGAAAGTGATCATCCAAAACTCCAAGAATCCATCCTTTAGCCTAAAGGGAGGCTGTCTTAGTACTTCGTAGAACTCTTTGAGTTTGCGGCGATTGCTTTTTGCGCGTTCCAAGAAGTCCATGGAAGCAGACCACAAGGACTCAAAGGTGGGGTCTTCGGGCGCATCACTGAAAGAAGCTGTTACCGGGCTTCTTTCCACATGTATCCCAGTGTTTTTCAGCAACGACATGTAAATGGCTTTTTCAGCCGGGAAGCGATCGACTGGCAGCCCCATATAGGGTTTATTCCAATCTTTCGTAAGTGCGTCAATAAACAGCCGCTTCGCGTTATGAATAGAGCTGGAAACTATAGTCTTGTTGGTATGCTCATTGCGAAACTCAGGCGTGCTTTGGTAGATTTCATGCGTAATCTTTGATAGCATCTTATTAAGCCGGCGCTTGGAAGTAACGTTAACCTCTTCCCCATCGTAGTACCAAAGCACATTTTTCCTCAGAAACAATTCCTCTCCAAGAAGCTCGTTTAGTTGTTCAATTTGGCTGTTTTTGAGTTCGATGAGCTCTCGCTTCGCCACTTGATCGTCATTGATAGACGTGAGTGCTCTATCGGCAGCTTTGATGTCTAGCACACGTCTAGACACTTCTTCGGTATTTTGAAACACTCCGTACAGTATAGGTAAGTTTTTCACCTCAAAAAGCTCATCAGGCTCTATGTCGAACAGCAGGTTGATAAGGCCATCGGCTTCTTGCTCATCCAAGTAGTCAAACGTACGAATTGGATCTTTCGTCACTTCAAACCTGAATATACGAGGAGTTCCAGTTCGGTAAGTAGCTGCCTTAGCCGGAACATAATCGTAGTGAATAAAAGGCCTAGCTTCAAATGCTACGTTATCTAAACTTCCTATCTCCTCTCTAGCCTCTTCGAAGAGCTTATCAATTCTTTACGCTGTGCTTCCGTAAGGCCCACCGCGTAAGCATCGAAGTTTTGGTGCAAAGTCGTGATTAACAAAATATTCTTCTGCTCATCGTTAACGAACTCCGCCAATTGCTGGATGAAGTATAGCTCTCGGTCGGGGTCTACACTAGCCGCGTATTCTAGGAATTTTCCGAATTCGTCAATCACAACCACCAAACAAGCACCTTTGGTAGAAAGAGCCTTTTGTTTCTTCTCTAGGGATCTTATTAAAGACTTGGGGGTGGCCTCGACTCTAAGCTCCTGCGATAGAGCCTGAAGGAAAGATTCCTTTTCCCCTACGATATTCAAAAACTCAAACTCCTTGCATCCATTGAAATGGCCATTAAGCGGCTCAAAATATTCATGCTCACCCGAAAGGTGCTTTTCTAAGGCGACGATAAATGCAGACTTACCCGTTCCATAGCTGCCAATCACTGTAAATGAGTGGAGCCCACTTTCGAAGTTTGAGCAAATCAAATCATAAATTCTCCGGCTATTATTAGTTGGTAAATAGCTAAAGAAATCCTTCTCTTGATCACGGATGATATTGACGGATGGAGAAAAGCTATTTGCCATAGTATTGCTTGAGGATTGACTTTTGGTCAATCGATGATTTAAACTGCAGAACCCTTACGCCCCCATCATCTGAGAAAACCGCTTCTCTGGGATGATGCTCAACGATCTGCTCTATTTTATGCATGAGTCCACTATCAGAAAGCGCAAAAACAGTGCCCACGCTATCTTTATCAGAGGAAAGCTGCCGGAAGCTAATGGCATTTCCCAAACTGGGGTTTGCCTTTATGCAGTACAAAACAACCTGATAGGGCAGATCAGCTCTAAATTTGTTATCTATACGGTACCACCAGGGAGGATTGTTGCTTTTTCCATCTCTATCCTCTCCCTTATGAAATCGCTGAACAAGTTCCAATTCGTAGAGCAGTCTCGAAAAATCGTCCTCGATACCCTTGGGTCTGCTGGGTAGAAGGTAGTTCTGTAGAAACACCCTTACGTCAAATTTAAACCATCTTGTTTCAAAACCCAATTCATTCGATTGGAAACCAATTTTAGTTTTGCCCCCACACCACCTCCACCCCATCCACCCAAACCGAATCCCGGCCAGGCAGCCAGAGGTACAGGGAAAGCGTATCCGCCGGAAAATCAGCAGGCAGGCGGAGCTCCCCGTAGCGCTGCTCCCAGCCGTCCTTCTTAGCGGCGGTCATAGCGGCAGCAGCAGCGTAGAACTGATCTGCCTGCGGGGCGGAGGCGATCATACGCAAGTCAGTGCCCGGCGGGTGTTGCCACAGGCGGATGCTCAGGCGCTCGCAGGGGCGGGCGGGCAGGCGCAGGTTAAGCCCGTAGGGATGCTCGGGCGTAAGCTGCAGCGAACGCTGCCCCTGATAAGCCCGGCTGCTATCGATCCGCCCGCCGGGGCGGAAGGGCGGGCATGAAGCTGCCTCCAACCCACAGCGGAAGGTGTCCCGCCGAAGGTAGGGCGGGCGCCGCAAAATCAGCAAACTGTCTTTGCCAGAGAAGTAGCTGCGCACCGGCCGGCTCTCCAGCCGCTCGTAGCAGGCGCTGTAGTGCTGGAAGTCGATGACGTAAGTGGCCTCCCCGACGAAGTACCAGCTTCTGCCGCTACCGCCCATCGGCCGCTTAGGCCCGGACTGATGCCAGGCATTGAACTCAAAGCCGCCATCGATCTCACCGGGCGGCAGGCCGGCGGATTGCAGATCCCGCAGCGCCTGCCAGCGCACCCGGTTCCAGGCAAAATAGTCGTGGGTGCCCAGCACGGAAAACAGCCCCACGCCCAGCAGCAGAACCAAGCTGGCCGAGCGCCGCAGCAACCTGCCGGCGTAAGCCCGGCCGCCACCGCCCAGCAGCAGAATCCAGATCGGCTGCACCGCCAGCAGGTAGCGGTCGAAGCGGAAGTCGTTCAGCACCAAAAACAGGTAGTAGCCCAGCAGATACAGCAGAAGGCCCATCTTCCAGGCGGCACTGGCATCCCCCGAGCGCAGCTTATCCAGGAAGGCAGGCGTGCGGCGCTGCCCTTGGTGAAACAGCAGCACCAGGCCGATGCCGCCCAAGAAGCGCAGGCCGTTCCAAATCCAATCCGCGCCCTGATAGGCAGCCCAGTATCCGCGGTAGGAACTCGACAGCGTCACCGGCCCCAGCCCCCAGTCGTACCAGAAATTCTCCAGCGGCACTTGCTGCCAGAAACTCCCGGCAAGGGCGATACCGAACACCAAAGGCAACAGCCAGGCTTTCCAATGCCAACGGCAACGCAGCAGCAACAGCAGGGGCAACGACAGAAAGCCAGCGTAAAACAGCAGCGGAGGGCCAAAGCGCCGTAGGCGCTCCAGCGCGATGTCCGGCCGCAGCCGGGGCAGCAGCTCCCGGAAATCACCGTAGCTGCCCGGAAGCCCCGGGTGAGCCGCCAACCAGTGGGTGAAAAGGGCAAGAGCACCCCAACAAATGGCAATGCTGCCCAACGCTAAGCCTACAGTCCGCCAGCGGGGCTGCTGTAACCCAGCCGCCATGCCGAACGCCAGGGGCAGCAGCAAGCCGTTCTGCCGGATAAGCAAGGCGCCCACCGACAGCAGGGTAGCCAGCCCCCAATCGCGCAGCTGACCAGTACGCAGGGCAGCTCGGTACGCCCAGACAGCCCCCAGGCTCCAGGCCAAAAAGGGGATTTCGGTCATAAAGGTGAGCGAAAGCGCAAAGAAGAAGGGGCTGAACACAAGCGCTACCACCGCCAGGCGGCTCCACCAAGCCGGCATTTGCGCAGACCGCAGCAGCTTGTACAGCAGCAGGGCACTGACGGCTGCCAACAACAACACCGACAGCCGCAGCGTCAGGAAAGAAAAGCCGAAGAGCCAACAAAAAGCCGCTCCCCACAGCACGTGCAGCCAAAGGGTCATAGCGGGCCAATCGCCAGGATCGTACTGCCCGGTCTGCAGCAGATGCTGCACCGCCCGGGCGTAGGCCCAGTCATCGTTCAGGGGAAAAACCCCATCTGGCCCCACCACCCACAGGGCAGCCAGCCAGCAGGCAGCTGACAAGCCTGCAAAGGTCCAGTCGGAGCGGGCGTTCCACATAAAAATGGTTTGGAAGAACGGCATCCCTTCGAGCATGCCAATGCAACAAAAGTAGCCAAGCCGGAGCAAAACCCACTACTTGCCCAGCAGGTTTTTGCACTTGCCCAAGGCCTCGTTTTTGATCAGTATGTTCAGTTGACCCGGCTCCCGCACGCTGCCGCAATCGTAGCACTCCAGCAAGGGCTCGGTTTCCAGCAGCATGCCCATCAGGTCCTCTGGGGAAGGGGTGGTAGGCAAACGGGCGTAAGCCAGATAAGAAATGTCCAGAAAGGCCACCCGCGGGCCGATCCCCCGGCGGTCAAGCAGGTAGCCCTCGTACAGCTCGATAGGCCTGGCCAGCTCCTTGCCGATGAACAAATCACTCGGGGCGGGGTAGCTGATCACCGTCTTACCGTCTTCCGACAGCAAAATGGGCACCTTATCGCGGTAGTCCGCTTTGGTTTTGTACACAATGGTGGGCTTTTGCCCGAATTCGATGTCCGGCAAGTCAGCAGAGGAACGGCTGGCGCCGCATCCCGCCAGCCAGAGCAAAAAGGGCAGCCAGAGGAGTTGGTTTTTCATACACGTCTTTTTTGCAATGAACAGCCTCCGGCCTCCCCAGCTAGGAAAACCGGAGGCTATGATGATTAAGAATCAGTCGGCAACGATCAGCCGCCGGCGCAATTGTACGCCATCCACCGACAGGGCCAGGAAGTAGATCCCCGATGCCGGATTGGGAAGGCGGAAGTGGTGCCGCAGCGATTGCTGTCTGCCCAAGTCCTGCTGCAGCAACAGCCGGCCGTTGGCATCCCGCAGTTCTAGCAATACTGGCGCGGCTTCGGGCAGCTCCAATTGCAAGTCAAAATCGCCCCGGCTTGGATTGGGGCCCACCGAGAGCCGCTGCGCCAGCTCCTGCTCTTCGGCGGAGGAAGCCAGATCACGGCTGATGTTGAGCTCTAGCTGATAGGTGCCCAGGGTGCCGACGAAGTAGGAGGATACCCCAAAAATCAATTGGGTGCCACCCTCCACAGCGAAGGCCTGCGGCATAACATCATCGTACAGCTCCGTCCAGCCGCTGCCATCGTTGAGGCCAAAAAGCACATCGTTGGTGTAAGCCTGCCCGTTGCCGCTGTTGTAAGAGTCGTGCACCCGGGCTGTCACCTGATAATTGTAGCCCTCAGGCAAGAACACGGAATAATAATCCTCGTCTTCCGCCCGATGCATATTGGCCCCAGCCGTACTCCACTGCGCCGTATTGCCCGAAAAGTTGAGGTTGAGGCTGTAGGGCTCCACCACCTCATTGTTGTTTTCGTAGGGATCAGCCTGAAGGGCTGGCGCTGCCACCTGCACATAGACCGGGTTGCGGTACTCGCCATTGCTTACGATCTGCCACTGTCCACCAGCGGGCCGGTTCCAACTCGCCAGCAAGTAGGTGCCAGGCTCCACATCTATGCCATCTACCGAGTAAGTAATGCCCTCCGAAAAGTGGCAATTGCCGCAGAGGTCGGCGCTAAAGAGGCCCAGCTCCGCCACATAATCGCCCTCCAAAGTGTACAGATCGAGCGAAAAGTCGCCGCTGTAATCGAAATTGCCGAAGTTGGCATAGTCGAGGCTCACCTCAAACGGCTGCCCCTGCACGATGGGCTGATCGCTGGGGGTGATGGGAGCGAAGAGCTGAATGTCATTGTACGGCCCAGCAATTTCAAAGCTGACCGGATTGGCGTAATCGCCGGGCGGGATCAGGGACCACTCCCCGCCCGGAGGCCGGTAGAAAATGCCGAGCAGGTAGTTGCCCGGGGAAGTAGGCAAGCCGTCGTTGGAAAAGGTAAGCTCGTAAAAGAAACCAGCATCCAGGGTGCCGTTTAGGATTTCGGCAAAGTCGATGAAGGTGGCGCCGTCCTCGCTGAAAATGGCCGCCCCGATCTCCCCCTCGATGGTTTCGTCGCCAAAGTTGGCCACATTGACATCAATCTCGAAGGGAGAAGCAAACTGCAGGGGGAAAGGGTCCAGGAAGATGTTGGAGTAGATGGCCAAATCGGCGTAGTTCTCCGTGGGCGGGTTCCCGCCGCCGCCTCCTCCACCGCCACTGCCGCCGGCGGGTTGAATGCCGATGACGGCCTGCTGAAAGTTATTGTAGCCGCTGTTGCCCGCACCGGTGCCGCCGGTGGAAGGGTTGAGGTTGTCAAGGGTGAAGTAGCCGTCTTGAAAGCCGCCCCAGCCCCAGTTCATATGGAAAAAGTCGCCCTGATAGCCGTCCATCACCCAAGCGTGGCCGCCGCCTTGGCCGATGCCAGCGTACTCGACGGGGCGGCCATTGTCCAGCTCGTTGCGCATCAGCTGCAGCCAGCTGCTTGGATTGTAGTTTTGGCGCTCTACAAATTGAGTGGTGCTGGGATCGTAGGAAAAATACTCCCGCAGGGCACTCGCCACCCCTTCCAGCGAGCTCACGCCGCTTACCTGCACGCCGTAGCCCATTTCGATGCTTACGCCGCAGTGGAAGCTGAGCCGGGCTACATCCTCATTGTAGTTGGTCACGGTATTTGGCATATTCGCCCAGTTGTAGGTGGTGGCTCCAAAATTAGCGGAGACAGTGCCAAACTGCGGGTGGTTGTAAGAATGGAAGCCGGTGCCCTGCTGCGGGTGGGCGTGGTAGCGCATGATCTGCGCCATCGCGGTAGCCACGCAGCCTACAACCGCCCGCTGCCCGCTGTTTGGGTCCTGCGGGCAAAGGGCATTGTACGGAAAGGGTTGATCCCACTTGGTGGTGGTCAAAGGGTCTACTGTAAGGGGCGAGCGGTTCAGGAAGTTGCCCTCCCGGTAGGCTGCCCACTCGGCGGCAATGCGCTCGGTCGCGGGCAAGCCCTCCTGAACCACCTCGGTGATCTGCGCCCGGTAGTACGCCATCCACTTGCGGAATGGCAACGGTTGCTGCGCTTTAGAGGCAGTGTAGGCGTTGCGCAGGCTGTAGCCCAAAATGGGCAGTACGCGATCCTCGGCAGCAACGATCACAAAACCGGACTGCCCCTCCGGAGCAAATACGTAGTACAGCGGAATGTCCTCGGAGGAATCGTGCAGGGAAACGGTGCGCAGCAGTTGCAGCTCATCCGGCACGGCACCTTTCCAACCGGAAAGGGCGGCAACCCGCTGATAACAGTGCTCCGCTACCCGGCGGGCATCTTTAGCGGGCACCGTAGCGGACCAGCCTTGGAAAAGGAAAACGAATAGTAAGAGTAGGGTCAATGCTTGTTTCATGGCTAAAATTGGATTTTTTAGGGAATGCCCCTAAGTTATAGGTGAATACCATGAGCTGAGACTGCCCGGACACCAAAGCCGGGGATCAGATCTTCGTGCTCATAGCGAATTTGCCAGTAAGTAGTCAAGCATTTTGCCGCCTTAAAAATAAAGCAATTTTTGAATTTTCCACGCCTGCAATTGCCCTTTTCCGCCTATCTTGTCCCATTATTTAAAAAGTCATGAGCATCAGCAATCGGAAATTTGGTACTGCGCCAGTTTTCTTCACCGCTTTTTCTACCATACTGGGGCGGTAATGTTCCTCCGTTTTGGGTTTGCCGTGGGTTGGAATTCAGCCGCCTGCAACCCGACAACCTAGACGATATCGTCGACAACTTCAAGCTAATCAAGTCCTTAGAATTCGCCAAGGTTCCCTCTTTGCTCAGTACTGCAGGCCCCACACCTCTACCGCCTTGCCCTCCCGCAGCAAGTAGTACCCGATTTTTTCGCCCCGCTCCACTTTAAACAGCCCTTCCTCCGATAATCGGTCGATGCGGTCGAACTGCGGCGGCAGTATGGTTTTACCCGATTTATCTGCCAGGCCGTAGAAGCGCTGCGGGTTAATGATGATGTTGCCATCCGGCTGAATGTGCAAGCGCCGGTACTTAGGCGGTACCACCATAACGCCCCGGCGGTTGATGGCGCCAAGCGGCTGTTTGGACTGATGCTCTTCTCCCTTTGGACGCACCTTGGCAACGCCCAGCTGGAAGGGATTGACTTCAGCAAATTCCCGGCCGAACAGATTGTTGCCGGATGCATCGGCGTAGTAGCCGGTTTCGGGAGGAGGCTTGCCTTCTTCTGCAGCAGGCCGGATGCCAAATATACCTTCGGTGAAGAAAGCCGGCTCGCCAGCCCGAAAGCGGATGCGCTGCCCGGCCTGATTGATGGCCAGTTTTTCTCCTTCTTTTTCCACCGCCGTCACGCCGCCGTAAAATGGCGCTGCCCGGTCAAAGGGCCCCTTGATCTTAAGCTGGCCGCTTGTATCGATGTAGTGCCATCCTTCCCGCTCCCCGAACTTAGCGGGCAGCAGCCCTTCGGAGAGCGTACCCAGCCGGGCGTAGGCCGGAGCAACAGCCAGGCTTCCATCGCGGCGGATGAGCCCCCAATTCCCTGCTTCGTCGCATACCGGCGCATAACCTTCCCGGAATGGTTGGATTTTGGCAAAACGGGCGGTGGAGCGCTTTTTTCCGGTGCGGTGCAGCAAACCGTAGGGGCCGCCCTTGCGCAGCTGGTAGTGTGCTATACCCCACTCATCGAAGGGGCTGATGTAATACCAGTCGGGGAAATCGAGCACCTTTTGGCCAAGCGTATCGAGCACGGCGGCTTGCAGGCGGCCGTTTTTCTTAAACTGAACCGATGCCAGCCCGTGCTGGAAGTCGATGGGCAGCGGATAAGCCTCGTCGGCCGGCGGCAGTTGCCGGCCGGAGAGGCTGAAGAAGACGCTGGGCTCCAGCACTACTTGCCCCTCGGTATCGAAGAGCCCCCAAGACCAGCCCGGTCCCTTGAACCAGCAGCGCCCGCCGTGGAAGTCGCCCAAGCCGCGCCACTGCCGTCCGCTGAAGCCCGTACGGAAGGCGACTTTTCCGGATTTGTCTACGTAAGCACACTGCCCGCCTTCCTCTACCACGAGCGCCAGCCCGCCCGAAAAGGGGCGCGTGCGTTTGTATTTGGGGGGAATCGCAACTTCGCCGGTAATGCTCACGTACCCCCACCGTCCGCTGCTGTCCCGGAACTGCGCCATACCCTCCGAGAAGGGGCGCAGCCGGGTAGGATTGACGAAAATCTCATGCCCGCGCTGCGTAAAGAAAAAAGTCGGAGTGCCATCTACCGTGAGCAGGTAAAAATCTTTGAGGCGGGCGATGCGTTCGTAGCGGTCGGGCAATACCTCCTGCCCGGCGTAGTCTATAATCCCGAAGCTGGCATCCGGGTGGCCGAAGGGGTCGAGTCGCCCATTGCTTTGGGCAACCACAGCAGTACTGTCTTGCCAGTGGAAGTTTTCCACATACCCAGCTTCCACTTCCAGCACCATCTCTCCCTTTTGGTTGATGTAGGCCCACTGCCGTTTCTGGTTCGGCGCGTCGCCCAGGAATATCGCGCCTTCCTCCGGCGCTTTGGTTTTGTAATCTGGCTGTATCTGCAGCTGCTCCCGCAGGGCACGGGGGCCGCTGAGCTGAAATTTGTACGGCTGCGGTGGATCAGACTGCGGCTGGACATAGGTCCAGGCTGCGTTCAGGCACACCCTTGCGCGGCCTGCTTCGAAGGAGCCGATGTAAGTAAATCGCAGGGGCTTGCCGTTCCGCTTCAATTGCCTGCCGCGGCGGTCTATCAGCCCCATTTGGCCGTCTGGCCCCAAAAAGGCAGTGTAGGGGTATCGCTCATCAAAGGGCCGGATGCCGATGATGGGCGGATGGGGCAAGGCTTCCTTTTCTTTGTGGTTGAAAAAACGGATGCCTTTCATGCTGCTGCCGATGCAGCGCCGCAGCCCCGCATCGGTAACGGAAACGCCTGCTCCGCTGTAGTGGCACACCTCATGTTCGATGGTCTCCTGCACATTCATCGGTGCTCCCTCTACCGGGAGGTGCCTGCGCCACAGCATGGTATCTGCGACGAAGAATCTTTCCTGATGCTTTTCCAGGTACCAGCGGTCGGCGTAGCGCTTCAGATAGACGGGGTCAAAATTGGGGCTGCGGGGTTTGTAGGGTTTGGCGGAAGTTTTGGGCCGTACTCCCGCTGCCTTGATGCGGTTGGTGTTTTTAGCAACCAGCGACAGGTTGCCAAAAGCAGCTTGTGCTTGAAACTGCCCGTTTTCATCGAGTTCGTAGGCAATGATCTGCCCGCCTAGTTTTGCCAGAAGGCGACGGCCCGACCGCTCAATGTGGCCGTGCACGGCGGGGATGGTATCGAACTGCCCGTTGCGGAAGTGGATGGCCCCGTAGGTGTTGCCGAGCCGCGTTATGGCAATATCATCCTGAAATGGGCCGATGTGGTGCAGCTGACAGTCCAGCAGCGTCCCTCCGTAGTTTGGCGCTACCAGGCCCCACAACCCGAGTCGGTTGACCCGGTACAGGCCGGGCTTGGAGGTAGGCAATATGGCGGCATAGGCATCTGACCGGTTTTGGGCATCGGAATCGATGAGCCGCTCTACGTACCCTCCCCGATTGCCGTCCTCGCACAGGATGCTGAAGGTGCTGTCGAGCGGATACACCCAAGGAAAGTAAAGGTGCGGCCGGTCCGAGAAAACCATACGGTCGGGAGGGGTATTGGCGTCGGTACGGATTTGTGGCGAAAAGGACCTCAGGATCGTATCTCTGCCGTAGGCCCAGATGTCTATCGTTTTGCCTTTGATGCTGTGAAGCACCGCGAGGCGGCTGTTGATGCGGTCCACGCTCATCAGCTGCGCTCTGATCACCGACCATTTGCCCCGCTTTTTTTGCAGAATGCTCCACCGGCCTTTGTGGCGCTGAGCAATGGTGCGGCCATCGAGCACCAACACCTCCTCCGCTGCCCACGGGCCTATAATCTTGCCTCGATGGTTGGCCACCCGCCAACCCTTTGGCGCCTTTACGTCCCGGATGACTTTAAAATAGCCTCGGGCGCCGGCGGGCAGCAGCCGCAGGAAACGGGGCGGAATCAACATTTCTCCATCAATCCGCTGCAGCCCCCAGCGTATGTCCTTTTGCACGAAGAAGCACATCCGCCCGCTCTTGTCGGGGTAGGCCGGGCAGATGTCGTCGTACCGGCTGCCGCCGAGCAACACTTGCCCTTCCCGTCCGAATAGCTGGAAGAGGGAGTCGCGCTCCAGGGCAAAGTAGTTTTTGGTAAGGGGGCGGATGCGGTTGTAGCGGTTGGGCAGCACCTCTTGCAGGTAGGGGCCTAGCAAGCCCACCCGATTGTTGCGCTCGAATAAGCGATAGGGCGAAGGGCCGCCTGCTTTGTCTACTGTATTCCAGGGCAAATTGTCGTTGCCGATGTAATCGTAAAGAGGCGGGATGATGGTATCTACGTACACGGTATCTTCTGCCGGATAAAACTTGACAAAGCCAACGCGATGGCCCACCCGAACCGGATAGACCTCAATGGCATCTTCCTCCGATTGCCCGGGCAAGGCCAGCGCGTTCAGCAGTGCCAATAGCAGAATCCCCCAACGGGGGCTTTGGCGAGGCTTTCGCATAAAACCCAGGGTTTTAACTAGCGCCCTGAATGACTTCCTGCAGATCCTCCAGGGTGTTGATTTTGCGTTTTTCCACGCTCATGTCGAAGGTGTAGCTTTGGCCTTTTGCCTTGAGCATGGCCGGCTCTTGCTCATTGAAATCAGATTGGGAGAAAACCGCTACCTGATCCCCCGGCAGCACAGCAATGATCTTATTGTCGAATTCGGGCACAAAGCGGAAGCGGTTCCAATCGTGGTAGGGCAAACCGACTACGGCCCGGCCTTCTCCGGTGATCAAGTAGACCGTGATGTTGTTTTTCACAGCCTCGGGCACTTCCCCGAAGTCAAAGTCAGCCAGCAGCGGCACGGCTTCTTCCATCTTCAGCAGGATGTCGTAGTTGTGGATACCCATAGAGCTGACGGATACCCGGCGGCGGAAAGCGTCCTGCTGGTCCCGAATCGCTTGTTGGTTCTTCAGGGCTGCCAGCTGCGCTTTGTACTGCTTTAGTTCTTTAGCGTAACGGGCTTTGGCCTGTTCCAGGGCATCGCCCTGCAATGCCGCTTTGACAGGAATGGAGTAGCGCTTTTCCCCCAGCAGCGTCAGCCGGTAGATGCCCTTTTGGCCGGTGGGTTCGATCTTTTTGCGCAGCCACTGGGCATCGTGTACCCAGCTGTTGTTGGCAGGGGACATCGAAGGGTCTTTGCCGGCGTAGGTGAGCATGACCGTGGAAGAGCCATCTAATTCCGGGATGTGGCTCACATCCAAGTCTGTGAAGCCCAGCATTTCTGATTCGGGCACTTCCGGGTTCTGCGGTTTGTTTCGGCGGATTTGCTCCAGTTGCTTTTGCCGCTCTGCTCCGGAGGCTACTTCCTCCTGCAGGGGCTCCGGCACACTGCCTTCCCCGCGCTTGAGCCAGTTGC
This sequence comes from uncultured Phaeodactylibacter sp., assembly GCA_964397205.1. Classification (GTDB taxonomy): domain Bacteria; phylum Bacteroidota; class Bacteroidia; order Chitinophagales; family Saprospiraceae; genus Phaeodactylibacter. The sequence continues at coordinate 14,980 of CAYNIT010000029.1, read as the reverse complement.
CGACTTCCTCGTCGAAGCTCCAGAAGTCGTAGGCGCCGTCTACGGCAGAAACAAAGCCGATTTCCACTGACTTCCCTTCCGCCAAATCAACCGACTGGCCTTTGTTCTTGGCGCTAATTTCAAACATGCCGGCGGTTTGCATCCAGCCTTCGCTGCCGTCTTCGTTCTTGACGCGCATCGGAATACCGGAGGCGATAATTTCGGAAGCTTCGTGAAACTCGCGGTAGGAAAGGGTGACCGGGCTGGATACTAGGCTGCCGTCGGGCGTGGAAAATGCCATGGCAGGCACTTCTATAGTGGTGCCGCCGGGCAGCTCAAAGGAGGCGGGTTGTGTGGGGTCTTCGATGATAAATTCCTGGGGTGCTATACGGGTATGCTCGAAGGGTGCCTGCACGGACAGCTTGCCAGAATTTTCTTCCTCGCCAAGGGTTTCGGCATTGGCTTGGCTGTCGTGATCGCTCTGACAGGACCAAAGCGAGAGCATTACAGCAAAGCTGAATAGAATAGAAGTGGGGGTTCGCATAAAAATAGTTTTGGAGGTGATGAAAGCGTTCTCAATTTTGTAATGCATAAACGCATACTCTGTTACAGTTTATTTTATACCTACCCTATTTTTTGAAACCTAATTGCCACTTGGCAATCTTTTCGCGCTAGAAGTATTATCCCTGCTGCAGGATGCCGGGCCAGTGCCGCGGCTCTATGGTTTTCCACAGAGAAAAAGCTGTTATTCACAGGGGCTCTTAGGAATAAGTAAAAGGCAGCCCTGTCTTTGTGCTATTTATCCCGTATTTTTGTCTGCTGCCTCCTAGGCAAGGGGTAATTATCAACGGTGAACTACAACGAAGGTACAAGTATGGCAGGCGAAAAAGACCAGGCAACATCCAAATCCACCCGCTGGGGCCGTTCGGCTAGCAAGGGCAACGACCCCAATCAGTACATGAAGGTGCAGCCGCAGGCGGTTCCGCTCGAGGAGGCCGTGCTGGGGGCGGCTATGCTGGAAAAAGAGGGCCTTACCAAGGTGCTGGACATCCTGCGCAAGGAGAGCTTTTACCTGGACGCGCATCAGCTTATCTACGCCGCTATGCTGCGCCTGTTTGAGAAGTCCCAGCCCGTCGACCTGCTGACGGTCACCGAGGAGCTAAAGAAAACCGGAGACCTCGAGGCTGCCGGCGGGCCCTACTACCTGGTAGAGCTGACCAATAAAGTAGCCTCGGCTGCCAATATCGAGTACCACGCCCGCATCATCGCGCAGAAGTACGTGCAGCGGGAACTGATCGCCACTTCCACCAAAATCATCAAGGACGCTTACGAGGACAGCACTGATGTTTTCGAACTCCTCGACGATGCCGAACAGGGGCTGTTCGCTATTGCACAGCAGAATATGAGCCGCGGCTTCGAGAGCATGTCCTCCCTGGCAGCTAAAGCCCAAAAGCAAATCGAGGAGCTGCGGGAAAAGGAGGACGGCTTGACGGGCGTGCCCACCGGCTTCACCGAATTCGACCGGCTGACTTCGGGGCTGCAGCGCTCGGATTTGATTATTCTGGCGGCTCGCCCGGGGATGGGAAAAACGGCACTTACACTCTCCCTGGCCCGCAATGCCGCGATGGAATTTCAAAAGCCGGTCGCTTTTTTCTCGCTGGAAATGTCCGCCCTGCAGCTTGCGCAGCGCGTCATCGCTATGGAGGCCGAGATTTCGGGCATGAAAATGCGCAACGGCCAACTGGAGGACTACGAGTGGGAACAGCTCAATGCTGCTTTGGAGCGCATCAGCGAGGTCCCCATTTTTATAGACGACACGCCGGGCATCAATATCTTTGAACTGCGCGCCAAAGCCCGGCGGCTCAAAATGCAGCATGACATCGACCTCATCGTCATCGACTACCTGCAGCTGATGAGCGGGGGGACCGACAATCAGCGCGGGAACCGCGAACAGGAGGTCAGTGCCATATCCAGGGCGCTCAAGGGCCTGGCGAAGGAACTGGACGTGCCAGTCATTGCCTTGTCCCAGCTGAGCCGGGCAGTGGAGACGCGTGGGGGTACCAAACGGCCGCAGCTGTCGGACTTAAGGGAAAGCGGAAGCATTGAGCAGGACGCCGACATCGTCGGCTTCATCTACCGCCCCGAATACTACGACATTTTAGAAGACGAAGAAGGCATGTCCCTGAAAGGCGTAGCTGAGGTCATCGTCGCTAAGCACCGCCACGGCGCACTGGAAACGGTGCGGCTGCGTTTTGATGCGGAATACGCGCGTTTTTCCGATCTGGACGATCCCGACTTCGGCGACCTGCCCGAGGGCACCTTCGAGGATCCACAGCAGACAGTGATCACCCGGCCTTCCAAGATGAACGATGATGAGGATATTCCATTTTAGATATTGTACCCCGCCACTTTCATCCTAAACCGAATAAGAAACACAACAGTCACACATGCCCAAACCACCCAAAAAGCGCGGCCCCAACCGAAACAAGCGCAAAAAGTACGCTCCGAAGCGGGGCAACCCGCATAAAAAGCCCGGGCCGGTGCCGGAACAGCCGAGGGTGGCGGGCATGCGCCTCAATAAATATGTAGCCCATTCTGGTATCTGCTCCCGTCGGCAGGCCGCTGAGTACGTCAAAGAGGGCCTTGTCACCGTCAACGGGACAGTGGAGAAATCCCCAGGCTATCAGGTGCAGGAGGGCGATGACATCCGCTTTAAAGGGGAACCCATACAGCCGGAAGAGCGCAAAGTGTACCTGCTGCTCAACAAACCCCGCGGCTACATCACTACCCTGAAGGACGAAAGGGGGCGCAAAACGGTATTGGATCTCGTAGCCCACGAAGTGCCCGAACGCATCTTTCCGGTAGGCAGGCTCGACCGCGACACCTCCGGCCTGCTGTTGCTGACCAACGACGGAGAACTGGCCAAGAAGCTTTCGCACCCGAGCCACGAAGTGAAAAAGTTTTACCAGGCTACCCTTGACAAGCCCATCAGCTCACAGCACCTCGACGCCATACGGGAAGGGGTGGAGTTGGAAGACGGGCCGGCACCGGTAGACGGCGTGGATTATGTAGCCGGGAAAAGCAAAAAGGAGGTAGGCATCGGACTGCACATCGGCCGCAACCGCATCGTACGCCGTATCTTTGAGCAACTGGGATACGAGGTCAAGCGGCTAGACCGCACGTATTACGCCGGGCTGACTAAGAAGGACCTGCCTCGCGGCTTCTTCCGGCATCTGAACGAGCGCGAAATCATCATGCTGAAACACTTCACATAAGCTCCAACGCATGTACAGCCAAGAAGAACAACAATCCCTCTACAGCCTCTCCAAAGAATACCTGGACGAAGGCAGCGCTATCCGGCAGCAGTCCGCCGATCAGCAAGTCAATGAGCTGCGGCAGTTGCTGGTTTACCACGAATACCGCTACTACATCAAGCACGATCCGGTGATCAGCGACTACGAGTACGATCAGCTTTACAAACAACTAGAAAAGCTGGAGGAAGAGCACCCCAGCTTGATCACCTCCGATTCGCCTACCCAGCGGGTATCCACCGATCTGACCGAGGAGTTTCCATCGGTAGAGCACCTGGTACCTATGCTCTCCCTCGCCAATTCTTATAATGAGGAGGGCCTGTTTGAATTCGACCAGCAGATCAAGCGCTACGCCAACATACCGGAGGAACAGGATATCGAGTATGCCGTAGAGCCCAAGTACGACGGCGGCAGCATCGCTGTCATCTACGAAGGGGATCAACTCAGCCGGGGCGCGACCCGGGGCAACGGGCAGATGGGGGAAGAAATGACCAACAACGCCCGGGTGATCCGCTCCATTCCGCTTAAAGCGGCCTTCTCCGACTTTGGCGTGTATAAAGCCGAACTACGGGGAGAGGTATTGATCCGCAAAGACACCTTTGAGGAGATCAATCAGCAGCGGGCCAAAGCCGGGCTCACGCTATTTGCCAACGCCCGCAACACGGCTACCGGCGGCTTGCGGATGAAAGACCCCAAAGAGGTAGCTAAGCGCAATATGGAGGCCTTCATCTATACCCTGGGCTACGCTGCAGACCGCGAGGGCAATAACCTGTTGCAACAGTTTGACACCCATAAACAGAGCCTGGACATGCTCGCCCAGCTTGGCTTCAAAGTGCCGCAGGAGGGCAAAGAACGCCGGGTTTGCAAAAACATCCAAGAGGTGGTCGGCTTCTGTGTCAACTGGGAAAAGCAGCGGGAAGACTACCCCTACGAAGTGGACGGTATGGTCGTCAAGGTCAACAGCCGAGAACTACAGGAAAGGACAGGCTACACCAGCCACCATCCCCGCTGGGCCATCGCCTACAAATTCAAAGCCAAGCAAGCTACCTCCAAGCTGCTGAAAGTGGAATACCAAGTGGGCAAGATCGGCTCCATCACGCCCGTCGCCAAAATTGCCCCAGTGCAGCTGGCCGGGGTCACGGTAGCCTCCGTTTCGCTGCATAACGAAGACTTCATCAAGAGCAAAGACCTGCGGGTCGGGGATACCGTACTGGTGGAACGGGCTGGCGATGTCATCCCCTACATCGTTAAAGCCATGGCCGACCTGCGCGATGGCTCGCAACAACCCATTGAGTTCCCCCGCTACTGCCCAGTCAACGACACGGATGAGCCGGTAGAGCTGGTACGGCCGGAAGGGGAAGCCGCCTGGCGCTGCCCGACCTGCGTGTGCGGCGCCCAAAACCTGCAGCAGATCATCTTCCACGTGTCCAAGAACGCTATGGACATCGATGGGATGGGGCGTTCCATCATCGAGCGCTTCTACGAGCTGGGCTGGCTGCGGACTATTGCCGATGTGTATCGGCTGGATTACGACAAAATTGCCGAACTGGAGGGCTTCGGCCAGAAATCTGCTGACAACCTGCGGGAATCCATCGAGCAGGCCAAGCAAAACCCTATCCATCGCTTGCTGCATAGCCTGAGTATTCACCATCTGGGGCAAAAGGTCTCTAAAATCATCGCTGCAGAAATCAGCCACGTTTTGGATTTGCAGGAATGGAGCGTTGAGGACTTCACCAACATCAAGGACATCGGCCCGGTCGTAGCGGAAAACATCCGGGATTTTTTCCAAGACGAGCACAACATCAAAATGCTGCACGAGATGGAAGATTTGGGGGTCAACCTGAAACAAACCGTGGAAGATGTGCCCGAGGCCGCCGGCGGGGACGGCCCGTTCGTCGGCAAAACCATCTTATTCACTGGTTCTTTGCAAACCATGAGCCGGAAAGAAGCCCAAGCCAAAGCAGAGGCGGCGGGGGCCAAGAACATCAGTGCCGTAAGCGGTAATCTTGACATACTGGTGGTGGGGGAAAAAGCAGGCTCTAAGCTGAAAAAAGCAAAGGAGCTGGGCACAGTGGAAATCTTAAGTGAGGGCGCATTTCTGGAGCGGATCGAATAATTTGCCTATTTTAGAGTTAGAACTAAACAGACAAAGACATGGGAATCATCTACTGGCTACTCATCGGGCTCGCCGCCGGCGCCATAGCGAAAATGCTCACCCCTCAGGAAGAAAAGGGCGGCTGGGTGTCCTCTATCATCATCGGAATTGTCGGCTCCTTCGTCGGGCGCATTGTAGGCAGCTTGGTAGGCCTGCAGAGCACCAATCTGATTGGCAGCCTTTTGATCGCTACGGGAGGCGCTGTGCTGGTGCTTTTCATCTACCACCGCTACTTGGCGGACAAACTCAACCTTCCTTTGTAAAGCGGTAGAGAAAATTTGTTAGCTGCCTTGCAGAGGTGTATTCTGTACGCAGCTATAGCCTTAACTTGCCATTTTTTTGCTACATTGCTGACTTCCCAGCATAAGTGAAAATTAATAATGAGCAAGTGTCCCGCTCGTTTGCTTAAGACTGTCCTCCTTGCTTGGCTATCTGTGGCTTTTCCGGATAGCCCGCTGCCTCTTTATGGGCAATCCTACAACTACCATCATTATACTGTAGACGATGGCTTGCCAACCAATTATGTCTACGGAGGGCTGCAAGACAGCCGGGGCTATATCTGGTTTTACACGGAAAAAGGCCTAGCCCGCTTTGATGGATATGAATTCAAAACCTTCACGGTAGAAGACGGCTTACCGACCAATGATGCCTGGATGTTGGTCGAAGACTCCCGCGGGCGGATGTGGGTAGGCTGCTTCGGGGAGAAAATTGTAGCTATCGATGGCGACTCCATCCTTACCATAGCTCGGAATGAACGGCCTTCCTTCTCTGGGTTCTCTTTGAAAAAGGTTGAGGAGCAGATCTACTTTGATCACCCTGCTGAGTACGGAAAGATCATCGTGGAGCACCAACAACGGTACGATACAGTCTATACAGAGGTCTTTCGGAAATACTTGCGAAAGGCCTACGAGGGAGGCTACTATCATTCTGCATACAAACTGCCGGATAACCGCCGGCTGTTCTTCCTCCACCAACCGCCGAGAGCTCATATCCTGGACGGCCAAAACGCAAGTATAGAGGAGCTGAAGTTCCCCAGCCTTAGCGAATCGTTGATCAACACCCTGCGGCATCAGCCGCACAACAGCTCCATCTTCTGGCGGGGAAAGCTATACATAGCTCCCAAAAACGACAGTATGATCTTTGAATTTGACCTGAAGCGCGAACGTATCCGAAGGTTGAACACCAACCCGCTGCTCGGCGGCGAAAGCCGCTACCATAGCTTTCAGGTACAGGGAGAGCTGCTGTTTTTCCAGTCCAACCGCGGCTTGCTGGCGTTGGACTCGGCCTTCCAGCTGGCCCATAAGCATATCGTAGAGCGGCCGGTGCCCCATATGAAGCCCTTTATGGACCGCGAGCGCAACCTATGGCTGCCCACTCGTGGAGAGGGGGTTTATTTGCTTACCGCCCAATCCCTCCGCACTAAGGTGATTCCCGTTAAAGGCGGGGGCTCAAAAGCCCTATGCGAACTAGCCTTTGAGCCGGGAGGCAATATCTATGCAGGCTCGCAGGACGGCGCTGTTTATGCCCTGAACGGAGATCACCTTGCCCTGGCCGTCCCTCCGCCTGAAAACTCGATAAATGACATACGCCGGGTCAGGAAACTGATTTTCACCGAGGAAGGAGGATTGTGGCTGGCCCGCCAAAGCAAAGGGTTGTACTATTTTCCTTCCCTGGAAGAGGACGGCATCCCATTCCGCCAAATAACGAAACAGTCCAATGTCCGTTCCTTGAACAATACGGAAAAGGACTGCCCGCTATGTTGGCGGGTAGCGCCTGAGTACGAGCTGTACATAAAGGACTTGGCTTACCACGCTCCTACCAGGCGGCTGTACGCGGCGCGCCGAATCTATAGCTTCATTTTCCATGCTGACCCAGAGAGCGAGCCGGACCTGCACATCCTTTCTAAGGAACGCAACCACACTTCCCTGTTTGCCGAAGACGGCACCCTATGGGTTGGCCTCACGCAGGGCCTTGCCCGCTATCAGAATGGGCATTACGAAAAGCTGGCCACCAACAGCCCAATCGATGAGCGCGTAATCCTGTGCCTGGAAGAGGACCCCTGGGGCAGAGTTTGGGTAGGCACCGATGGTGCCGGCCTCTTCGTTGAACACAACAACGCTTTCTCGCCGGTAGCTAGCACCAACGGTTTGATGGTGCAGGACCTTTGCTTCTTTGGCAACAAGGCCTGGGCTGCCACCAATAAGGGAGTATGGCAAATTGCCGTGGATCCCAAAGGAAAATCCAATATCCTGGAGGAGGTTTACACTACCAACCACGGCCTGCCCTCCATTGAAATCATGGCCGTGGAAGCCGACTCCTCCCATTTGTACGCCGCTACCAATAATGGGCTGGCACAGATAAAGCTGTACAAGTCCTTCCAAGACTCTTCCGCTATTCCGCTGCGCATCAACCAACTGCTCGTCAACGGGAAAGCTATGCCAGTTGACAGCGTATACAGGCTGCGGCACGATCAAAATGAAATACAGATAGACTTTACGGCTCTGTCGTACAAAAGCACCGGCAATATCAATTACTACTACCGCCTGGAAAATGCGGACCGCCAAACTTTGAAGACACGCAATCAGCAAGTGCGGTACAGCGGATTACGGCCCGGCAGCTATACCTTCCGCTTATTTGCCGAGGACATTGAACAGCGCCTGAGCCGGGTAGAAAAACTGCAATTTATCATTGCTCCGCCTTGGTGGCAAACGACGGAGGCCTGGCTGGTTGGCTTTGGCGGGCTGAGCTTGCTGGGGTGGCTGTTCTACCGTTGGCGCATCCATCAAGTGCGGCAGCGTACGGAACAGGAAACCTCCGTCAACAAACAATTCGCGGAGCTGGAGCTGAAGGCCTTGCAATCCCAGATGAATCCGCACTTTGTCTTCAACGCCTTGGGTGCCATTCAGTACTTCATCCAAATCAACGAAAAGCAAAGCGCCGACCTGTACTTGTCCAAATTTGCTACCCTCATGCGGCTGTTCCTGGAGTCTTCGAAAAACAAGTACCTGAACTTGGCCCAAGAACTAAAGCTGCTGCGCCTGTACGTAGAACTGGAGCAGCTGCGCTTTCGGCACCGCTTTGATTTTGAAGTTGAAGTCGACGCCTCTATCAACCAATACACAAGACTGGTCCCTACCATGCTTCTGCAGCCGTTTGTGGAGAATGCCATCAATCACGGATTGTTCCATAAGAAAGCCAAAGGCAAACTGCACCTCAGCATCATTCCCGGCGATCAAGGGAGCATAAGATGTGTGCTGACAGACGATGGGGTGGGCCGGGAAAAAGCAGCCACTTTACGCAGGCAACTCAAACGGGGCCACAGGCCCAGAGCTATGCAGATTACACAGGAGCGCCTCCACGCGCTGAGTACCATAGAAGGCTATAAAATTGATATCGAAGTATCCGACCTCAAAGCAGCATCTGGGAGTGCGAAGGGGACTCGGGTAGTAATCAAAATCCCAGAAATAGAGTGAATTCATGATCACTGCTGTCATCATCGACGACGAAGAGCATGCAAGGCTCACGCTCAAGAGCAAACTAGAAGGCTACTGCCCCGAAGTTGAAATCATCGGCATGGCCGCCGATGCGCAAGAGGGTTACGACTTATTGGCCAACCATAGCCCAGAGCTGGTATTCCTGGATATTGCCATGCCCGGAGAGAGCGGCTTCGATATGCTGCAACGGCTGGATAAATTGGATTTTGAAATCATTTTCGTAACTGGTTTTGACAGCTACGCTATTGATGCCATCTCTTTCTGCGCCATTGGTTATATCCTGAAGCCTATACAAACGGAAGTGCTGATCAAATCGGTGCACAATGCCGTCAGCCGCATCCGAGAACGCCGTGCCTCCGAACGCAATAATCAGTTATTGCAAAACTTACAGCGCCCTGGCCATCAATCCAACAAAATCGGCATCCCGACCGACGAAGGGCTGGAGTTCACCCCCGCCCGGGACCTCATACGCTGCGAAGGGAGACAACGGATGACCAAAATTGTGCTCAGCCAGCAACGTATCATTTACAGCTCCTACAATATCGGACAGTTCGTCCGGCTACTTGAACCCTACGGTTTTTTCCAAGTCCACCGCTCTCACCTTATCAATTTGAATCGAATCCAGAAGTACAACCGGGAAGGCATCGTAATCATGGAAGACGAGTCCAGCGTACCGGTATCTAAACGGCGCCGCAGCGAATTTTTGCGCAAACTCACACGGATATGAAAGGGCCGCTGCCCGTTAGTTCAGAAAAACGCCCGTTAGTCAAATGGGGGTTGGGCCGAAGGAAGTTCGTAGCTATCTTTACTAAAGAAAGCAAAACATTTTACGCCCACCTAATTGTACCCTCGGAGGTCCCCCAGCCATTCTGAACTTAAAGACAAAACGGACATCACCTCACTTTCGTGCACTCCCTGCCATCGATAACGAACTAAGATTCATTTCCCTTTCGTACGCAGGCCCGAATTCTGTGGCTTGTGTGCACCCAGACCCTAATACGCTCTCTAAGACGGAGAGCCATCATGATAAGATGGCTCTTTTTTCATATCCATAGGTCGCTTTGTAGCGTTATTAAAGAAAAAAACATGCGAAGCTTATCCCTCTTGGCATTCCTTGCTGCTTTTCTGACGCTGCTTCTGTCCTCCTGCCGTTGCCCGCCCGATGAGGAGATCGGACAAATTGGCCTCACGGAACAAGCCCTCCAATTTCTGCCCTACGATGGCTCGGAAACCCTCCAATTTCAGGATCCACAAGGCAATAGACTGTCTTTCTCCGCGCCGCAGGGAGAGGAGCGGGGAGAAGATCAGGTATGCATTCGTACCATTTGCACAGAAGCCAGATACAATAGCCCCTCCAGCTGCGAATATTTCTTGGCGGACAACCGGCGGTACGTATTCGTCTCCGAAGACAAGGAGCGCCTGATCGACCTGCTGATCTACACGGCATTGTACCGGCGCGATTCGGAGGATTTCTTCGATGCCCTGCAAGTCGGCTACTCTTCCGGCACTCCTTCGATCGAAGCCGGATGGATTATCCAACAACGCTTTTCCGGCACACTTGACCCAGACGACACCAATATTGCTGCCTTTTTCCGACCAGAGGAAGAACTCGTGCTGAACGGGCAGACGTTTGAGGATGTGCTGCACTTTTCTCAAAACGGACTCGGCGTTTACCTGCAGGCGGGCAAAGGAGTAATTGCCCTGGAAGAGTCCGGCCGTGTGTGGCTGCTGCAGGAATAAGGGGGCATCGCTTAGCAAGCATTTTCCATTGCGTAAATCCGGCATCCACGAACACCCAGGAGGAGCACACGTTGGCAAAGCAAAAACAGCATATGAAACGTACAGCAACATCTGTTTGGACAGGTACAGGCACCGAGGGGCAAGGGCAACTTACCACCCAGAGCAAAGTGCTCGACGAGCAAGCCTACTCCTTCCGCAAACGATTTGAAAATGAGAGCGGAAGGGAAGGCACCAATCCCGAGGAGCTCATTGCTGCTGCCCAGGCCGGCTGCTTCAATATGGCTTTGGCCGTGCAGTTGGAGCAGGCTGGCTTTAAAGCTGATCAGCTGACGACCAAGGCTGCTGTCAACCTTGAGAAGAAAGGGGAAGGCTTTGCGATCACCAAAATCCACTTGACCCTGCATGCCGACATACCAGGCATTGACGAACAAAAGTTTACGGAGCTGAGCAGTGAAGCTAAGGTGAATTGCCCCATTTCGCAATTATTGGACGCGGACATTACCATGGATGCCCACCTAGCTTAACAGCCACGGCAGCCACGCCATTTTAAGCTATTCAGCATATATCGGTTGTTCAATAAAAAGCCGCCTTAGGTTTTGAAACCCAAGGCGGCTATTGTATTGGCCATTTGAAGCAGCTTAAGAGCTACCGTTTGAACTAAGCAGCCAATTCCTGGCGAATCTTATTCAGTGCAGAGCCCGCGCCTACCCAGTCAATCTGAGCCTGATTGTAGGTGTGGGCGACTTCGAATTCATCGGTAGTGCCATCCTTGTGGTGCAGTTTCACCAGCAGGTTTTTGTCTGGTGCCATTTCGTCGAAGCCGAGGATGTCGATTTTATCGTCCTGGCGTACCTTTTCGTAATCATCCGGATCGACGAAGGTCAGCGCCAGCATACCCTGCTTCTTCAGGTTGGTCTCATGGATGCGTGCAAAGGACTTCACGATCACCGCCTTCACCCCCAAATGGCGGGGCTCCATGGCCGCGTGCTCGCGGGAAGACCCCTCTCCGTAGTTATCCTCTCCGAAGACGACGGTGCTGATGCCAGCCGCTTTGTACTTGCGGGCAGAATCAGGTACCGGCAGGAACTCCGCTTCATCTTCACTGTCTACGTAGTTCGCCACCTTATTCATTTCATCGTTGAAGTAGTTGATGGCGCCGATGAAGCAGTTGTTGGAGATATTGTCCAAGTGGCCGCGGTACTTCAACCACGGGCCTGCCATGGAGATGTGGTCTGTCGTGCATTTGCCTTTCGTCTTGATCAGCAGCCGCATCCCAGTAAGCTGCTCCTGCGTGATCGGCTCAAAAGGCGTAAGCAACTGCAAGCGGTTGGAATCCGGCGCTACCTTCACTTCAATATTGCTGCCGTCCTCGGCGGGCGGGTTGAAACCAGCATCCCCCACATCAAACCCTTTGGCTGGCAATTCCACGCCCGTCGGTGGATCGAGCTTGACTTCCTCTCCATTCTCGTTGGTGAGGGTATCTGTTAGCGGGTTGAACGTCAAGTCGCCGGCGATAGCCATAGCAGTTACCAGCTCCGGCGATGCTACAAAGGAGCGAGTCTGTGGGTTGCCATCGTTGCGCTTGGAGAAGTTACGGTTGAAAGAGGTGATGATAGAGTTGGCCCGGTTGGGGTCATCGGTATGGCGCGCCCATTGCCCGATACAAGGGCCACAGGCATTGGCCAATACTACACCGCCCATTTTCTCGAAGTCCTTAAGCTGGCCGTCGCGGTCTACAGTATAGCGAATTTGCTCTGAACCAGGCGTAACGGTAAATTCCGACTTGACCTTCAGTTTCTTGTCTACTGCCTGACGGGCCAGGGATGCAGCCCGGTCGAGATCTTCGTAGGAAGAATTGGTGCAGGAGCCAATCAGCCCCACCTCCAATTTTTGCGGGTACTTGTTTTCCTTTACAGCTTGGGCAAACTTAGAAATCGGCCAGGCCAAGTCCGGCGTATAGGGACCGTTGATGTGCGGCTCCAGCTCGGACAGGTTGATTTCGATGACCTGATCAAAGTACTGCTCCGGGTTATCGTAGCACGCTTGGTCTCCGGTCAGGTGTTCTTGGATCTGATCGGCCAATTCGGCTACTTCGGCCCGCTCGGTAGCTCGCAGGTAGCGGCTCATGGCTTCGTCGTAACCAAAGGTGGAAGTCGTAGCGCCAATTTCCGCACCCATGTTGCAGATGGTGCCTTTGCCCGTACAGGACAGCGACTGTGCGCCCGGGCCGAAGTATTCCACAATAGCGCCCGTACCGCCCTTTACCGTCAATATGCCAGCGACTTTCAGGATGACATCCTTAGCGGAAGTCCACCCGCTCATCTCGCCTGTCAGCTTCACGCCAATTACTTTGGGCATTTTGAGTTCCCAGGGCATGCCGGCCATAACATCCACGGCATCGGCGCCACCTACGCCGATAGCAACCATGCCCAGGCCGCCGGCGTTGGGCGTGTGGGAGTCTGTACCAATCATCATACCGCCCGGGAAGGCGTAGTTTTCCAGTACAATCTGATGGATGATGCCCGCGCCGGGCTTCCAGAAGCCGATGCCGTACTTGTTGGATACAGAGGCCAGAAAATCGAATACCTCTTTATTGACATCATTCGCTTTGGCGAGGTCCTGCTCAGCGCCTACTTCGGCTTGAATCAGGTGGTCGCAGTGAACAGTGGAAGGCACGGCTACATTATCGCGGCCAGCCATCATGAATTGCAGCAAAGCCATCTGAGCCGTTGCGTCTTGCATGGCTACCCGGTCGGGAGCAAAAAACACATAATCCTTGCCACGGGCGTAATTCTGTAGGGGAGACTCGGGATGCAGGTGAGTATAAAGGATTTTATCGGTGAGTGTCAGCGGCCGGCCGAGCGCCTTTCTCGCTTCTTCCACTCGTTTCGGCAGTGCATCGTATACCGCCTTGATCATATCGAGATCGAATGGCATAGCAAATTGAATTTTATTTGTTTTTTAATCGTATTCAGGTGCATGTCTCCCGAATATCTTGGCTTTTGGAGGGTTGACAAATGTAAGATTTTTGCCTGATTTTTGACAACCGCCCTACTATATAGATGGCATTGACCCAAATTTTGTTTTTGCTATGCCCACTTTTGCCAAGCTAGCCAAAATTGACCGTCTACAATCGCTATGCTCGCCCTTGTATATTCTATACCGTTTCGGGCAAACGGGCATACCCGATTCACCCTCTCAGCCCCCCTTTCACTAGCTTCCGGCCGATCGGCAACACCCGCACCACAGCCACGCTGCAGTGCGCCCGCTCGGTTATCTGAGTCGCAAAGTTGCCTACTACCATTTGCTGCAGCAGCCCTACCTTGGTCGTACCCACTATGAGCAGGTCAAACTCTGCTGATTTTTCCACCAGCGTATCGATTGGCTTGTCGGAAGCCAGCACCCGGATGCTGTACAACGCGCGGGCGGAATGCCGTTGAATGGCTTCAATGAATATCTTGCCCGACTCCGCCTGCTGTGCCGGGCTGTAGTCGGTGGGCAACACATTGAGAAAAGTGATATCCCCTTTGAAGTGCGCGGCTACCGCCCCGGCCAGGCGTACCATGAGGTTCAAGTTGAGCCTGCCGCCTAGGGAGACGGCGATGCGCCGGGGCTTGAACTCCTCCTCCCGCTGCTTCAGTTTAAGCAGGATACAGTTGACGGAAGAGCGGTTCAGCACCAACTCCATAAGATTGGCGGAGGCAGTGGAGGACCGCTTGCCGGTATATCCCATAACGATGAGGTCACAGCGCTCTTCCTCGGCGGCGTGCACGATTCCTAAGCCGAGTTTGTGGGAAGCCCGCACCACCGGGCGTATTTTCACCCGTTCGTCCGTTTTCCAGTACTCCATCCGCTCCAGCAATTCCAAAGAGCGTTCCGAATTGGCGAGCGCCGTTCGAAAATCCACTTGTTCCGGCGTATTTACGATATGCAGCGCAACCACTTCCCCGCCTTTCTCGGAGAGCAGCGCATTGCAAAGCTCAAAGATGCTCTGCTGGGTCTCCGGGTTGGCTACCGGCATGAGGATACGCTCTCCGCTGCGCAACTGAAAGCCCGGTTTGCTTTCCGCCAGCGGCAAGTGCAAGCCAGTCTCTTGCCGAACAACTCGCTTCCGGGAGTAGAAAAAGAAAACGAGCCCGCCGATAATGGCCAACTGCAGGCCGAAGAAGAGCGAGAGCCAGTCCAGCGTCGCCAGCAGCCCCAGGTTCACAATCAGCGTAATTTCGGGCAACCAGCGCTTCCAGAGCGCCTTAGGGGTCGCGCAATAACAAGTTACCTAGAGTAGGCGAAGTTATTTTGTG
>CAYNIT010000028.1:0-27906 GCA_964397205.1 uncultured Phaeodactylibacter sp. | reverse complement strand
GAAGCAGTATTCGTTCGCCGCTATGAGTTGGTCAGCAATCATCCGGCGGGCTTTTTTCACATTGGTTGGCGTGTACTTGGTGAAACGCTTGAGCCCCATCAGCAGCGTTCGCAGCAGGTCGCCTTCGGCAAAGGAAACCAGCGCATCGGTGCCGTTTTTGTGCATACGGGCAGTAACATCCGTCAGGTAAGTTTTCAGGATGTGGTCGTAGACCTCCTGAGCGTGCGGTTTATCCGACATTTGCGACAGCTTTTCTACCCGCAGCAGCAGAGATTCAGCGATGAAAGTGTCCAACAGCATATCGGAAACGTTCATCACGATTTCCTGCTCCTCTTTCAGGTTCAGCTCGCCATCCATTTGCATTTTGGCTGCAGCGCCGGCGGTCATAAGCACCGCTTTCTTAAACTCTTTGACGGCTTTCTTCTCTTCGGCGTAGGCACCTTCGGGCTGCTCGAAGGAGGGCATAGAGGCCAGTTCCTTCTGCACTTCCCAAGCTGGGCCGACGATGTCGAGCGAGCCTTTCATGGCACGGCGGAAGAGCATGTCGATGGACAGCAGGCGGTTGATTTCGTTGGTGCCTTCGTAGATGCGGTTGATGCGGGAATCGCGATAAGCCCGGGCAGCGGTGCCTTCTTCCGAGTAGCCCATGCCGCCGTGCACTTGCAAGGTTTCGTCTACCACGAAATCGAGTACCTCAGAGCCGGCAACCTTCAGCAGGGCGCATTCGATGGCGTATTCCTCTGCTGCCTGACGCTTGGCCTCGCCGTAGCTTATACCTTCGGCTTGCAATGCTTTGCTCTTTTCTTGCAGCAGTTGCGAAGTACGGTACATGGCGCTTTCTACGGCGAATATTTGAATAGCTTCTTCCGCCAGTTTGTGCTTGATAGCGCCGAAATTGGAAATGGGCTGCTTGAACTGAATGCGATCGTTGGCGTACTGAATGGCTGTAGTTGTGCTCAGCTTAGCGCCGCCCACGCAGAGGGCACAGAGCTTGAAACGGCCGATGTTCAGCGCGTTGAAGGCAATGAGGTGCCCTTTGCCGATTTCTCCGAGTACATTCTCTACCGGTACTTCTACATTTTCGAAGAAAACTTGCCGGGTGGAGGATCCCTTGATACCCAGCTTGTCTTCCTCCGCTCCCAGGCTGATGCCGGGCGTGTCCCGCTCAACGATAAAGCCGGTGAACTGATCGCCATCGATCTGAGCGAACACGATGAAGACATCAGCGAAGCCAGCGTTGGAAATCCACATCTTCTGCCCATTGATGGTGTAGTGGGTGCCGGCTTCGTTCAGCTCCGCGCGGGTCTTAGCAGCCAGCGCATCCGAGCCGGAGCCAGGCTCGGTCAAGCAGTAGGCTGCTTTCAGCTCTCCGCTGATCATGCGGGGCAGGTACTTTTCTTTCTGGGCGTCATTGCCGAAGTAAAGGATGGGCAACATGCCGATGCCGGTGTGGGCGGCGTAGGAAACCGTAAAGGAAGTTGCCGGCCCGAATACATCGCAGATCAAGGTGTTGGTATTGGTGTCCAGCTCCATGCCGCCGTATTGCTCCGGCATGTGGGACCCCAATAGGCCGAGCTCAGCCATTTTTTCCAGCAGCTGCGGTGCCAACCCTTTCTCCCGAGCTTCGATGCGGTCAATCTTAGACAGCACCTCGTTGTGCAGGAAATCCTTGACCGTATCGCGGATCATCCGCTGCTCTTCGTTGAATTCTTCGGGGATGAAAGTACTTTCTGGCCCGGCGGTATCTTTGATCAGAAATTCTCCGCCTTTGAGTACTTCTACCTTTTCTTTGGTGAGTGTATCTTGCATGGCTATTAAGGTGGTTTTGGAATTGTTAGCGAATTTTCGCTACAATTTATGGGTTTTTGCGCTTAAAGTAAAGCTTTGGAAGACAGTTTTTGCGAAAATTCGCTGTAGGTGTGCCCTGTTAAGCTGAGGCGGGCTATAAACCGGCGGGTAGAAAGCCGGCGGGGCGAGGTGCCCCTGCTGCGGCGAGCGGACAAGGGAAATGACAAGCCCCGCGAAGGGCCGGCGCACCGGTATTTTCGCAGGGCTTGAAACCGTTAGATAGAATATGTTTGGAGGTAAAGAGATTGCTCCCAAACATCTCTAGGAAAGTATGAGCGCGACAGTCGTCAACAGTCCGGTCAAGGCGCTCAGTGCGATGGTATTTTTATTGGAGGTGACCAACTCCCGGTCTTGGTAGTGTTCCCGAATGTGGCGGAAAATGAAGATGCCCGCTGCCAAGGAGGCGATGCTCACTCCAATCAGCCAGGGGTTGATGCCGGGCAGCAAAAGTACGATCGCCATATTGGCGATGAATGCCGACAGCAGTATGCCCAGGTAGATGTAAGTGCTCTTCTCTTTGCCAAAGGTGACGACCAGATGGTTTTTGCCAGTTTGGGCATCAGAAGCCGCATCGGGGAATTCATTAATCAGCAGGATGTTGGCGGTCAGCAGCCCTACCGGCAGGCCGATTAGGAATGACATAGGGGTGATCTGTTGAGTCATCACGTAAACCACCCCGACGGTAACCAAGGGGCCAAAGGCCAGAGAGATGCCCAGTTCGCCGAGGCCGCGGCGGGCTACAAGGCGTATGGGCGGTGCCGTATAGAGATAGCCGATAGCCATGCCCAGCAGCCCGATGACCAGCGTTGGTAAGCCAGTTTTTACCGTAAGGTAAATACCGATCAGCGTGGCGGCTCCCATGAGCGCCAGCCCTAAACGCTTGGTGCTCTCGAGCGTGATCAAGCCCAGCTCAATAGCGCGGCTGCCGCCGGAAAACTGCAGGAAGTAGTCGTTGTTCAGGCCATCGGTGCCGTCCTTTACGTCGAAGTAATCATTCATGACGTTGCTGCCCAAGTGGAGCAGCGTCACGCCCAGCACAGTCAGCAGGAAGAGCGGCCAGCTGAAACTGCTCTGCGGCTCGCTCAGCAAATAGTGGTAAGCGTAGGCCCCACCAATAAAAGCAGGCATTACAACTGCTGAAATAAAAGGCAGGCGGGTGATGGCCAAACCCTTGATCATCTTGGTCGTCCAGTGGATTGGTGGGTTTACTTCCTCCTCGATAACCTCCGTGACGCCGCAGTAGCCAGTCTGGCCGTTTTCTTTGCCATTGGCGTAGGTGGGGGTAATTCGGATTTTGGCGTTGAATGGCGTTCCATCTTTGCGCACGAATTTGGTCTTGGAAACGTGCTTGCCCTGCTGACTGGCTTCCTCCAGCCACTTGGGGACATTCTGCAAAACGATCTCCCCAGGCGAAAAGACAGAGACGCGCTCCTTGCCGATAACTTCATCGGCACGGTAACCGAACATTTTCTCTGCCCCTTTATTGAAGGTCTCGATCCGGCCCTCCATATCGCAAGTGATCACACTTTTCATAGGCGTTTCATTTGTTTCAGTACGTATTGAAATATAAACACCCCAGTATGGACTTGGTTCTGGCCGGCAGTGGAATTCAGCCGGTGTTTAGGCACTGGTGACTTCCAAATAGACTTGATAGAGGTGGAAATTGTTCACGGCAAAGAACAGCGCCCCAACTAGGCAGGGCAGCATGATATAGCCTGCGGTACGGTCGTATTTGAAGAACTGCAGCATGGCTACTACAATAGCGCCCGTCACGGCAATCATGTCGATGAAAGCAGCTAATGGCGATTGCATGCCAAAGAAGAGCAGTGACCAGACGGAGGCGAACAAAATGACAAAGAAATAGGCGAAGGCGGTCCAGGTGATTTCGCTGAGAGAGCGGTCTTTCCATATCAGCCAGAAGGCGACGCTCGTCAAGGCATACAGCGTCACTTCGGCTACATCTACTTGCTGGAAGTTGAGTGTCCAGGCTTTGGCTTGTAGTTCATCGTACCATTCCGGGATTTGAAAGAGGTTGTTCAGGCCAAAAGCAGCGACACTAAGCAGTATTAGGGGCAGTAGTTTGGCGAGTTTTGATGGATTCGTAGTCATAGTAGTGTGGTAAATTTTGTACTCGCCGCTATAACGTGCGCCTTTTCAGGAATGTTTGTCCACGACTCGCTCGCCTCTGATGTACACCTGCTCTACCAAATCGGTTCCGAAGGCGTAGGGCAGATAGGCCAAAGAGGGTAGGGGCGAGGTCAATATGAAACTGGCAGTTTTGCCGGGCGCAATGCTCCCATGGGTGTTTTCCAGTTCCATAGCTCGGGCCCCCATGATGGTAGCGGCATTGATGGCTTCCTCTGGCAGCATGCCACATTTGATGCAGGCCAGGGAAAGCACGAACGGCATTCTGCCGGAAGGGGAGGTGCCAGGGTTGTAGTCGGTGGCCAGCGCAACGGGTATCCCGGCATCGAGCAGTTTACGGGCTGGCTGGTAGTGCCCGCCGATGAAGAAAGGGGCGGAGGGCAGCAGGGTCGGCAGGGTATCGCCCGCCTGCAGATGCTTGACATCCTCATCGCTGACCACTTCTAGATGGTCAACGCTAAGCGCCCGGCGCTCCACGCATGCCTGTATGGCGCCAAGGCTGTTGAACTGATTGGTGTGTACCTTGGCTTTAAGGCCGTAAGCAGCGCCTGCTTCGATGATGCGGATGGTTTCGTCCAGACTGAAGAAGCCTTTCTCGCAGAAAACGTCGATGTAGTCCGCCAGCCCTTCTTCGGCTACCTTGGGCAACATCCGTTCTACCACGAGATCTACGTAGCCTTGCCGATTGCTTTTGTACTCGGGGGGCAAAGCATGGGCACCCAGGAAAGTGGCTTTGACCGGGATCTTGACCCGCTCTTTGAGCTGCTGTATGACCCGCAGCATCTTCAGCTCGCTTTCCAGGCTCAGGCCATAGCCGCTCTTGATTTCCAGGGCGCCTGTACCATAGCTGATGACTTCCTCCACCCGGGCGAGGGCGGAAGCCAGCAGCGCTTCTGCCGGCGTATCGCGCAGTTTTCGGGCAGAATTCAGTATGCCGCCCCCGCGCCGGGCAATTTCCTCGTAGCTCAGCCCGCGGATCCGGTCTACAAACTCTTGCTCCCGGCTCTGGGCGAAGACGATGTGGGTATGAGAATCGCACCACACGGGCAACAGCGTCTTCCCGTCGGCTTCCACTATCTGCTCCGCCCGTTCCGGACAATCCGGCATGGGGCCGTAATCTACAATTTTGCCCTCCTCTGCCAGGAGGAAGGCATTTTCCAAAACAGGCAGGTCCTGCATACTGCGCAGAGCAGCAGGCGTATCTTTACGGTCGGCCTGTACGAGTTGTGCGATGTTGCGGATCAGAAGGGATGGCATATGTTTTCTGTTTGCTGAGGCGGGGAATATAAATAAAAAAGCTTTGACCAAGGGCTTTATGCCCACAGTCAAAGCTTCCTGTTGTTTTTTGCCCGGAGAAGCGGCTATGGCTCTACCGTTTTCAAAAAGCCTTCTACACCCTGTGCATTGAGGCGTTGCCGATAGATGGCAGCGGGGCTGCGCTCGTAGAAAATGCCCGTATACAAACGGTAGATTTCGGAGCCCCCAGCTCTGCCTTTTACAAGGCGCACCGGATGGGTGCTCAGGCCTTCGATTTTCTGCTTAGCGGCCAGGGCATTAGACCGGGAGCCAAATACGCCCACCTGTACGGTCAGGTAGGCATCGCTAGGTTCTGCCACCGTTTGCGCTGGCGCCGGCGCTGTTTGTGGAGCAGCTTGCCGCTCGTTATCGGGAACAAGGCGCGGCTTAGACAACTCGAGTATCGGCCTGGGGCAAGGCAGCAAAGTAACTTCCTCCCTTTGCGGCTGGGGCGCCCCTGGTTTTACCCGGTTGGCAGGCGCATCGTAGGACTGAAGCAGCGCCATCATACGGCCCGGCGGGATAGTGCCCGCATGCCGGCCTAGCAATTGCCCACGGGTGCTGAATACAAGCGTGGTGGGCAACTGCGTCACTTCGTACTGATGCTGCAGCTGCATACCGGGCGAGCGGTTGATGTCAACCTGTACGGCCAAGTAAGCCCCCTCTAGGTAACGGAGCAATTTCTCATCAGAAAAAGTCACCTTTTTCATCCAGTCGCAGGTCATCACATAGTCTGCCGTAAAATGCAGGAAGTACAGCTTGCCTTCTTCGGCAGCTTTTTGCTGCACCTCGCTGATGTCACCGTCTAAGAATTGGAAGGGAGTGTTAGCGGGCGAAGATGCCCAAAGCAATAGCGGCAGCAGCAGGGCTGCCAGGATGGTTGTTAATTTCATGGGATCGTACGGTTTTTGGTTGCCGAAAGGCCACAGCCTTTCCCCTTGGGAACAGTTTTGATTGTGCATATTTGTACGTTCTGTTTGGGTTTAATGTTACTTCAACAATCCAAAAATAAGAAAAATATTGATATGGTGCCAGCGATATCTGTCAGGCCTCTTCAAAAAGCTATATTTCTGAGGATACTCAAAAATGCTTGCGCAGGCAGGTGGAGGGCGCAGGGCTTGACTATCAGTAGACGAGTTATAGAAGCATTTCAGTAAGCACAGTTCCGTGTACACTCCGGGCTTGTGCAAAAAGTTAGGTGTTTTCTGTTGGCAGTAAGAGTACTTAAAATAGCTGAATGTGTAGAAGCTGGTTATTTTTTCAGCCGGCAGCGCACGAAATCGATGAGCGCATGGTGGTTGTTGATCAGCTCTTCGGAGGCATCAAAGAGTTCTTCGAATTTCATGCAGGCAATTTGGTAGGCTTTCGTTTCCTTCGTCTCGGGGTCTACGGATTGAGATTTGTAGTCGAAGCAAGTATGGATGCTTTGGATGACCTTTTGCAGTTCTTCTGCTCGGCGCAGGAACTGTTCCATAAGCTCTGTTTCGTCGGAAGAGATGCCATCGTAGTCCCGATTGGCTTTTTTGCGCTGTGCCTCATCGCTGAGGTCTTTCTTGGTCAAATCGAGAATGGAAACGCCGAAGAGATTGGAAAGCTTAAGGAGGTTGCATATTTTCGGCTCAGCCGATCCATTTTCGTAGCTGGCTATATTGCCCCGATTGAGCCCAATGCGGTTGCCCAATTCTTCTTGGCTCAGCTTTAGCTGCTTGCGCAGAAAACGGATGTTTCGGTGGAGGTGGATGGTCTGGTCTTCAGTTTTTACTAAGCTCATAGCGTACCTATGCTTTTCCTGCTAGAATCGACCGCATGGAAGGATTCGATCGTGAAAGTACATTTAAAGTACAACTGAGCACCTCCTTGGTTTAAAGGTGTTAAAGATTTTAACGAATGTCGCTCAAAATGCCACTGAACTGTCAAAACGCCTACATCGGCTGCAACTAAAACGGGATTTGGGAAATTTTTTTTGCAAAATTGATGTTCAAACTGTAGATTTGTAAATAATAATTACACAAGGATCATCAAACTACAATCACCTACTATGACATACGCAGTTCAAGATCAAATTCAACAACAACTCGACGGCATCAGCAGTTCACTGCGGGCGTTCTCGCTAAAACTGACGGGCAATACCGTAGATGCTGAAGACTTGTACCAAGATACTGCTGTCCGTATTATCACCAATGCTGACAAGTACAAGCAAGGCACCAATTTCAAAGCCTGGGCAGTGACCATCATGCGGAACATTTTCATCAACAACTACCGCAAGAAAGTGCGCCGCAACATGATCATTGATCAGACACCAAATAACTACTACCTCAATTCTGGCGACAAAACCGTCGAAAACGATGGGGAAAACAATGTTGCGTACAAGGAATTGATGAAGATGGTAGATTCCCTGCCAGAAGATTTCTGCCGGCCTTTTATGATGGCTTACCAAGGCTACAAGTACGACGAAATTGCTGAGCAATTGGGTTCGCCCCTCGGTACCATCAAGAGCCGCATTTTCTTCGCGCGCAAGAAGCTGCAGAAGATGTATGCTGAAGCGCAGAGAGAGCGCCGGGCTTAAGCCGGTTTATGCAGTATCGGAAATCCCGGGTGTTGCCAAGTGCAGCATCCGGGATTTGCATTTCAGGGGTTGAATACTTCATCAATATCTCCCTGCAGTTCCTGCCCTCCGCCCTGCACAGGGGAACCGCCCTGCTCCAGAAAATCGGGCAACGATTGCTGGCCGGCGGCTTCCAAAGACTCAGCCCGGCCTGCCTTTCCCAGCTGTAGCACCTTCAGGGCAGCGCGCAGTACTTGCTCTTCCTCCGTTTCCAATGCTGCTTCTATAAGCTGCAGCTTGAGCTGTTCGTGAGATCTCATCTTTCAGCGATTTAGGATTTCGTCTATTTTGAGCCCGGCTGTGGTGCAACCATGGCAGGAGGCGCTTGTTATCCAGATAACTAAAGGCAATGGCGCTTCAGCCGTAGGCTGTAAGTTTGAAATACTTACTTTTGCACCTGAAAGTTGTCAATTCTAGAATTAAAACCAAATTTTAAGATGAAAAAACTACTATGTTCCCTATCTGCTTTGCTGCTGCTGGCTGCAGCGTACACACCGCTTGCTGCTCAGATCGAAACCCCGGCACCCAGCCCAGCAGCTGAGGTAGAGCAAATGGTTGGCCTGACAGAGGTGGAGATTTCTTACTCCAGCCCCGGCATAAAAGGCAGGACCATTTTTGCCGAAAATGGCTTGGTCCCATTTGGAAAGCCTTGGCGCCTGGGCGCGAACGCAGCTACGCAGTTTTCCTTCGACCGCGATGTAGTACTCGGTGGGGTAGAAATGGAAGCTGGAGCATACGCTGTACTAGCTACGCCCTTCGAGGACAAGCCCTGGAAATTCTCCTTCTACCCTTACGAAAGCGGAAGCTGGAACAGCTACCTGGACAAAGAGCCGGCAGCCGAAGTAATGACCAAACCCAGATTCTTGGAGAACGAAGTAGAGCGTATGCGCTTTACCATAGAAAACACTACTATGGAAGGGGCGGATATCGTGCTGGCCTGGGACAATACCATGGTCAAACTGCCGCTGGAAGTGCATACCGAAAAGCAGGTACAGGCTTCTATCGATGAAGTCATGGGCGGCCCTTCTTCTGATGACTACTACGCTGCTGCATCCTACTACCACGAGATGGGCAAAGACTTGGAGCAGGCGCTGGAGTGGATTGAAAAAGCGACGGATGTGGAAAACCCACGCTTCTGGCAAGTCCGCCGCAAGGCGTTGATCCTGGCTGATCTGGGCAAGAAGGACAAAGCCATTAAAGCTGCTAAGCAGTCTATGGAGCTGGCTGAAGCAGCCGGCAACGAAGCTTACGTTAAAATGAACAAGCAGTCTATTCAGGACTGGAGCAAGAAGTAATCCCCCATCCTGTTGATCGGTGAAAGGCGAGGCGGCAGCGGAGTAAGTTCGCTGCCGCTTCGTATTTTGGCCAAAGGCTGCATCGGTCTCTGGAATTCCCTATATTACCGTTCTCATCAGAAATCCGCTGCTCATGCCTCAAAACGGTAAACCTGGCCTCAGCGCATACAATGAAGCCTTCCTGCAGGCCCTGCAACAGCTCAATGAGCAGCAACGGCAGGCTGTAGACCAAATCGAGGGCCCCGTGCTTGTCATTGCCGGGCCCGGAACGGGCAAAACCCACATCCTGTCCTCGCGGGTGGGGCGGATACTGTTGGAAACCGACGCGCAGGCGCACAATATCCTCTGCCTTACCTTTACGGAGGCCGGGGTCAGCGCCATGCGGCAACGATTGCTTGAATTCATAGGGCCAGAAGCCCACCGCTTGCCCATCTACACCTTCCACTCTTTCTGCAATGCCATCATTCAGGACAACCTGGAGCTTTTCGGCCGGCAAGACCTGGAGCCGGTCAGCGACTTGGAGCGGGTAGAGCTGATCCGCTCCGTACTCGATGGATTGCCCCCAGAACACCCGCTGCGGCGCGGGCAGAACGACGCTTACTTTTACGAATCACACTTGCAGGCCCTGTTTCAGCAGATGAAAGCCGAACGCTGGACCGCAGCGCGCGTCCATCAAGCCATCGATGCCTATCTGCAAAGCCTGCCGCAGCGGGAGGAATTTATGTATAAAGTCAAGCGCGGGGCCTTCAACAAAGGAGACCTGAAGCAGAGCAAAATAGACGCTGAGCGGGACAAAATGGAACGCCTGCGGGCAGCAGTAGACTTATTCCCTGCTTACCAGGGTGCCATGCAGCAGGCTGGCCGCTACGATTACGACGACATGATCCTCTGGGTGCTGCAAGCCTTCGAGCAGCATGAGTTTTTGCTGCGCACCTACCAAGAACGCTACCTCTACTTGCTGATCGACGAGTACCAGGATACCAACGGCGCTCAAAACGCCATCATCCGGCAACTCGTAGCCTACTGGGATTTGCCCAACCTCTTCATCGTGGGGGATGACGATCAGTCGATCTATGAATTCCAGGGAGCGCGGCTGAAAAACCTGGCCGACTTTTATCGGGACTACCAGCACGGCCTGAGCCTGGTGCTGTTGCAGCAAAACTATCGTTCCACCCAGCCTATCCTCGATGCCTCGCTCGAGCTCATACAGCACAACCAGATCCGCATCGTTAATAGCTTGCAAGATATTGAGATCGAAAAGATACTGCTGGCCCAGGAAAGGCTGGCCTCCGGCGCTCATCCGCCGCCGCTCATCCGTTCCTTTCCCCAACCGCTGCAGGAAGAAGTCTGGCTGGTAGAGGAACTGCAGCGCCTGCGCGAAGCCGGCTTCCCTTTGGAGGAAACGGCGGTCATCTACGCCAAGCACCGGCAAGTGGAAGGGGTGATGGAGCTATTGGAAAAGCGCGGCATTCCGTATCAGACCCGCCGCCGGGTCAACATCCTGCGCCTGCCCCTGCTGCAGAACCTCCGGCAAATGCTGGAGTACTTTGCTGCTGAATTCCGCCGCCCCTACAGTGGGGAGCACTTGCTGTTTCAAATCCTGCATTTTCCCTACTTTGGCATTGCGCCGGACGACATTGCCCGCCTGAGCATGCACTTGGCCAAGCTGCCGGCGGAAAACCGCCCCGGCTGGCGGGATGTGCTCCGCGAAGAAGCGCATTGGGAACAGTTGGGGCTAGACAGCCGAGCAGAGCTGCGCGCCTTCGCCCGTTTTCAACACCACCTGCTGTCACATTACGCCAGCCTGAGCGCGCCGGCCTTTGTGGAGCGGCTGCTCAACCGCAGTGGGCTGTTGGCCTATGTACTGAAGGAAGAAGAAAAAGCCTGGCGGCTGCAAGTGCTGCGTTCCTTCCTGGATTTTGTGCGGCAGGAAGCTGCCCGCCGCCCCCGCCTGACGGTGGGAGGATTGCTCGATTTGCTCCGCAGCATGGATGCCAACCGGCTCCCGATTGAAGTCAACGAATCCGTCTACGCCCGGGAGGGCGTGCACCTGTTGACTGCCCACAGCGCCAAAGGGCTGGAGTTCCGGCAGGTCTTCTTACTGGATTGTACCCGCAAGCCCTGGGAGCCCCGCTCGCGCGGCAGCTCCTTCCGTTTCTCCCTGCCCGATACCCTGACGCTCTCCGGGGAAGAAGACCCTCTGGAAGCCCGTCGCCGCTTATTCTACGTAGCCATGACCCGTGCCAAAGAGCGGTTGAGTATTTCCTACGCCACTACGGACCGTAAAGGCAAAACAACCAATCGGGCAGTCTTTGTAGAAGAACTGGTACAACGCGCTGAACTGAAAGTACAGGAGGAAAGCGTAGCGGAGGAGCGCCTGCTCGAGGCTGAAGCCCTGCGCCTGGCCGAACGGCAGCCTCCGCAATTGCCGCAGCAGGAACACGAACGCGTAGAAGCCATGCTGGAGGGGTTTCAGCTCAGCGTCTCCGCCTTGAACCGCTACCTTAAATGCCCCCTGGGATTTTATTACGAAAACGTCCTCCGCGCCCCTGTGCTGATGCGGGAAGCCGCTCACTACGGCACCGCCATGCACAATGCCCTGGAGCGCTACTTCGAGCGCATGAAAACCGATAAGGAACAGCGTTTCCCACCACTAGCCACCCTGCTCGAGCTGTTCGAGCGGGAAATGGAGCGCCGCCGGGGCTTCTTTGCCCGCGCTGAATTTGACCGCCGCCTGGAAGCCGGGCGCTACAACCTGGAACAATACCGCAGCTACCACCTGAACCGCTGGAACAAGCAGGTACTGCTGGAATACCGGCCCCGGAATGTGGAAGTAGAGGGCGTACCGGTCACAGGCAGCATCGATAAGCTGGAGCAGATTGGCGCGGATGGAGCGCGCGTGGTGGATTACAAAACGGGAAGCCAGAGCGCGCAGAAACTGCAGCGGCCCTCAGAGGTGCGCCCGATGGGAGGCAGCTACTGGCGGCAGTTGGTTTTTTACAAACTGCTGTACGAAAACCACCCCGCCAATACCCGCGTGGTCAAGAGCGCCGCTATTTCCTACCTAGAACCCAGCCGCTCCGGTGCTATGCTGGAGCGCGAAGTAACCTTCGAGCCGGAAGACGCGCTAATGGTGCGGCAGCTGGTCAAAGACACCTACGCTCGCATTAAGGCGCACGATTTCTACACAGGCTGCGGGGAAACAGACTGCCCCTGGTGCAACTTCGTCCGCAACAGCGTCCTGCCCAATACCTTCGCCCAGCCGGATATTGAGGCGCTCGATGATCGCTAAGGCTACTGTGCCCGTTGCCAAATCAGTTCCAATTCATCCAGCAATACGGGTTCTGCCGTCCTTTTCCATAAGTAAACCCTGAGCGTGTCCGAGGGATAGCCGGGAGGCAGCCGGAATTCAGCGTAAGCTCCCCGCCACGCTCCCCGCTCCTGTCCGGTAGGAATCAGCGGGGGCTGGGCGTAGAAAGCTTCGGCATCGGGCGCGGCTGCGACTGCATGAAGTTCATCCGGCCAGGGGTTCAGCCAGAGCTTCAGCAACAAACGGTCCCGGGGCTCCACTGGGTAGAAGTCATGGGTAAAGGCAAATTCCTCCTGCATTCGGTATGACTGTTCGCCCCGCACAGCGATGTCATCGTAGGAGGAAAGATGCGATGGACGGAAGCGGGGATAAAGCGTATCGAGGGGGGCTGCCTCCGGCTCCATGCTGTAGTAAAGGGTATCCGAGCTTTCCCAAGCCGCCCGTTTGAAAACATGGAGGCTGTCTTTTTGGGGCAACAGCCACTTGGAATAGGGGAAGCTGCGCAGGCGCTCGTAGTTCTGGTAGGGGGCAAATCCAATCATGTAGGCATCATCCGCCACAAACCACCAGCTTTTGCCGTAGGGATAGTCGGGGATCCGGCTGCCAGTCCCGTGCCAACCGTTGAATTCGATTCCGCCGTCTATGGCAGATGGCGCCACCCCCTGCTGCATCAGATGCCGAGCGGCGGCCCACCGGGCGCGGTTCCAAGCGAAGTAGTCGTGGGTGCCGGCTATGGCGTAGGCCGCCATCAGAGCCAGGGGCAGGCTCGCTGCCCACCACTGCCACTGGGCGGGCAATGATGGGCTGGGTTTCAGCAAGAGCAGGCTTATAGCCAATACCGGCAGCAGATAGCGGTCGAAGTGAAAGTAATTGAGCAATACGAATAAGCCATAGCCCAGGAGAAAGAACCCTAGGCCCAACTGAAAAGCAGTATCGGGCGGCAGGCTGCGCACACTGGCTTGTTTCAGCCAATTGGCCAGTACGTTTTTTAGGCTGCCCAGCCGTTCTGTGCCCAGCAGAAGGATAAGCAATATCCCGGCGGCGCACAGCAGGCGGATGCCCAGCTCCGCCCAGCCCGGCAATTGCTGAAAATCCGTCACGCCCCGGTGTACATCGGGCATAGCTATGGTGCCCAGTGCCAGGTCAAACATGCTGTTGCCCATGGGGGGCGCTTCCCATACTCGGTACAGCGCCCAGAGGCAAAACAGGAGCAGGGGAGCAGCCTTCAGCCACAGGCTGCGGCGGCGGGGCAACAACAGCAGCCCGGCTGGCAGCAGGAAGCCGCCCAGCGTAAAAAAGTAAAGGCCGCTGAAGTCGGCAAGCACCCATTTCAGATAATCCCAGTTCAGCGCCTGCAGCAGCCCGTCCGCTCGGCCGAAGGATGCTGGCAGGCCGCCGCGGCTTTCCATCCAAACCACATAGCCCTGCAGCCCGCCGTAGACCATCAGGAAGCCGCCCACTGCCAGCGCCAATTGGCGGAGATTGAGCCGCTGCAGCAGCATCGCTAAGCCAAAGCTCAGCGGCAGCAACAACCCCAACTGCCGGGTGAGCACCGCCGCCAACGCCAGCAAATTAGCCAGCAGCCACCACGGCCAGCGGCCCCGCCGCATGAACTGAAAATAACCCCAGATGCTAAGCAGCGCCAGGCTCAAAAAAGGAATATCGGTCATGAAAGTGGCGGAAAGCTCAAAGAAAATTGGGTTGAAAAGCAGTAAAGCCAGTGCTAACGAACGGTACCAGGCAGGCCGCCCAAGGCTTTTGAGTGCGCTGTGCATCGCCAGTACTCCCAGCACCGCCAGCACAAGCGTAGACAGCCGCAGCACCAGGAACGAAAAACCGAATATTTTCGTAAATAAAGTACCCCATAAGACCTGAGTGAGCAGTGTCATAGCAGGCCAGTCCCCAACTTGGTAAATGCCTGTTTCGTGCAGCTGTTTGGCTACCTTAGCGTAAGCCCAGGCATCGTCCAGCGGAAAATTGCCGACAGGCCAGGCAAGAGCCAAAGCCAACAGCCAAATCAAGAGTAGCCATATGGGTCGCACAGCAGAAGTTTTTGTAAAATTAGTTTTTTGTTTGGATTGGAGGGGGGCTGTTGACTGGTAATCAGAAAAAAGCGTACATTGACCGCTTGCTGCGGGCTGTCCTATCGCGGACAGGAAGCACCGCTTCCTGTATGAGGAAAGTCCGGACAACGTAGAGCACCACGCCACCTAACGGGTGGGCTCCGGAGCGCTTGCGCTTCGGGGACAGAAAGTGCCACAGAAAGCTAGACCGTCCCGACAATTGTCGGGATAAGGGTGAAAACGTGCGGTAAGAGCGCACGCTTCGGGCTGGCAACAGTCTGAAGGGGTAAACCTCGTGGGTTGAAATGCCACGTACATCTCGATGGCTCCAGCCGGCTTGCCCCGCGGGTAGGTTGGCTGAGAGCGCTGGGTTGCTCGCTCAGTACTTCCCCGGAAGTGTCGGGAGGGGTAGGCAGATAGACCCTGCTGGCAACAGCAGGGCTAGATAAATGATAGGAACGGCACCGCTTCGGCGGTGCCGTACAGAATCCGGCTTACAGGCCCGCAGCTCACTAAACAAAAAAGGCGTTGCCCCGGAATGATCCGGGAAGCAACGCCTTTTTTAGTAGAACTAGCCCGAGGCCTTACTCAGTTCAGCTCATCCATATTGCCGAAGTCGAAAATCAGGGAGAACCGCAGGGTATTGTCTAGCGGGTTGCGGACATTGGTGGTTGGCACCAAGTAGGAGAAGTTCAGCCCAAAGACGTTGTACTTCAAGCCCAAGCCAACGGTGAAAAATTTGCGGCCGCCCTTGCGCACGTGCTCTGTGTAGTAGCCGGCCCGAACGGCAAATTGCTCATCGTACCAGTACTCTGCACCGAAGGAGTACATCAGTTCCATCAGCTCTTCGGAGAAGCCTTCCGGCGCATCGTTAAAGGAAGAGAGGATGCCGCTAACAGAAGATTGCTCGCGGTAATCGAAGATGGTATTGTTGTTTTGGTCCTCGCAGGTGTTGTCCTGGCAGGGAGTCGGCACCATCAGCTTATTGATGTCCGTAGTGAAGGTCAAGGAGTTGTACTCATCCAAATCCATGGTATAAGCTGCTCCCAGGCCGATGTTGGCAGGGATGAAGTCCCGGACCAGTGAGTTGGTGTAAGTGATGCGGGAGCCGATATTGGTCAGTGCCAATCCTACTACCAATTCTGCGTCTCCACGGCGGGAATCCACATCAGTTTTGTAAGTCATAGCAATGTCGGCTGCACCCGCCATGCCAGGCTCGATGGTTTCGCCTCCGTCCACTTGCTGGCCGGAAGCCAAGTTGGAATAAATGAATTTACCCGTAAGGGAAGCGGAAAACTTATCCGACAGCTTACGTGCGTAAGCCAAGGAGACTTCGAACTCGTTGGGTTGCCCTTCGGCCAGTTGCTGCCCCTGCCGGTCCGTAAATTGGATGCTGCCCAGCGAGAAATACCGCAGACCGAACCCTAGTGTCTGCAGCTCGTCCAACTTGCGGAAACCAGTCAGGTACGCCAGGTACACATCGTTCAGCCCCAGCGAACGCAGCCAGGGCGTGTAAGTAGCGGACATAGCAAACTCCTCCTCGGCAAAGACCAGCTTGGAGGCGTTGAAGTGCATGGCGTTGGGATCCGCAGATATAGCGATGCCGGCATCGCCCATTGCGCCGGAGCGAGCATCGGCAACGATGCGCAGAAAAGGCACGGCAGATACAACGGTATTGGTACAGGGCGTGCCGTCCAAGTTGAAATACTCGCCATTATCTTCGTAGCACTGGGCTTCTGCCTGAGTCGAGAAGGCAAGCAGGGCGGCTGCGAGAAGCAGCGTTTTCTGTAGTAGTAAGTTTTTCATGAGACGCTCATGGTTTTTCCAAAATGATTTTGCAAATATAACACTCATTGCCGGATTAGCAGGCAGTGGCGAAGCTGCAAAAGCAGCCGGCTATGCTGAAACTTTACCGGCCTGTTTTGCTCTTCATCGCCGAGCGGTAGAGAAATATCAAACACCTTGCCAACCCTATCGCTATTTCCCTTACGCAAAAATGCAGTTCTTATTTTGAAGATGCTCGGTTTTACAATTTTCAGCCGGGGAGGGGGGAACATTACAACGGGAAAGCAACACGTCAAAAACGCGGGCTTTCCCGTTCTATTTTGCGAAGGTAGAAAATTAACAAGCGCTCTATTTCAAAATCACGAGTTTCTCAAAATCGCTCTCCCCGCTGCGTGCTGTACCGCTAGTATTGGCAGCCCTTACTTTGACTTTGTAGAGGTAAACCCCCCGCGCCAGCTGATCGCCGAAGTCATCCCGGCCGTCCCACTCTATGCAGTCGTCCTGCCGTAGCGCGCCATCGGAAAACATCTGAGCGCGCAACGTTTTGACAAGGCGCCCGGAAACCGTGTAAATTTGCACCATCACTTCGATTTGCTGGTTCGCCAGGTTGTGGTCAAATTGGAAGCAAGTGCGGTCGGTGAAGGGGTTGGGGTAATTCAGTACCTGCTGCAGGGCTACTTCCTCAGTGGAGGCTACCACAAACTCTGTATAACCTTCGGATGAATTGTTGGCTACATCCCAGGCTTTAACCCGGAAACGATGGCGGCCCTCCGGCAGCTCTTCCAGTGGGTAGCGTACCTCCCCGGCCGTGTAGTCGTCGAGAGCAGATTCGTAAAAGTCATTCAGCAGATAGGTGTTTTGCGTGTCGTCGTTGAGGATGCCTTCCAGGTCGTGCCCGATGCTATTGCCCACTACGTTGATGCCATTGTCGTCGCTCAATTGCACCAGCAGGGTAGGGGTAGCGTCTACCACACTGCCAAACACAAAATCTTCGGTATTCATGTAGACCTCAACCTGCGGCCCCTGACTGTCGGAAATGGCGTTGGGATCGGTACCCCCGATGAGGATTTCATTGTAGCTGTCGGCGGCATCGACCATTTGGGCTTCATCGGCAGCGTAGTAGCTGATTTTTCCATAACCGAGTTCGTAGTTGATGTCCTTCGGCACCACGAAGGAGAACTCGAAGCGCCCGTTGCTGACCGAGGCTCTGCCCTTAAAAATGATGTTGTTCTGGATTTCGTAGCGGTAGGTGTCGTTGGCGCCTTGCCCCAGCGTGCTGACCTGCTGCCGCTTGTCGAAGATGGTGGGGTAAATGATGCCGTTGAAGTCTTCGATCCGTTGCCCCGATTGATCCGTGACTTCCCCGCTGATGGTCACTTCCTGCAGGGCGCGCAGGGTATCCGGCGAGCCGGTGGAAGCTGGCGCCTCATTGATGGCGGTGGTGCTCACGTTGTAGATGGGCATGGCCAGCGGAGTGGCGGGGTCCGCCAGGAGGGCGAATTTCCGGGAGTTGTCAATATCGAAATTGCTGGTCAGGGCATTCTTGCCGGCTCGAAAAGCATCCCCCAGTGTGCGGGGCCTTCCCTGATCATCTTTGCTGAAAAGCAGCTCTACGGCTTTGCGGGTGAGCTCTTCATTAGCACTGGCGTATACTGCCCGTACAGTAGTCATCAGGCCGATAGCGCCCCCTCTCGGATTGAGCAGCACCTCTTCGCCGGCGGTGACGAAGGTAGGGTCATCGTAGCCGGCGAATGTGCAGGTAGCAGTGATGAAAACGGGCAGGTTATCCAAGTTTTCCCAGGAGAAAATGTTGGAGATGTTCAAGACTCTTTCTTGCGCCCAACCTTTGGGGCCGCCGTGCCCCAGATAAGTAATGGCTAGTGCACCTTTAAAAATAGACTGGTTGAGCTGTTCGGTGGCTTGTGGAATGCGCTCGCCGCCCGGTGTAGATTCCTGCGGGTAGGCATCTAGGTAAATCTTGCTCAGGTTAAAAGCTGGATTGGCCTCCTCCACATCCACGGCAATGCCATTGGCATCCTTGTAGTGGTCGATATCGCCGGCGCCATCGTTATCATCTCCGACGAAGACCAGCCGGTTGCGCCAGTCCCTCAGGGTAGCGGGCGCGGTGTCGTAGTGGATGATTTTATCCACGACCTCCGCTGCTTCCTCCGGGCTTTTGACCGGCAGCCGGCCCAGGGAAATATTGAGCTCCCCGCGCAAGGGGTCGGAAGCGAAACCGTACAGAATGCCGTAGTAATCATCACTGGGATAGGTCCGCACTGGATTGAGCCGGAAGTGCTCTTCCTGAAAGGTCGGAATCATGTTACCTCCCAGTCCGTACAGGTCCCGGTTGTCGAAGGAGCCGTCTCCAAAGAGCAACAGGTAATTGAAGCCGTCGTGGCGGTCGTACAGCATGCGGGAGAAGTCCCGCACCGCCGTAGGCTCTTGCCGGCCGGAAGCAAATTCGTTGTAAATCAGGCCGATCTCTACTGCTTCTACTGTAATGCCGTTGTGGGCAGCGCGGTGCTCTGCCAGGCGCTCCGCTTGCTGCTCCAGCTCCGGAGGGTACACAATGAGCATGTCTACAGCCTGCAGAGCGTGGAGGTTTTGGTTGGGAATAGCGCCAATGGCCTCCGGCTGCAGCAGCGGAGCATCCGGGTTGAAAGCAACGAACTCCCGAAAGTCTGCCTCGGTAGGCGCTTCGACGCTGAAGATGAGGGTG
This sequence comes from uncultured Phaeodactylibacter sp., assembly GCA_964397205.1. Lineage (GTDB taxonomy): Bacteria > Bacteroidota > Bacteroidia > Chitinophagales > Saprospiraceae > Phaeodactylibacter. Next base: position 8,837 of record CAYNIT010000028.1, on the reverse strand, counting down.
TTGCCGTTGCGGTTGGCCTCCTGCTGCACAGGGCGCAGCGGGTCCGTAATGTCCCATATCCGCAAATTGGGCGGCGCATCGCCCAGCTCGTAGGTGGCGGAGGGATAGTCTCGGGTGCGCAAGTCGCGGAAGTCCATTTGGTTACCAGCCATGCGCAATGCCCGGCGAGCGTTGATCTGTACCCAGTCTACCCATCCCTCGCTGTTGTCCCCCGGGCCCTGTGGGTGGGGGTAGCGTACGGTAAAGCCGATTTTATCGCCTGTTATTCCGCTGAGGAGAACCGAGGATTCGATCTTCGTAGAGTCAGCGTAGGGGCGGATGTTGTCGCTGCCGCTGTTGATGGAAGAAACACTAGCCGCAGGAAGGCTTTCCAGCGTTTGCCCGCCGATGTCGACAAAAAAGCGGGAGCTGCTCCGTGCCCGGCCGAGGAATTGGCCGCTGATTTTGGCAGGCTCTGATTCAATGAGGTTGGGCATATCAAATGCCTCCGGGTAGTCGTATTCCCGCACTACGTCAAAGCGGTCTCCCCGCCAGTGCTTCCCCGAGCCCTGCGCCTGATTCCATTCGTGCAGCACATTGACTTTTTCCTCCTCTAGCCGGTCGTAGCCGTCAAAGCTGCTGCTGGTATACGCTCCCTGCGGCAGGGAAGCGCGGCTGTCAACCCGCTGGCCGTTCTCGGCGCTTACCTTGATGAAGTAGTAGTTGCGCGTAGCGTAGATGTTTTTACGCAAGTAAAAAGCCGCCTGGTCTTCCCGATACTCCCAGGCATCGGCACCCTCTGCGTAGAAGTAGAGGAAATCACCTTCGTCAAAGGAGCCGTCTTCGCCCCCTTGTATCCAGATGCGGTTCTGCACTAAGTCATCTTCCCGCGGGGCTTCGGTATAGTAGGGTAGAGGGCCGCCAGTATTGCCGTAGACTTTGATCTGCTCCGGGGCGATGTTGTCGATGTCCATGCCCAGGTCGTTCTTTAGGAAATTGTAGCTTAGTTTGTGGATGCCGGATGCCGCAATCGCGACTTTGTAAATGGCTCCATCCGCCAGTACTGAAGTAGTGGTATTGGTAGGCCCCCTGAAGGTTGCCTCCGGGCGGTTGCCAGGAATTCGGGTGATGCGCAATTCAAAGCTTGTCAGGCGCTCGTACTGGCCCGCCCGCTCCACGATGGGCGAGAAAGCGAGCTTGCCGTAGTAGCCGCTGCGTTGCCGGGCAATGCTGGTCTCGAATTGCAATTGCTCGCCGAGCGGCCCCGCTGGCGTTGGGTTTTCCCAATCGAAGGGCTCATAGGTAGCATTGCGTACTTCTACCTGCAATTTGCCCGGTCCGTCCACCCGGAAGCGGTGTACGAAGTACGGCAATCCCGGAAATCGCGAGCCCGCTACGGCGCCATCAAAGCTCCAGTAATCGATCAGCTGTTCGCCATCCGTTATGGTTTGGGGAGCAGCCTCCCATTGTAAGGAACGCTGCAGGCGCATAGACTGCGCCGTAGCAGCGCCATAAGCAGTTATCAGAAGCAGTAAAGCGAGGGTCAATTTTCTCATGCTGCGAATGGTTTAATACATAGTTATACGGAGCTGACCGCGGATGCCTTCTAATGCCTGCAACAACTCATGCCGGATTTGGCTGACTGCGATCCGTACTTTTGCCATCTGACGACTTTCGGGCAGCGGTCATTTCAGGATCACCAGCTTTTCGAAGCCGCTTGCTCCCTCTGAAGCACCGTCGGGCGTTCGGATTTTTACCTTGTAAAGATAAACGCCTTTTGCCAGAGGATCGCCAAAATCGTCCCTTCCGTCCCACTCCAGACAGTCTTCCCGCCTCAGGGCGCCGTCGGAAAACAGCTGTCGGCGCAGGCTTTTGACCAGCCGCCCGGATACGGTGTAAATCTGTACCAGCACCTCAATTTCCTGATGAGCCAGGTTGTGGTCAAACTGGAAACAGGTGCGGTCGGTGAAGGGGTTGGGGTAATTGAGGACGCGCTCCAGGGCCACTGCGCCGCTTGGGGCTACCAAAAACTCGGTATACCCTTCCGAGGAATTGTTGGCCACATCCCAGGCCTTAACGCGAATGCGGTGCCGGCCTTCGCGCAGATCCCGCAGCGGGTAGCGCACCTTCCCCGAGGTATGGTCGTCCAGGGCAGCTTCGTAAAAATCGTTGAGCAAGTAGGTGTTTTGCGTGTCCTCATTGAGGATGCCCTCCAGGTCGTGCCCGATGCTGTTGCCCACCACATTGATGCCATTCTCATCGCTCAGGCGCACGAGCAGCTGGGGAGAGGGGCTGACCGTGCTGCCAAACACGAAGGAGGGGGAATTCATGAATACCTCCACCCTTGGGCCTTGCTCATCCTGCACAGCATTAGGGGAGGTACCGCCAATGGCGATGCCTTCGTAGCTGCCCGCCGCGTCGGCCATTTGGGTTTCATCGGCGGCGTAGTAGTTGATTTTACCCTGCCCCAGTTCGTAGTTGATGTCCTTGGGCAGGACAAAGGTGAAGGAGAACCGGCCGTTTTGCACACTTGCCCGCCCTTTGAAAAGGATGTTGGTCTGCAGCTGGTAACGGAAGGGGGGCGTGGGCGGCACGCCCAGCGTCGCCACTTCCTGTGCTTTATCGTAGACGGTAGGGTACACTAGCCCGTTGAAGTCCTCCAGCCGCTTGCCTGCCTCATCAGTGACCATACCATCGATAGTCACTTCCTGCAGGGCGCGCAGCGTATCGGTGGAGGTAGAGTCCACTGGATTGCCGTTGATGGAGGCCGTAGCCACTCGCTGCCGGGGCAGCGCGATGGGCAGGGTGGGGTCGCCGAGCAGGGTGAATTTCCTGCCGTTGCGCACATGATTGGCTGTCAGTTCATTTTTACTCCGGCGCATGGTCTCGCCCAAGCGCATCGGCTGCCCTGATGCATCCCGTTCAAAAATGTGGCGGAATACCTGGCGGTTCAGGGCTTTGTTACCGCTGACGTGGACCGGGCGGGTGGTCGTCATCAGGCTGATGCCCCCGCTTTCGGCTTGCAGCAGCACTTCTTCGCCGGCGGAAACAAAGCCGGGGTCGTCGAAGCCAGCAAAGGTACAGGTAGCCGTAATGAAGACGGGTAGTTTGTTGTTGTTTTGCCAGGAAAAAATGTCCGAGAGGTTGAGGATGCGTTCCTGTGCCCAGCCTTTAGGGCCGCCATGGCCAACGAAGGTGACGGTAAGTACCCCCTTTTCGATGCTGCGGTTGATGGCAGCGGTGGCGGCCGGCGAGCGTTCGCCTCCGGGGGTGGACTCCTGCGGGAAGGCATCCAGGTAGGCCTTATCGATGTTGAAGAAAGGGTAGCGGCTCTGCACATCGTCCGCTACTTCGTCGGCTTGCCGGTAGTGGTCAGAATCGCCGCCAGTGTCCTTATCGTCCCCTACAAAGAGCAGGCGGTTGCGCCAGTCGCCCAGGGTATGGGGCGAGCGCTCGTAGTGGATGATCTTGTCTACCGCTTCTCTGGCTTGCTGGGGGCGGTTGACGGGCAAGCGGCCCACAGCGATGTTCAGCTCTCCGCTTAGCGGGTTGGCCGGGGAGTTGCCGTATAGAATGCCGTAGAAGTCGTCGCTAGGGTGAGCCTCTACCGGGTTGAAATTTTCTCGTTGGTAAGTAGGTATAAAATCCCCGCCTATGCCGTAGAGGTCACGGGTATCGAAAGAACCATCCCCGAATAGCAGCAGATAGCGGAAGCGCTCGGAGCGGTCGTAGAGCAGGCGGCAAAAATCGCGTATAGCGGTTGGCTCGCGCCGGCCGGAGGCAAACTCGTTGAAAATTTGCTCCACCTCCGCCAGTTCTACCAGCATGCCGCTGTGCTCCGACCGGTGGGCTGCCAGCCGCCTTGCTTCTTCCTCGAAGGGTGCGGCGTAGACGATCAGCAAATCGGCTTCCTGTATGGCGTGCAAATTTTGGTTGGGAACGGAGCCTGCGGCTTCCGGTACCAGCAGCTCCGCTTGAGGGTCAAACGCGACAAATTCCCGCAGCATTTCGGAGGGGGCGCTGAAGGAAAGCTGGCTGCCCGACCGTGTAGTTTCTTGCCGGACCGCCTGAGCTGCCTGGGTTACATCCCAAATTTCGATACCCTCCGCTGCTTGCCGGAGCTGATAGGTAGTAGTGGGATGAGCCAGGCTGCTCCGGTCGCGAAAGGCCATTTGACCGCCGGTCATGATAAGCGCGCGCCGGGCCGTGAACTGCACCCAGTCTACCCACCCTTCGCTGCCGTCGCCTGGCCCCTGCGGATGTGGGTAGCGCAGGGTGAAGGCAGTGCGCCCCTCTTGCACTTCATTCAGGTACAGGCTCTGCTCCAGAAAGGCTTCCCGCGCGTAGGCGTTGATGTTGGCATTGGACTGCCCAAGGGTGCTGATGCCGATTGCCTCTTCGCTTTGCAGGTTGCGCCCCGCGATGTCCAGATAGAACCGTGAGCTGCTGCTGGCCCGCAGCGCCAGCCGAGCCCGCACCCGCACCAGTTCTTCTGGCAAGAAATGGGGGAAGTCAAAAATGTCTTCGTAGGTGTAGGAGCGGGTCACTTTAAAGTGGTCGCCGTACCAGTTTTTGCCGGAGCCCTGGGCCTGGTTCCAATCGTGTAGCAAATTGTGTTGTTCCTGCTCAAGCCGCCGGCGGTCGTCGAAGGAGCGGCTGGGGTAGGTGCTCTGAGGCTGGGAGTTGCGAAGCCCGATGCGCCGGCCCGGGCTGCTGCCGATCTTTAGGAAACAGTAATTGCGGGTATCGTAGATGTTTTTGGGCTTTCGGAAACGGTCTTGGGCGGCATCGTAGGACCAGGCCTCTGGCCCCTGGGCGTAGAACAGCAGGAAGTCGCCGGGGTCGAACGAGCCGTCCTCTCCGCCCCGGATCGAGATAGGCAACTCGGCGAGGTCGTCCTGCCGCTCGGTTTCTGTGTAGTAGGGCAGTGGGCCAGCGCTGTTGCCCAGCAGCTGGATTCGGCTGGGGTCTAGCGCGTCTACCGCGATGCCGAGTTCCTCTTTGAGAAACCGGTAGGTTATCTTATGCATGCCGGAGGAGGCAATAGCTAGTTTGTAGATTTCCCCCTCGCTCAGGGCGGATACCACCGTAGTGGTAGGGCCGCGCTGACCAGCCGGGCGGCTGCTTGCTATTCGCTTGATTTGCAGTTGGAAGGAAGTCATTCTAAAGTACTGCCCGTTGCGCTGCACGATGGGCACGAAGGCGACTTTGCCGAAGTAGCCTTCCCGCTGCCGGGCAATGCTGGTTTTGAATTGCGGCTGATCTTTCAGATAGCCGTAGTCTGGAGCTTTTTCCCATTGAAAGGCTTCGTATTCGGCTTGCAGGAGGCTGACTTGAAGCTTCCCGGGGCCAGCTATGCGGAAGCGCTGCAGGAAGAACGGCAACGCAGGGAAGGCATCTCCAAAAACGGCGCCTTCGAAGCTGAAATACTCTTGCGCCGGCGGCAACGGCTGTGGCGCATCTTGCCAGTTTAAGGTAGCGCTGATGGTAACGGGAGCGGCATCGAGGCAGAAGCCTATGGATAGACAAAGCAGGGTAGAGATGATTAGTTTTTTCATACGAACGTTTTGTTTTGCTGCGGCTTTTGTCAAACAACTGCCTAAAAGCGTTGAAAAGGGGGCCGACAGCAAATCTAAGAGCAGATTATTTAGTATGTTGGTTGATAGCGCATAATATTAGTATTCCTGCGTTGTAACTTTAACGCGTACTATAAAGGTGGGTATTGCTTAGGCGAGAAAGTGTTAAAGCACGCTGCCCCCTGCATTTGGAAAAATACACTGCTGCCATGATCAGATCTTTCTACCTGTTCTTGCTCCTCGCTTTGGCTTTGCCGATAGTTGTTCAGGCACAAGACCCCGTTTTCAGCCAGTTCTTTGCGGCACCTCTGCAGATCAACCCCGCCTTTGCAGGGACTTCGAACGCCCCGCGGGTGACAGCCAACTACCGCAGCCAATGGACCAATTATGAGGGAGGGTACCAAACTTACGCGGTTTCTTACGAGCAATCGGTAGAAGCGCTGAACAGCGGCTTTGGTATCGTCGTCATGGGAGACGATGCCGGCGATGGCATTTACCAAACCACCCGCTTTGCCGGCGTATACAGCTACCGGGTGCAGTTCAACCGCAAGTCAGCGATCCGCTTTGCAGTAGAGGCGGGGATGCTGCAGACGGCCCTGGACTGGGACAAGCTGGTTTTTCTGGACGAGATCGATCCCATTCAGGGGCCGAGCCAGCCGTCGCAGGAGCAGCGGCCGGCCAACCTCAACAACACAGTGCTGGATATCAGCGCCGGCTTGCTCGCCTACGGGGAGCGGGCCTACGGCGGTTTGTCGGTCAAACACCTCAACAGCCCGGACCGCAGCCTGCTCGACATCAACGAGAACCTGGGCGTAGGGCTGCCCCTGCGCCTGACCCTGCACGGAGGATGGGAAATCCCGCTGGAGCAGGGCAATAATCGCCGCGGCGGGGCGTTTGTATCTCCGAATCTCCTTTTGATAAAGCAAGGAGAATTTGCACAAGTCAACGGTGGTGCGTATTTTGGGTTCGGAAATTTTTTCAGCGGTGTCTGGTACAGGCACACTATAAGCAATGCCGATGCCGCCATCGCTCTAGCAGGTGTAAAATACGGTGTCTTCCGTATGGGATACAGCTTCGATTTTACCCTCAACGGGCTTGGCCTGGAGCGGACCGGCGGCACGCATGAGCTTTCGCTGACCATCAATTTTGACGATAGCAAAGAAGCAGCGCGCAAACGCAAGCGTGCCCGTTATAACGATTGTTTTAAAATGTTCAACTAGCTGCGGCTAGCTAATTTGAAGGAAAAGTGGCTCGCCACTGATTATCAAAAACTTTACGGAATCTCCAATGGGCTGTTCTGTCGGCAAGGACGGTCAAAAAGGATCCTGCTGGATTCGTTTTGGTCGCTGAGCCATTTTTCTTCGGCGATTATTAATCTTTCGCCGATTTAAGGCACGGGTTTTCCTTTGCAGGCAGAATTTGTTAATTTTCCGCCCCGAAACAACGCTCCTGCGGTGAAGGGCAGTGCTGTTGCCTGTTGTGCAACAGCCTGGCAAAGGTGGATTAAGTGATTAGCTATATATTTGGTCGATTCTCAAAAACAAATTCCTACTGATGAAAAATCTGCTGAAGATTGGCGCCTTTCTGTTCGGTGCTGCGATCGTACTCAGCTCTTGCGGAAGCAATGAGCGCTCGGCAACTACCGGATGGAAGTACAACGACACGAAATGGGGAGGCTTTGAAAAGCTGGACTACGAAGGGCAAATTACCGGCCCTAATCTGGTATTGATTGAAGGAGGTACTTTTACCATGGGCCTCACGGAGCAGGATGTTACCTACGACTGGAACAACATCCCGCGCCGCGTTACCGTGTCCTCCTTTTATATGGACGAAACGGAGGTTTCTAACCTTAACTACCGCGAATACCTGTATTGGATAGACCGCGTCTTCCGGGAGTCCTACCCGGAAGTCTACCAGGATGCCCTCCCCGATACTCTTGTCTGGCGCGAAGAGCTTTCCTACAATGAGCCATTTGTGGAAACGTACTTCCGCCACCCTTCTTACAACGACTATCCTGTAGTGGGCGTAAGCTGGGTACAAGCTAATGAGTTTTGCAAGTGGCGGACTGACCGGGTTAATGAGATGATCCTGGTGGAGAAAGGCATTCTCAATCTGAATACAGAGCAGAAGGACGAGGATAACTTCAATACGGAAGCCTACCTGGTAGGGCAGTACCAAGGTGATGTGCGCAAAAACTTGAAAGACCTGCGTACTGGAGGCGAGCGCCCGGTCCGCTTTGAGGACGGTATCTTGTTGCCGGACTACCGCCTGCCGACGGAAGCGGAATGGGAATACGCTGCACTGGCTCTGCAGGGCAACCAAACTTCTGAAAAGGATGAGCGCATCTCAGACCGCCGCTTTTTCCCCTGGGACGGCAATACTGTGCGCTACCAGAAGCGTGACAAGTACCAGGGCGATTTGCTTGCCAACTTCAAGCGAGGCGGCGGTGACTACATGGGCATGGCCGGCAATCTAAACGATGATGCCCACATCCCTGCACCCGTACGCTCGTTCATCCCCAACGATTTTGGCTTGTATAACATGGCGGGCAACGTGAACGAATGGGTACTGGATCTCTACCGCCCGCTGACGAGCATGACGCTGCAGGATGTTGAAAACCACGACCTCAACCCTTACCGGGGTGGAGAGTTCAAGCAACTGGAATTGGACGAAGATGGCATTCCGGTAGAAAAAGACAGCCTTGGCCGGCTGCGGTACCGTTATGTGACGGATGAAGAGGCCGCTACTCGCGACAATTACAAAACTGGCAAGGTGTACGACTACCTCGACGGCGATAAGCAGTCCCAGACTTACTACGATACTGGTGAGCACACGCTGATTTCCGACGAGACGCGCGTGTACAAGGGCGGCTCCTGGGCGGATCGCGCATTCTGGCTTTCTCCGGGCGCGCGCCGGTTCCTGGATGAAAACAAGTCCTCGCGCACCATTGGGTTCCGTTGCGCTATGACACGCACCGGTTCACCGAGCGGCAATGAAAATAAAGGCGGGCATCAGTTCGATACGAAGCGGAAGCGCCGTGACCGCCGTTACTAAATAGCAGCTTCGCTGCCAAGCGTTTACTGCAACTGAAAGCCTCTACTTATAGCGCCGCTGTAAGTAGAGGCTTTTTTATGTTTAGCAAAACGAAAAAATCTAAAGATGAGGCTTTCAGAACTTTACGAATTGTATCTGAAAAACCCAAAAGTCGCCATCGACTCCCGGAAGGTAAACGGGGGCGAGCTATTTTTTGCCATAAGAGGCGAGCGCTTCGACGGCAACGCC
>CAYNIT010000027.1:8767-28042 GCA_964397205.1 uncultured Phaeodactylibacter sp. | reverse complement strand
GGAAGTGGATGAAAACAGGCGCAGTATGTTTATTGACCGATGCGCGGTCAATCATGCGCTCCAAGTCCTCTTTTGTCTCTATTTCCAACTCGTGTATTTGCGGGAAATCACGCGCCACTTCATTCAAATTGAGGAAGTCGTCCGTGTAAGAGAAAATACCCCGCTGCGGCAACTGGCTGGGCTCCCGCTTGAGCTCGTCCGGGGTGAGCAAGCGGAAAGCGCCGTTCTCCCCGAAGATCTTCTGATACTTTCGCACGGCGTACTGATTGACATCCGCGCTGCCAGTCATAGCTATCATGTAACCCATATCCAAAAGCTCAAAGTGATCGCCAAGATCATCGGTATAGATATTGACGTTGAAGGCTTCCAGGCCCATCGCTTCTGCCTTTCGGATACTGCTTTGGTTGTTGTCGATCAGTACCACATGCCGCTTCTGCCTTTGCAAATACTGCCCGATAATACGGGAAGCCCCGTTGGCGCCAATGATGAGGATACCTTCTGAAGCGTCCATGGTTACGCCCAGCAGGCGGGCCAGAGGCCGGGCAGTTGTGGCATTGATCAGCACTGTACCCAGCACGATCATGAAAACCAGAGGCACCAAATACTCGGCATCTTCCACTACCGGCTCGCTGGCAGTCAGGGTCAAGCCAAACAGCGAAGCAATACCGGCGGCTACTATCCCCCTCGGCCCTACCCAAGAAATGAATATCTTTTCTCGAAAACTAAGCTCCGAGCCGTTGGTACTCAGAAAAACCCCCAACGGCCGCAGTACCAATACGATGATGAGGAACAGCCCCAGTGCCCACCAATCGTTGATGATGATATTGATGTCCTCCATGTCAATCAGCGCCGCCAGCAGGATAAAGAGAATTGAGATGAGCAGCACGCTCAGAGATTCTTTAAAGGACAGTATTTCCTTGAGGCGGGGTACATCCATATTGCCCAGCACCATGCCCATCACCACCACAGAGAGCAAGCCAGACTCGTGCGCCAGCAAATCGGAAAACACAAATATCAGCAGGACGAAAGCCAGGGTGAATACATTGAGCAGATAGTGAGGCACCCATTCCCGACGAATAAGCTGATACAGCAAATAGGCGGCTATAGCTCCCAGCGACAGCCCGATGAATAGAATCTGGAAAAAAGAAACCAAAGCGTGAGAAGTGAACTCCACCCCCCCTTCCGCAGAGCGGATGAACTCAAACGCCAGTACAGCCACCAACGCTCCTATGGGGTCAATCAGTATGCCTTCCCATTTCAAAACGGTGCTCACATTACGGTTGAGCGGGATATTCTGTAGTATTGGAGCAATGACGGTGGGGCCGGTGACGATGACCAGCGCTCCAAACAGGAAGGAGACCGCCCAATTGAGCTCCACGATATAATGCGCCGCCAGGCCAGCCCCTATAAAGGTGATAAGAGAACCGATGGTGATCATTTTCAGTATAGCTGGGCCTACACCCGCAATTTCCTTGCGCTTCAGCGTCAACCCGCCTTCGAAAAGGATGATACCAATGGCCAGAGAAACAAAGGAAAAAAGGTATTTATCAGGAAATATGCCCGAAGTGCTCCCCTCTTCCCGAACCAGCAGAGGTTGCAGCAGCTTTTCGCCGTCTTCTGTAAAGAAAGTCGAAAGTGGCCCCACCAGCAACCCGATGATGATAAGTGGTAAAATAGCCGGAACCTTGACGCGCCAGGCCACCCACTGCGCCATAATTCCTAAAACAATAATTCCAGCGAGTTCAAACATCGGCCTTATTTAAAAAATTTGAAGGATTTAGACAGGCAAACCTTTTCGTACTGCATTAATGATAACCGACTGTTCTCAATCTTAGTTTTAAGATAAACCGCCAAGCGCTGCCGCAAACGAAGACAAGCCGCTGAAACTATGCCTTTTTCGGGATATTCACTAGCTTTGCGCCTTCTTAACGCAGGAATTCAAATGGGACCCAACAATCAACTCCATCGGCGCCGTACCTTTGGCATCGTCAGCCACCCGGATGCCGGCAAGACCACGCTCACTGAAAAGCTCCTGCTGTTCGGTGGGGCCATACAGGTAGCTGGTGCCGTAAAGTCTAATAAGATCAAGCGCAGCGCTACCTCCGACTTTATGGAAATAGAACGGCAGCGTGGCATCTCCGTGGCTACCTCAGTGATGGCATTCGAGTATCGCGGCCTCAAGATAAACATTCTCGATACGCCTGGCCACCAGGATTTTCAGGAAGATACTTACCGCACACTCACCGCAGTGGATAGCGTCATCGTAGTGGTCGACGTTGCCAAGGGCGTTGAGCCTCAAACCGAGAAGCTGGTCAATGTCTGCCGCATGCGCAAGACCCCTATCATGGTCTTCATCAACAAGCTGGACCGGGAGGGGCTCGATGGCTTCGATCTGCTCGATGAGCTGGAACAAAAACTGGGGCTGACCGTCTGCCCCCTGAGCTGGCCCGTTGGCATGGGGCAGCGATTTCAAGGCGTATACAGCCTCTACGAAAAAAAACTGGTCCTCTTTCAGCCCCATGGCAAGCAACAGGAGGAGGAGTCTATAGAAATTACCGACTTGCAGGACAGCACGCTCGATGAGTTGGTTGGAGAAGAGGCCGCCGAGGAACTGCGGGAGGAGGTCAAAATGATTGAATCCGTTTATCCTGAACTCGACCAGGAAGCCTACCTCGAAGGAGCGCTTTCCCCGGTATTTTTTGGCTCCGCCATCAACAACTTTGGGGTGCGGGAATTGCTCGATTGCTTTGTAGAGGTAGCCCCGCCGCCTTTGTCCAGGCCCACCGAAGAGCGCGAGGTAAAACCGGAGGAAGACAAATTTGCCGGTTTCGTCTTTAAAATACACGCCAATATGGATCCCAAGCACCGCGACCGCATCGCTTTCATGCGAGTCTGCTCGGGCAAATTCCAGCGCAATACCAACTACCTGCACGTCCGCCAAAACCGGAAAATGAAATTCCCCAACCCCACCAGCTTCATGGCGGAACGCAAAACCATAGTAGACGAAGCCTTTCCCGGCGATGTGGTGGGCTTGTACGATAGCGGCAATTTCAAAATTGGCGATACCGTCACCGAAGGAGAAGTCTTGCACTTCAAAGGCATTCCCAGCTTTTCCCCCGAGCAGTTCCGCTACGTCAACAATGCCGACCCTTTGAAATACAAACAACTGGACAAGGGGCTGGAACAACTTATGGACGAAGGGGTGGCCCAGCTTTTTATCAAGGAAGACAACAACCGCAAAATCATCGGTACGGTCGGCGCCCTGCAATTCGATGTCATTCAGTACCGCTTGGAGCATGAGTACGGTGCGAAGTGTTCCTACGAACCGCTCAACCTGCACAAGGCCTGCTGGATAAGCTGCTCCGATGAGGCTGCATTGGAAGCATTCCGCAAGCGGCGGCAGCGGGACCTGGCCCGCGACAAACACGGCAACCTGGTTTACCTCGCGGAATCTGCCTGGAGCTTGAAAATGGCACAGGAAAACCACCCGGAGGTTAAGTTCCACTTCACCAGCGAATTCCAAGAAGCCTGATCAATCCAGTGGCTTATCTGGTGCCGGCGCACTGGCGTGAAAATCCCGCTGTATGCGCTCGGCGTAATGGTCTAGCAGTTCCAGTATCCGCTTTCGGTCCGGGGAGCGCATAATCATGCCGATGTGGTACTCCTTGTCCAGCCGCCAGGCCAGCTCAGGGTCATCAAAAGAGGAAGTGTCCGGATGCCGGAAGCGCGACAGCGAAATGACAATACCAGCGTGCTCTTCCTCTGCGGGGGGAAGTTGGTAGGGCTGCCCTTTCGCCATAGCCGTTTCCAGGCGGGCCCATTCTGCCCATAGGTTAATGCCCGAGCTGTGTTCCACCATTTCAGCGAGATGGGCTCCGCCCACCCGGGAGCTTGTCTCCAGAAAATAATACGCGCCATCTTCCCGGCTGCGGATGAATTCCGTGTGCGAAGCACTGAACTGCATGCCGAAGCCCCGCATCACCTCAGCGTTTAATTTTTGCAGCGCCTGATCCTCCTCTCCTCCAAAGGGCACCGTGGCAGAGCGGAATATGCCGCCGCCGTGCGCCACTTCAAAGGGAGTATCCAAGTACTTCGAAACCCGGCAGAAAACGGCATCGCCCCCTACGGTGAGAGCATCGGCGTGGTAGACATCGCCTGGTTTGAATTGCTCTATCAGGTAACGATGGCGCTCTTCGCCTAAACCGTCAAGCACCTGCCACAATTCCTGGCTGTTTTGCACTTTTTTGATACCAGTGGCCGAAGCTTCAGCTCGAGGTTTTACTACCCAGGGTGGTTCTACCATACGGGTGTATTCGTGTATGGCTTCGTCATTGAAAAGGGGCGAAAAGGGAGGGACTGGAATGCCTTGCTCCTCCGCCTTCATGCGCATAGCTAATTTATCGCGGAAGTGGCGGGAGGTCGTTTGGCCCATACCTGGTATTCGGAAGGTTTCCCGCAGGTAGGCCGCCTTTTCGACATCGAAATCATCCAGGGAGACAATGCGGTCGATTTTCTTGCTGCGCATCAGCCAGGCCAGGCCCATTTCCATTCTCGAAAAGTTCTCCGGGGTGTTTTCATCCGTTTCCAGATAGAAAAACTCATCCACGGCTTCCCGCGGCCAGTCAGCCTCCTTCAGCTTCTTTGCGGTAAGCAGATAGACGGTATTGCCTGCTTCCTTGCAAGCCCGCAGAAAGTCCTGCCCTTTCAGATAGCAGGTAATGCACAGAAAAGAAAGTGGTCGGCTCATAGTATTGCTATCTAATGTTGGTGCTCTAAAAAGTCAATCAGAAGCCGCGGCCCGAACCCGGTAGCGCTTTTTTGCAGCGTAAATTCAGAATCCCCGAACGCAACTCCGGCGATGTCCAGATGCGCCCAATGCTGATGCCCGCCAATAAAAGCCTCCAGGAACTTTGCCGCGCCGATGGCTCCAGCGAGCGGCTTGCCGCTGAAGTTCTTAACATCCGCTACATCCGACTTGATGTCCTCCTTGTACGCATCCCAGATGGGCAAGCGCCAGATGCGCTCTCCGGTGCGCTGCCCAGCCTCGTACAGCTGTTCCGCCAAGCCATCGTTGTTGGCAAACAGCGCGCCGGCATGGTACCCGAAGGTGCGTACTGCACTGCCGGTAAGCGTAGCCAAGTCGATCAGAACCTCCGGCTTGTAGTGCCTCAGCATGTAAGCGATGGCATCCGACAAAATTAAACGCCCTTCTGCATCGGTGTCGATCACCTCAATGGTCTTGCCGCTGTAGGAGTCGATGACATCGCCGGGTTTAATCGCCTTAGCGTCTACGCAATTGTCGGTGGCAGGCACCATACCGATGAGGTGCACGGGCAATTGAAGCTTGGCAGCGGCCTCAAGGGTGCCAAATACCGCGGCTGCTCCGCCCATATCGCTCTTCATGTAGTGCATATTGGAAGAAGGCTTGATCGAAAGACCGCCGGTATCGAAGGTGACCCCCTTGCCGACTAGCCCTACCTTAGGAATGGGCTCCTTTGGCGGCTGCTTAGGTTGGTACTCCATGATGATGAAAGCAGGGGGCTCCTCGCTGCCCCGGTTGACGGCGAGCAGGGCGTGCAGGCCAGTTTCTTCTATAGCTGCTTGGTCCATCACCTGCACTTTGTATCCGTACGCTTGGCCGGAACGCTCGGCCCATGCTCCCATCTCCGTCGGCGTTTTTTTGTTGCTCGGCGCATTCACCAAATCTATGATACTCAGCTGGGTATGTGCAATGGCTGCTCCCCGCTCCGCTGCTTTCTGGCAGCGTTCCCCATCCTCGGGCTTGCTCAGCAGTTCTAAAGTAGCACCGGCGGCGCGCAGCGGATGCAGTTCAGGAATTTGATCTTTCTTAAAACGCCCGGCTTGGTAGGTACCCAGCAGCAGCCCACTGGCAGCGGCCTCCGCAACCAGATCGGGAGGCAGCTGTTCGCTGCCGTATGTGAGGCCAAGCCCAAGCTTAGTTTCCATATGCTTGTTGTACTTGTGCGCGAAGGACCGGAAGGCTTTGAGGATTTCCGAAAATTCCGCTTGCTTGCCCAGCCCCAATAGGTGTAGGCGGCTTTCGTTATGGTATAGAGTGTGCACTTCCCCTGGCTCGGCGCTGAATTCTTGCTGCAGCGCGGACAAAGGCACTTCCGCTAGTTCGGCAATGCGGGACAAATCGCCGGGCAGCGCATCTCCCGAAAGCAATGGAATGATCAGAGACGGCGGTAGTTGGCCAGGTTGGTTTTTGAGGACGATAATCATGTTTCAAGCATCATTTTTTGTGAAAAAACAGCCACTCCAGCGCCCGGGGAAATTCCTGGCCCCAACGGGCTTCATTGTGTTCTCCATGAGGGTCTAGAGAGAATTCAAAGGTAAAGGAGGCTTCCCCCTTTTTTTCAAAAGCCGCTACGAAGCGGCGGATGTTGGGCACCATATTTTCGCTCTCCCCCTCGCCGGCGTAGATATACACGCGCATATCCCGCGGGTCAAAAAAGTTCATATGGTGGAAATGAATATTGGGGGTTACCCAGAGTGAGGGGGAAAAGATCATCAGTTTGCCGTATACCTCCGGATAAATCAGGCCGGCGTAAATGCTGATGAGCCCTCCCATCGAGCTGCCGCCAATGCCGGTATGCTCTCGATCCGGCAGGGTCCGGAAGTGTTCGTCTACGTAGGGCTTGAGGCGGTCGGCCAGGAAACGTACGTATTTTTTGCCATCCCCGGACCCCAGGCGGGTACGGTAGGAGGGGGTAAATTCAGAGATGCGGTCCTCTTCCGCGTGGTCAATAGCAATAACGATTACATCGCCCAATCCGCGTTCTGCTAAAAGCGCCAGCTTTTTATCCACCCCCCAATTGCCGAAGGGGGCGTAATCGTCAAACAGGTTTTGCCCATCCTGCAGATAAAGTACCGGGTAGTGTTTGTCGGTACGATCGTAATCGTGGGGCAGCAAGGCCGCAATGCGGCGAGTTTTGATTAGAGAAGGGATATCAAAGTGCTCCGAAATGATATGAATCTGCGGCAGCAGCTCCGTCCGGTAAGCTTGGCCGTCTTCCAGCCAACGCTCCACCCGGTCTTCTTTGACCTGTACCCTTTCCAATTCGATGCGCCGGTTGCCAATGGGGTTGCCATATCGGTCGACTTCCACTTTGCTCCAATCGCCCCGGTGGTACTTGTACTCCAATTGCTTGGGCAGCACTTCTTGGGGGGAGAATCGGAATTGGTAGCGCCCAGGACCTACTCTTTTCATGCGGTAGGCTTGCTCTCCGGTGCGCCATTGATTGAAATTGCCGGAAATGTATACTGGCAAGGTATCCCCCTCTACAGGAGTTTGGAGCTGTATCCGCAGCTGGGAAGAAGTATCGCTTTGGGGCCGAGGGAAAGAACCTTCTGTCATATCGCTTTTTATCTCCGTGTGTTTTTCGATCGCCAGCCAGACTGCGCCTAATTTATTGCTTAAACTAGCAAAATCCTGAACAAAACGGTTGGGTAGCTTGCGCAATTACTCGAAAATGCCGTAAAATTACGAAAATTACGGCCCCATCTGCTAGATTTACGCCTCCTAACCAGCAAATTTATGGAGGACAACACGTACTGGGGCATTGATCTTGGGGGCACCAAAATAGAAGGGGCTATACTGGAGCGTATACACCCGCTGACCGTCCGCTCCCGCCTCCGGGTGCCTACCGAAAAACACAAAGGATACCATCATGTCATCCGGCAAATATGCCGAGTAGTAGAGCTGCTGGAAGAAGAGAGCGGCTCGCGCCCCGCCCGCATCGGCATAGGCACGCCTGGTACGCTCGACCCCATCAGCGGTCGCATGAAAAACGCCAATACCACAGCCTTGATCAACAAGCCCCTGAAGAAAGACTTGGAAGAGGCGCTCGGCTTGCCCATCGTCATGGCGAATGATGCCAACTGCTTCGCCATAGCTGAGACCCGCCTCGGGGTAGTCGCTCGGGAAATGCCCGAAGCCCAAGTGGTGTTTGGAGTCATCATGGGCACGGGGGTCGGCGGCGGCATCGTAATCGACGGAAAAGTGCTGAACGGCCGGCAGGGCATCGCCGGGGAATGGGGCCACAACTTCCTGGATGCCTCCGGCGGCTCGTGCTACTGCGGACAGGTGGGGTGTGTGGAAACGGTTATCTCCGGCCCAGCTTTGGAGCGGTTTTACGAAAGGGAAGCAGGACAGCACCGGCTTCTCAAAGATATCCTCTCCGAATTCCGGTCTGATCCGGCCGCTCGCGCTACCCTGCAGCGGCTGATCCACTTCTTCAGCCGCGGCCTGTCGCAGGTCATCAACATTCTGGACCCCGATGCTGTCGTTCTGGGCGGCGGGCTCGGCAACGTCCCGCAGCTCTATACCTACGGCGTGGAAAGTGTACGGGAATACGTTTTCAACAACCGGCTCGATACGCGTTTCCTGAGCCCGGAGCTCGGCGATAGTGCCGGCGTCTTCGGTGCCGCAATGCTGGTCGCGGATTGAAAAGGCTCTGTTGGTCCATTTACGAAAAATATTTACATTTGCCTCTGATTTGATTATCCTGAGTTCTGCGTAAAGCTAAGCTATGGATGTTAACATCAGCAACCTTACCAAACACTACGGCAGCCAAAAAGCCGTAGACCATATCTCTTTCAACGTCAATCCCGGAGAAATCCTTGGTTTTCTTGGCCCCAACGGTGCCGGGAAAACCACCACCATGAAGATGATCACCGGCTATCTGGACATAGAGGAAGGCGAAATATGGCTGGGCGGCCAGCTGGTGCAGGAAGGCAGCACCAAAAGGCAAATCGGCTACCTGCCAGAGGACAATCCTCTTTATACAGATATGCCGGTTATCGATTACCTTGCATTCTGCGCGGCCTTGCAAGGCGTCCCCAAAAGCCGCATCGAACAGCGCGTCCGGGAAATGGTGAGGGTATGCGGGCTGGATATAGAAAAACACAAGAACATCAGTGAGCTTTCTAAGGGGTTCCGGCAAAGGGTAGGCCTGGCGCAGGCGATGATCCATGATCCAGCCGTACTTATTCTGGACGAGCCGACCTCTGGCCTCGACCCCAATCAGATCGTTGAAATACGGGAGCTGATCCGGCAACTGGGCAAGGAGAAGACCGTTATCCTCAGTACCCACATACTGCCGGAGGTAGAAGCAACCTGCGACCGCATCCTCATCATCAACCGGGGACAGATCGTGGCGGACGGCACGGCGGAATCCCTGCGCAAACAAGCCCAAGGCCAGCAGGTGCTGCGCGCCCGGATAGAGGGCGGCGCTGCGGATGACATCTTCGCCGCCCTGCGGCAATTGCCCACCGTGGCTTCCGTAGACATTCTACATTCGGCCGAGCAACGCTTTGAGATACAAAGCCGACCCGAGCAAACCTCCAATCGGGCCATCTTTGAGCTGTGTGTACAACAGGGCTGGGCACTGACCGAGCTTATCCCATTCGAAACGCGGCTGGAGGACATTTTCCGCGACCTGACGCTGAACTGAATTCCATCAACCAACGAAAACAAGCTGTTATGCAGCCGGTATGGATAATTGCTAAAAAGGAACTCAACTCTTTTTTCGACTCCCTGATCGCCTACGTCATACTGGTGGCCTTCCTGGGCCTCAGTGGCTTGTTCACCTGGGATCCGCTGGAACTCATCGGGCAGGGGGATATTTTCTTTCGCAAACAAGCGGACTTGCAGGTATTTTTCAGCATCGCCTACTGGACGCTCTTCTTTTTCGTGCCCGCGCTGACCATGCGGCAGATCGCCGAAGAGAAGAAAACGGGCACCATTGAACTGTTGCTGACCAAGGACATTTCCAACTGGCAACTGGTGTTGGGCAAATTCCTGGCCTGTTTTTTGATGGTCTGCATCGCCCTGCTGTTTACCCTGCCCTACTACATCACAGTGGCTCAGCTCGGCAATATTGACCATGGCGCCACCTTGTGCGGCTACCTTGGGCTGTTGCTCATGAGCGCCTCCTACATCAGCATTGGGCTGTTCGCCAGCAGCATTACGAGCAATCAAATCGTAGCTTTCCTGCTGGCAATCTTGATCGGGCTGTTTTTCCATCTGCTGTTTGAGCTTATGGCCAGCAATATGCAAGGTGGCATCAGCACCTTTTTCCAAAGCTTAAGCCTGCGCTACCACTTTGACTCCATACAGCGCGGCGTCATCGACAGCAAAGACTTGGTGTACTTTCTTTCTATCATTCTCCTGGGCCTTGGGCTCTCTGAATCCATCATTGCCAAAAGACAGTAGCCGCTATGAAAAACCAGAAACGTCTATTTTCCATGCTGCTCCTGGCTGGTATTGTCTTGCTTGCCAATCTTATTTCCCAGCAGCTGTTTTTTCGGGCAGACCTTACGGAAAACAACCAGTATACCCTGAGCCAGGCAACGCGCGATATCCTGCGCAACCTGGAGCAGCCGGTGACCGTAAAGGCCTACTTTTCTGAAAACATGCCCCCGAACATTGCCAAGGCAAGACGCGACTTCAAGGAAATGCTGGTGGAATACGCCAACCTTTCCAAGGGGTATGTCAACTACCAATTCATCAATCCAGATGAAGAATCGGAGCAACAGGAGGCTATGCAGGCGGGCGTCCGCCCCGTTATGATCAATGTTCGGGAAAAGGATCAGGCCAAACAGCAACAGGCATTCCTGGGCGCAGTCGTGAGCCTGGGTGAGCAAAAGGAAGTCATTCCGTTCCTACAGCCGGGCTCTCCCATGGAGTACGAACTGTCCACAAGCATCAAAAAACTGGCAGTAAAGGATAAACCGGCGGTCGGTATCCTGCAAGGCTTTGGCAGCCCTGCTTTTTCCGACTTGGGGCAAGCCATCCAATCCCTCGAGGTCCTCTACCAGGTGGAAGAAATCGACTGGGCTGCAGCGCCGAGTATCCCAGAACGTTTCCGTACAGTAGCATTGGTAGCTCCCAAGGACAGCATTCCGGCAGCAAAGCTTGCTATGCTGGATGATTACCTCGCCGGCGGCGGGCAACTGCTGATTGCGCTGAATGCGGTGGAAGGGGATCTGCAGAATGCCCGCGGAAGCGTCCTGCACACAGGGGTAGGCGATTGGCTGCGGCAGAAAGGCATCGCTGTGGAACCTAGTTTTGTCATCGACGAGCAGTGCGCGCCGGTGCAGGTACAACAGCAACAGGGTTACTTCACCTACCGTACCACCGTCGAATTCCCCTACCTTCCGGTTGTGACCAATTTTGCGGACCATCCCATCACGAAGGGGCTCGAACAAGTGGTGATGACCTTTGCCAGCCCCATTCGGCAAGTGGGCAATGACACAAGCTTGTCCTTTCAGCCCATTGCCCAGACTTCCGTCAATTCCGGCACCATCAATGCGCCCACCACTTTCAACATCCAACGGCAGTGGACCGCCGCCGATTTTACGATGAGCGGTATACAGGTAGGGGCTTTGGTAGAGGGGCCGCTCGCCGGCGATGCCACAGCCCGGATGGTAGTCTTCAGCGATGGCGATTTCCCTGTATCGGGCCAGCAGGGCCGGCAAAATAACGACAACATCAGCTTGTTCGTCAACAGCATCGATTGGCTCTCGGATGATACCGGCTTGATCGGGCTGCGTACCAAGGGAGTGGCCTCCCGCCCTATAGATCAAGCCTACTTAGGGGAAGATGCTTCGGGTAAGCGTCAGACGCTAAAATACCTCAACTTTGGCCTGCCAATCCTGCTGGTACTGCTCTACGGCTTCTTCCGTTACCAGCGGCAGAAACGCTTGCGGCTGAAGCGCATGACTGAAAGTTACGCCTGAATTACAAAATCTTGCTGAGCATGAAAAACCGTACTTTGCTTATCGTACTGCTGGTCCTTTTGGCTGCCTACGGACTGATTCAGCTCCTTACAGAAGAGCGGGAAGCCAGCTTCCGTACCAGCCTGCTTGAGGTGGATACTTCCGAGATTTCCAAACTGGTCATCGACCCAAAGGGAAAACCGGCTTCCTTTGAATTAGAGCGGACTGGCCGTCAGTGGATAGCCCGCCGCGGCGAGATAGAAGCGCAGGTAGGGCCCGACAAGATGGACCGCCTGTTCAGCAGCATCAGCAATCTGCGCACCCAAAGCGTGGCAGCCAAGTCGGAGGATCAGTGGCCAAAGTACGAGCTCGGAGAGGCGGAAGCCCATAAGGTGGAGGTATACGCTGAGGGCAGTAAACAAGCCGGCTTGTACTTTGGCAAAATGGATTTCAATCAGCAACAGCGCAAAGCGACTACTTACGCCCGCGTAGAAGGGGAGCCTGAGGTGTATGCCCTCGACGGGTTTCAGACGATGGGGCTGGTACAGGGCTTTGACAATTACCGCAACCGGACAGTGATAAAAATGAAGCCGGGCATGGAGGTCACCCAGTTTGAATACCAGCGCCCGGATGGTGCTGTCTCCTTTCAGCGCACCCCCGAGGGTTGGCAGAGCGGTGGACAAATGCTCGACTCCATGAAGGTGGAAAACTACTTGAACGTGCTGCGCAACCTCAAAGCAGATACGTTCGCCGATGCATTTGACCCGGCCTTGGCTGCACAGTTGCCAAAGGAGCAACTCCAGCTGTCGGGCAACAACATCCTGCAGCCCTTTGAGCTGACAGTATACCGGGACACTTCT
Source organism: uncultured Phaeodactylibacter sp. (assembly GCA_964397205.1). Lineage (GTDB taxonomy): Bacteria > Bacteroidota > Bacteroidia > Chitinophagales > Saprospiraceae > Phaeodactylibacter. Next base: position 15,437 of record CAYNIT010000027.1, on the reverse strand, counting down.
GCTGCGCAACCCTTCGTAGTCCACTCCAGCTTCAATCCGGATGCGTACTTTCGCAGCGACTCGGCGGGCCTCTACAGCAAACTGTTCAGACCGGTGGAGGAGCTGCGTTAGGGTGGTAGCTGAAGACAGGGGCTTCTTTCTAGATTCAACTTTCTACTTTACGGGCTTCACGATTAAATCTGATACCTCTGGAAGCCAAATTACTTCATCTGTACGCAAGCGGGCGGTTAGCCTGCCACGGCTTAGCTTGAATTTTTCTCTTCCCTCGGAAGGCGATGCTCCCTCAAGTTCGGAAAAATCGTACACCTTGAGGGACAAGCTACTACGGTTGAGGGTATCAAAGACATAGGCTAAATGTTTGTACTCAAAGTAATCAGTTACTTCATCATAACGACCGGGGCCAGGAGATACGCGATACAGCGGCACTTGCGATAGCGCTGCGCTGTCGCCGTACTGCAGGCTAAGCTCTCCACCTGAAGGCTGATATATAGCTCCAGCTTCGGTAATTTCGCGCCGCTCGCCCTCTTTATCCAGAAAAAAGCCTTCAGTGACTGGGTTTGTCGGGAAGCTTAAGACCCTTTGGGTAACCAATTGCCCCTGCAGATAGCCTTGGCCTGAAGGCCCGCCAAATACCTTGAATGAAAGGTATAATCGTCCTTCGCCGATGTATACCGAATTGGCTGGGCGGTCAAATGTCCCTAATTCCTTGGGCAAACGGACACAGTCGAGGGGATAGAAGCGAGATTCCTGCAGCCGGATTGTCCAACCTTCATCGCTTCTATCATAACGCAGAAGTTCGAAGGCCATAGCAGACAGGCTATTCCAAGAAGTGCCGAATTCGGGTAAAAGCAGTCGGTAATATGCCGAATCTACCCGCTGCGCAGCCAGATCAGGCAGGTAAATACGACGAGTTAGCCCCTCAGCTTGCAATTCTAGAAAGCTTGCCGCCGTGGTATCACCGTACACGATCCGCTCTGGACAATCTGTCGAGGGCGACTGCGGCCATGACGGGGCATTAAAGGCCAACAGGAAAAATAAGGTTAATATGTGGCACAGCAACAGTGGCATCTGCTTGCCCATAGAGCACGAAGAGCACAGCAGCGGGAGGGTTGCAATCTTCGTTTTCATATCGCGCTGTATTGGATGGAAAGATTAAATCCTGTACAACCTCGCTACTTTTCAGAGCTTGTTTTGGAGGCAAACATAGCATCTCTTCAGCTTAGGAAGAAGGCGAGGGAGCCGGAAGCTCTTTCCAGCTTCCGATTTCCCCATTCTTTCTTATTCTGGCTTAATAAACTCTGCCTGTTTGCGGTACTCGCCGGACTTCAGCTTGTCGGAAATGGCGGTGAAGGCTTCTATCGTCTTATCGATGTCTTCCTGATTATGAGCAGCTGTCGGAATAAGACGCAGCAGAATCATGCCTTTCGGAATAACCGGGTAGACCACTACGGAGCAGAAGATATCGTAATTGTCCCGCAGGTCCTTTACCAACACCATAGCTTCCTCAACGGAGCCGTGCATATAGACCGGGGTCACACAGCTGGAGGTTGTGCCCAAGTCGAAGCCGCGTTCGCGCAAGCCTTGCTGCAGATTATTGGCGTTTTCCCACAGTTTGGCTTTGAATTCCGGGCGGGTACGCAGCATTTCCAGGCGCTTGATGTTGCCGATTGTAATCGGCATGGGGAGCGACTTGGCAAAAATCTGAGACCGCAAGTTGTAGCGCAGGAACTCAATGACCTCCTTGTCACCGCCGACGAAGGCGCCTATGCTTGCCATAGACTTCGCAAAGGTGCTGAAGTACAGGTCGATCTCGTCTTGAACCCCCTGTTCCTCGCCGGCACCTGCGCCGGTAGCGCCTAGGGTGCCAAAGCCGTGGGCATCATCCACCAGCAAACGGAAGCCATATTCCTGCTTGAAAGCAGTAATTTCCTTCAGAATCCCCTGATCGCCGCGCATGCCGAATACGCCTTCGGTGATGACCAAGATGCCGCCGCCGGTTTGCTCCTGGAACAGCTTGGCTTTTTTGATTTGCTTTTCAAAGCTATCGATATCGTTGTGCTCGTAGGGCAGGCGCTTGCCGAGGTGCATGCGGATGCCGTCGTAGATACAAGCGTGGCAGTCCTTGTCGTATACTACGATATCCTTTCGGGTCAGTAAGGAATCCACAATAGACATGATGCCCTGGTAGCCGAAGTTGAGCAGGAGTACCTCCTCTTTATTGACGAACTCCGCCAGGTCTTGCTCCAGCTTCTCGTGGTATTGAGTTTCTCCCGACATCATGCGGGAGCCCATCGGGTAGGCCAACCCCCAGTCGCGGCTCGCCTCTTCGTCTACTTTTCGGATGTCCGGGTGGTTGCCCAGCCCGAGGTAATTATTGACACTCCAAACGATCTTTTCTTTGCCCTGGAATTTCATCCGGCTACCCAGCTCTCCTTCCAGCTTGGGAAAGGTGTAATATCCGTGCGCCGTACGAGACCACTTACCAAGCGGGCCTCGGTCTTCCTTAAACTTTGCAAATAAATCCATTGAGCAGTTTTGATTTGTTCATCTAATCACCAGACCTTTTCTGCCTGATTTTCCTCTACCCACTTACTCCACTTTCTGTTGTAGGTGTGTAGTTGCTTCGTAGATTTGCCTTCCGGAGTGAAGATGGGATAGCCTTGGTTCACCCATTCGAAAATGCTGCCGTAGAGGTTGTACACTTTTTCGAAGCCCCGCTCCCGGAGCCGCTCCGAGATTTTTTCGCTGCGGTAGCCCACGGAGCAGTAGACCACTACGGTGCTGTCTTTAGGTACGTCCCGCAGCGCTTTTTTGTTGAAGTCTTTATACCCCAGGTACCGGGCACCCTGTATATGGCTGACCTCAAATTCTTCCCGTTCCCGGGCGTCAAAGATATAAACTTCGTCTTGAATCTCCCTAAGTTGCTGAACGCCAATTACTGGTACGCTGAAGGAGAGCAATTGGGTGAGCCGCTCGTCGAAATCTGGATTTTCGATAGGCGGACGGTCGGCGGGCGGCTGTGTGCAGCCGGGGCGGCCGAGCATAAGTACGCCGATAACGATGGATAAGTAGCGCATGGTTTTTACTTTAAGTTGACGAAATTTAGAGTTGAAGCGGGCCCTTGCCCACTTGGTCAGCGATCCAACGGCTGTCTTCACAGTACGATACCAATTCAGCATGGATATAGTTTTCTACAGCTTCGCTTATTCGCTCTGGGTAAAGTAAATGCAGGTTTGGGCCGGCATCGAGGCTGCAAAAGAGGGGCTGCCCGGTATCCGCCCGGAAAGCCTTTACCTTTTCGATCAAAGTGAGGGTGCTGGGCTGCAGGAGGATATAGGGTGGGTTGGAAGCCATCATCAAGGCGTGCAGGGTCAGCGCCTCGGATTCCAACAGCTGGCCGAAGCGCTCTTCCTCCCCGGTGCGCAGAGCGCTCAGCAACTCGTGGGTGTGCTGACGAGCTTGCCGGTAGCGCGGCTCAGCGTAGGGGTGGCCCTCCATCAGGGCGTGGCCCGCCCGGCTGGAAACAGCCTTTGCTCCCTTGCTGACAATCAGGATGGCATCCCGGTAATTTTTAAAGGTATCGTGTACCTTGTCTTCCATCGGTATGGCGTACAAATCGGAGGAGCCCTCTACTTCCCCCATTGCTCCCCACATTGCAAGGCCCGCATATACCGAACGACAGGCGCTTCCGGAGCCCAGCCTTGCCACAAAGGAAGCTTTTTGCCGAAAGGCATCATCATCGGCCAGGGTTCCAAACAGCATGTCTTCAATCGTGCACAAACACAAGGCCAAGGCACTCATGCTCGAAGCTGAGGAGGCAATGCCCGAGGAATGCGGAAAGGAATTGGTAGAGCGGATGGTCCATTTTAGCTGCCGCAGAAAGGGAAAGATATCGACGATGCTCTCCAAAAATGTCCGGACTTTTTCTCCGAATGCTTCATTCGGCGAACCATCAAAGGAAAACTCCAGCTCAACGCCCGTGCCCGCTCGCTTGCGGGGCTCGTAGGCAACTTCCGTCTCTGTGTAGGCCTGCGACAGCGTGAAGCTGATCGATGGGTTGCGGGGCAACTGCCGCCCGTGTTTGCCCCAGTATTTGACAATCGCTAGATTGGAAGGGCTGCGCCAGACCGCTTTGCCGGGCTCTACCTTACCGCTCTCTACAATTAGCTTGGAGTTTTTGTAGTCTAGTGCCATACCACATGCGTTTTGGTGCTGCAAAAGTAAGCTATAAACCCGTACTTTGCAGGCAGAAGGCAGCGGAACTAACATCCGGGATGCTGTATCCACTACAGCAAAGGAAAAATAAATGACCAAACGGGCCCTTTTCCCTCTTTTGTCAACCAATATGCCTCGCTGCTGTCTGATATTTATGCTATCAATACTTTAACTAATCCTTTATCACCAATCTTATCAAAGCAGCATGAGACATCTCTACCTTATCGTACTATTATTAGGGGCTCCCATTTGGCTCACCGCCCAAACAGCATGGGAACCCGTAGCGCCCCTTCCCAATGAACTCGTCACTGACCATTCCTATGCCTTCGCGCTTGAGGGCAAAGGCTACTTTGTAGCCGGCGCAGACCGATTCAGTTACCTAGATATATTTTTCGAGTACGACCCGGAGGCCGATACCTGGACGGAGCTCGAGAATTTCCCGGGCGGCAATCGCGGGTTTGGCATCGGCGATACCTGGGACGGCAAAGCTTACTTCGGCTTTGGATTCGACGGTGCTAGTTACCAGAGTGACCTCTGGGTTTTCGACCCTGAGTCAAAAGAATGGACAGAGCTGGCCCCTTGCCCCTGTACTCCCCGTATACACCCTGCTTTCATCGCTCATAACGATAAAATCTTCGTAGGCCTCGGCGGGTCGGCTAATGGCAACCTGGACGATTGGTGGGAATATGACATGGCTACCGACTCCTGGAGCCAAAAGCCCGACTTTCCGGCTGCTCCCCGTCATCACCCCTACCAATTTGGCATCGGGGACTATGTCTACGCCGGCTTTGGCCACGGCAGCAATTTTATATCCAAGCGGTGGTATCGTTACGACCCGGCAGCGGAGGAGTGGGAAGAAATGGCTTCTTTGCCGGCCGAGGGCCGCGTGGCTGGCACCCAATTTTCTTACAATGGAAAAGGATATGCATTGAGTGGAGATGGGGGCGATCATACCTCTATGGAAACAGGAGAGTTCTGGTCCTACGACCCGGAACTCGACGAATGGGAAGAGCTGCCCGCCCATCCCGGGATTTCCCGCTGGGCGCCCGCCTCTTTCATTTTAGATGGTTGGGTGTACCTGCTCAGTGGCCCGACTAACGCAGGAGGCACCCTCAACTACGCTCCCAATGGCAATTACCGGTACCAGCTGGAAGAAATCAGTGCTTCCGGTCGGGACCTGGCAATCGACCCGACGATGTTTGACGTTTACCCCAACCCCTCTGCCGAACAGGTCGAATTCTCATGGCAATCGGGCTTTGCCGGAATGCCTGGCCAGTTTAAAATACTGGACCGCCGGGGGCGCACCGTTTACCAAGCCGAGCGACTGCCCGATGTACTACAGTTGGACTTTTTGCCGGCTGGCCTTTACATCCTAGAAGCCATAGCCGGGCAGACCCGCTCTGTGAAGACTATTGTGAAAAAGTAGGAGCCGCCGCCTGTTTGGGGCCCCTGTAGGGGGTTGCAAATCATTTCCATACTGGCAAACACATCGATACGCGGGCAGTAATGCCAAGAACACGCCTGGGGCCAGTCGGCCTCAGGCGCGTTTGTTTTGTATGCTGCCCTGCAGCCGTCAATTTGCCTCAATCCTTGAACGGCTTATCTACTCCTCTTTCGTGAAATAATGGCGCTCAACCCTAGTCTTTTTATGACAAATCAGCGATTCACATCTATTATTGTTTTAATAAAAATAGCCTAAACAGTTGATAGCAGTGTAATCACAACCAAGAAAGCCAGCGCAAGTTAATTGACATGCCTTGACAAATCCAATTATTTGTATTTGCGACATGGGATGCCCGTATGTTTGTAGCGCAACAGGACGGAAGTACCTCATTTATTGGAGCGGTACCCGAACTACTTAAAGAATTAAAACAACTGAATTTGCTATGAAAAAGATGATTTTAGCCATCCTAGCTATGGCAACCCTATGGAGCTTCAACAGCTGTGAATTGATTAATAACGAGGACGACAACGGGGGCACCCCCTTCTCAAGCGTCTTCAATGACAACCTGCTGTACACCCCCTGTGAAGAGGACCTGGACATTACAGCCGATGAGCTGCCCGATGCCATCTTTGCTTATTTGGAAAGCAACTACCCAGGATTCGAAATTGATGACCTGGACCAGTACCTGGAAAATGGAGATCAGCGCTTCGGGCTGGAAATTGATTACCAAGATCAGGAGATCGAGCTGCTTTTCAATGCTGAGGGCGAATTGATCAGCTCGGGCCCTGATACCGATGATGTTTATGTGGATGACGACCAATTGCCACAGGCTGCCCTCGATTACCTCAATATAAAGTTCCCTAATGCAGCCATCGAAGAAGTCAGCATCGAAGTAGAATATGGTATAGAGTTTTTTGATGTAGACCTTTCTAATGGCGTCGATGTCTACTTCACCGCCGACGGCACCTTCGCTTGCAGTGAGGAAGACGACGACGAGGGCGATGATGACGA
>CAYNIT010000027.1:0-8667 GCA_964397205.1 uncultured Phaeodactylibacter sp. | reverse complement strand
GACGACGAGGGCGATGATGACGAAGGCGACGATGATGAGGGTGATGACGACACTGATCTACCACAAAATGCAGTGGAATATATTCAGGATAATTACCCAGGCTACACTATCGACAATATTGATCTAGAAGATTACTGTGGAGGCGAGATCCTGGAAGTTGAAATCGAGATGGGCGATGAAGATCGGGACTTGTACTTCGAACAGAACGGTACTTTTCTTTTCGAAGAAATAAGCATAGCTGTAGAAGCACTGCCGCAGGAGGTGATGTCTGCTCTGCAGGCTGAGTATCCAGGATTTGGCATAACCGACGCAGAGCAACTAGACATGGCTGACGGCAGCACCCGCTACTGGGTAGAAGTCGAAAAAGATCAAAGCGATCAAGAATTTGAAATTATACTGGAATCAGACGGCAGCATCGTCTGCAGCTTTGAAGACTAAGCAAGAAGGTATTCCTACAGCACAAGCGACCCCCGCCGCCGCATCGAAATAGTTGCGGCGGCTTTTTTTTGCCACAAGGAGTGCCCATATTTTACGGTATTTCGCCCCTTTGTACATCATCGCCGCATTTGCGCAAACTACGGGCCGCTAAAAGCCTGGCTTGGGCGAAGTTACGCAAAAAGCAGCCAAGGAAACCAACACACAACCAACTGAAAATCAAATCCCTAGAAAAACAGATAACTGAAAAGCTTAAGACATAAGCCGCTTTCTTCATCTCGCCTGGCTGAAATTGACGCTCGTGCAGGATTTTAACATTTAGAGCGGGTTTTACAAGCTCTGCTCTTCCCAATCCGCTTAATCTGCAAAAGAGGCCGCTATGAAGAAGCAGCCTCTTGGTGGCGTTTTTATTTACCTCCCTTTAGTTTGTCCCTTCTTCCTTGGACTCCGCCCGGCGGGCGCGTTGCATGGCATTCTCTCCTCCACCCCGGCGATTTTTCTTGCGGCTTTTGAACAACTCAAACCGATTGAGCTGAGTACGCTGCGGAAAGTAGTTGTCTTCCCGGTCTACATCAGCCGTTTCCAGATAAGGGTCGAGGACAATCTGCTCGATCTCCTTTTCTGTGATGAATACCTTGCTTACGAGCTCGTGATTACGGCGCCATATTTCTGCCGGAATGCGGTGCTCTTCTGTACTGCCATCTGTAAACTGAAATTGGAGCAGTATCGGCATGACCAGCCCCCCTTCGTTTCGAAAGCTCAGCTCGTAGTAATTTTGCCCGGCTTCGAGAAGGTTGCGGCTTTCCTCGTCCAGGCTATTCAAGTAGCGCTCGTATTTTTCTTGGTCCAGAATGGTCACCTTCAACGGATCATAATCTGAGTAAAAATCGCGGAGGCTTGGATCGATTTCATCCTGTGTTCGGGCGATTTGCTTTTCGTTGCGGACGCTGCTGATGCCCCGGGGAGATGCTTCTCGCATTTGGCGGGTGCGCTCATTTTCCACTACCGGGTCTTGGGTATCCACTTGATACCACTTCACATCTTCCAGGGCGATGTCTACATGATCTGTAGTAAAGAACCAGCCGCGCCAGAACCAGTCCAGGTCTACCGCTGAGGCATCTTCCATGGTCCGGAAAAAATCAGCTGGAGAGGGGTGTTTAAATTTCCAGCGGTTGGCGTAGGTCTTGAAGGCGTGGTCGAACAGCTCCCGCCCCATGATGGTTTCCCGCAGAATATTCAGGGCGGTAGCCGGCTTGCCGTAGGCGTTATTGCCAAATTGCCAGATTGATTCTGAGTTGGTCATGATGGGGGAAATTTTGTCCTTATCGCCCTTCATGTAATCGACAATTTTGTGGGCGGGCCCGCGGCGGCTAGGGTAGTCGCGTTCCCATTGTTGCTCCGTGAGGTACTGCAAAAAGGTATTCAGCCCCTCGTCCATCCAAGTCCACTGCCGTTCGTCGGAGTTGACGATCATAGGGAAGTAGTTGTGGCCGACCTCGTGTATGATAACGCCGATCATGCCATACTTGACCCGGGCAGCGTAGGTACCGTCTTCCTCCGGGCGGCCGAAGTTGAAGCAGATCATCGGATACTCCATTCCTATACGCTTGGCGTTGATGGACCAGGCTACGGGGTAAGGGTAATCGAAGGTATAGTGGGAATACCACTTCAAGGTATGAGCAACTACTTTGGTCGAATAGCGCTCCCAGAGCGGATTTCCCTCTTTGGGGTACATGGACATCGCCATCACTACACGCCCATCGCTTTGCTCCACGCCCATGGCATCCCAGATGAATTTGCGGCTGGAAGCGAAAGCAAAATCCCGCACGTTTTCGGCGGCAAACTTCCAGGTTTTTTTCTTAGACGATTTGTTTTTTTCGTTCTTCCGTGCTTCCTCTTCCGATACAATAATGACCGGTTCTTCCCGCTCTTTTTTAGCCTCCTCAAGCCTTTCCCGCTGCGCTTTTGTCAGGACTTGCTCAGGGTTTTGGAGGGTGCCCGTTGCTGCCACCATATGGTCGGCCGGCACTGTAATGCTCACTTCATAATCGCCGAAGGGCAGGGCAAACTCTCCCCGCCCTAGAAACTGTTTATTTTGCCAGCCTTCCACATCGCTGTACACGGCCATGCGGGGGAAGAATTGCGCGATGGTGTAGAGGTAGTTGCCGTTTTCCTCGAAGTATTCGTAGCCGGAGCGCCCGCCGATTTCCATCCGGTCGTTGATGTTGTACCACCATTTGATGCGAAAGCGGACTTGCTCGCCCGGCATCAGCGCCTCCGGCAAATCGATGCGCATCATGGTTTTATTGATGGTATAGGGCAGCGGATCGCCTTCGGCGGTGCGCACGTACTCCAACTTGAAGCCACCGTCGAACACAGGAGTAAGCTCCTTTATGTCTTCGGATGTCATGCGCTTCTTCATCTCACTCTGCCGTATTTTGTAAGTATCGGAATTCTTAGCGCGGCGGTTTTGGTCCAGTTGCACCCACAAGTAGGATAGGGGGTCTGGCGAATTATTATGGTATGTGATGGCTTCGGCTCCATAGATGCGCTGCTGTTCATCGTCTAGCTCCACCTCTATTTTATAATCAGCCTGCTGCTGCCAGTATTGGTGCCCCGGTGCGCCGGCAGCGTTGCGGTATACGTTGGGTGTGGGCAGCTCTTGGTAAAGTTGCCGGAACTTATTCTGATTGGTGCGCTCTTTTTGGGCATAAGCCGCAAGGGATACGCTTATGAACAGCGTAAAGAAGAATAGTCGCTTCATGTGTTATGGTCCATTTTTCACAAAAATCCTAAAAGCAGTAGTTCAACAAAATTGAAACAGCAGAACCGGAGGATGGTTTCAGCTTGAAGAGCTATGTTCCACGTGGAACAATCGCGGATTGGACGAACTTGATTTACCTTAATGCCTGCTTCATCCAGCGCTTGAATTCGGCGTAGTCGTTGGGCATCGGGACAGACTTTTTGGAGCGGGCGGAAAGCTGGGCGAGGCGCCCCGGCACTTCTACGGGCTGGCCTAGTGTCTCCTCCACATCTGCCAGGAACTTAGCCGGATGGGCGGTTTCCAGGACAATCCCGGCGGTCCCAGGATTAGAGGCTTGATAGTCGCGGAGCGCCAGATACCCCACGGCGCCGTGGGGGTCGATGACATAGCTGTAGCGTTCGTACACTTCTTTGAGCCCAGCTTTAGTGGCTTCGTCACCGTAAGCGTAGCCGGCAATGGAAGCACGCATGCTGTTCCACGTGGAACGTTCCTCCATCTGCCGGTACAAATCGGCCATGCGGGCAAAGTTGGAGGGGTTGCCTACATCCATGGCATTGCTCATAGTGCGCTGAGAGGAGCGGGGCTGGTAGTCGCCGGTACGCAGGTACTGCGGCACAACATCATTGGCATTAGTGGCAGCTATGAAGCGGCGGACGGGCAGCCCCATGCGCTGGGCTAAGAGGCCTGCAGTAAGGTTGCCAAAATTGCCGCTTGGCACACAGAATACCGCTTCACTGCCCTCGGGCAGCTGTTTGTAGGCTTCAAAATAGTAGAAGGACTGAGGGATGAGTCGGGCTATATTAATGGAGTTAGCGGAGGTGAGCCGGATGAGGCTCGTTAGGTTTTCATCCAGGAAGGCTTGCTTCACCATAGCCTGGCAATCGTCGAAAGTCCCATCCACTTCTAAAGCGGTAATGTTCCCCCCGAGGGTAGTCAACTGCTTTTCCTGTAGAGCAGATACTTTGCCGCTAGGGTAGAGGATAACTACTCTTGTGCCTGGCGTTTGGTAAAAACCGGCAGCAACTGCACCGCCCGTATCCCCGGAAGTGGCAACTAAAATCACTAGTTCTTGCTCTTCTCCGCGATTGAAATAACTCATCAGCTGCGCCATAAAGCGCGCACCAAAGTCCTTGAATGCCAAAGAAGGGCCGTGGAAGAGTTCCAACACATACTTCTCCTCGTCGAGCTGCACGAGCGGTGCCGGAAAATTGATGGCTTCCTCGACAATATCGCGCAGCTCGGCTTCCGGAATCGCATCCATGAGCAGCTCCCGGCTGACTGCCATGGCGATTTCTGTAAAAGAGAAAGCAGACAGGTTATGGAGAATATCGCTGGGCAAAGGCGGGATCTCAGCAGGCATGTACAACCCATTATCGGGCGGCAATCCTCGGAGCACGGCTTCCCGCAAATCTGTAAAACGCTCCCGGTTTTTAGTACTGTATAATTTCATGTAGCAATAATTTTAGCCCCCTCCGGATTGATGGGAGAGGCATAGCGCTCGTGCCTGATTTGATACCCTTGGTAGACGTTCGCCATAGCATCTGCTACGGCACGGGCGGAACTCAGGCCACGGCAGAGCGAAAAGACAGAGGGGCCAGCGCCGGAGATGCTGCAGCCCAGTGCACCGGCAGCCAATGCCGCTGCTTTGACCTCGGCAAAGTGGGGCACAAGCTTTGCCCGCTGTGGTTCTATGATGACATCCTCTAAGGAACGGCCGATCAACGAGTAATCGGACTCGTACAGCCCAACCATCAAGCCGGCTAAATTGGCAGACTGCTGTATGCACTTTGGTAAACTTACCTCAGGGCTCAGCACCCCACGGGCGTCCTTGGTCAGTACGCTGGCCTCCGGGTAAACAACCGCGGCGTGAAGCGCCTCCGGCACTGGCAAGCTGTGCACATCCAATGCTTCATTGGAGCGGATCAGAATGATGCCGCCCAGCAAGGAGGGAGCGACGTTGTCTGCATGATAGGCACCGTCGGCAACTTGCTCGCCCAGTACAGCACAGTGCAGCGCCTCTGTTTTATCAATTGGCATCCCGAGCAAAGCGTTTACTGCCATCACTCCGCCCGCAGCGCTGGCCGCGCTTGACCCAAGTCCAGAACCAAAGGGCATCTTCTTATGAATTTCAATTTCAAGCCCGACCGTATCGGCTTGGCCCAACTGCTGCAGCAGACAACGAGCAGCGAAACCAGCAGTATTGCTTTCCAAGTCGTAGGGTAGCTTACCGCCGTCACCAGTAATTGAGACTACCCGCAGTCCGGGCTTATCTACCCTCCGCGCTACTATTTCATCACCCGGAGCATTCAGCGCGAAGCCCAGGATGTCGAACCCCACGGCAACATTAGCCACAGTAGCCGGCGCGAAGACGCGTACCTCTTCTTTCATCAGGACAAGTAATTTCCAATGGTTATGATTTCCGCAAACACACCTGCTGCGGTAACCTCTGCTCCGGCCCCTGGGCCCCGCACCACAAGGGGCCGCTCCTTGTAGCGCTCGGTCGTAAAGACAATCATATTGTCACTGCCGCTAAGGCTGAAAAAGGGGTGGCTGCGGTCTACCTGCTGCAAGCTAATGCTGGCCTCGCCTCCATCGAGGCTTGCGACCATGCGTAAGGCTTTGCCCTCGCGTTCGGCAGACTGTCGGAGCTCTTCAAATGTCTCGTCCGCCTTCTCCAACTCCCCGAAAAAGGCTTCCACTGTATCAGCCCGCTGGCAAGCTTCGGGCAAAATATTCTCAATAGCTACATCGCTGTCCTCGAGGGGAAAGCCCGCCTCCCTGGCTAGTATGATCAGCTTCCGCTGCACATCCAAGCCATTGAGATCCACCCGGGGGTCAGGCTCCGTATAGCCAAGCTCTTGGGCTTTCTTGACGACTGTGCTGAAGAGAGTCCCTGCTCGGAAGTTATTGAAAATGTAGGAGAGCGACCCGGAGACCACCCCTTCGATCCTCAGTATACGGTCGCCGCTGATGATGAGGTCATTCAGCGTGGAAATGACGGGCAAGCCGGCGCCCACATTGGTTTCGTATAAGAACTGAACGCCCCGCCGGGCGGCTATAGCTTTCAGGCGTTGATACTGCACATAGCCGGAAGATATGGCAATTTTGTTGGGCGTGGAAATCGGGATGCTGGAGTCGAGAATGTCCTCGTAGTAAGCCGTTACTTTTTCGCTGGCGGTATTGTCCACGAAGATGGTATTGGACAGATTCATCTCTTTCATTTTGCCAACGAAGATGGCGGGGTCCATCTTCATCTCGCAGGCTTCTAGTTCTTCTTTCCATTGGCCTAAATCTATGCCCTCGTTTCGGAAGAGCATCCTGCGGCTGTTCGCCAGGCCCACTACCCGCAGCTCCAACCCTCGTTTTTCCTTTAGAAAAGCGGCCTGCTCCTTGACTTGCTCAATTAAGGTGCTGCCAATCAGGCCGACGCCTACCATGAAGAGGTGCAGCTCTTTGGTTTCGGAGAGGAAAAAGGCCTCATGCAAAGCGTTCAGCGCTTTCGCTTCGTCCGAGCGATTGATCACCACCGAGATGTTCAGCTCCGATGAGCCCTGGGCGATAGCTACGGCATTGATGCCGTTTTTGCCCAGCGCCTGAAACAGCCGGCCTGATATTCCAGGTTGGTAGCGCATGTTTTCGCCGATAATCGCTACCACGGACAGGTCCTCCTCAATCTTGATCGGATTGACGATGTTCATGCTCATTTCGTACTCGAATTCCTGCTCGGCTCGCTGCCGCGCCAAGTTGGCCACGCTGGGCTGCACCGCAAAGCTGATCGAATGCTCGGAAGAGCCCTGAGTAATGAGGATAATGTTGATGCCGCCAGCAGCCAGGGAGGAGAACAAGCGCCCCGCAATACCTGGGACACCAAATAACCCGCTCCCAGACAATGTGAGCAAGGCAACATTGCCAATGGAAGAAATGCCCTTTACCGCGTGAGCAGCCGGGTCGGGCCGGTCCGAGATGAGCGTGCCCCTGAAGTCGGCATTAAAAGTATTTTTAATATAAAGCGGTATTTTCTTAAGGAGGGCCGGCTGCAAAGTCGGCGGGTAGATGACCTTTGCACCGAAGTGGGACATTTCCATAGCCTCAGCATAGGTCATACTGGGAATGGTGAAGGCCCGGCGAACCCGCCGAGGGTCAGCAGTGAGCACGCCATCTACATCAGTCCATATTTCGATAACGCTCGCATCGAGCCCGGCGGCGATCAGCGATGCCGTGTAGTCGGAACCACCCCGGCCGAGGGTAGTCGTCAGTCCGCCTTTGGAAGAAGCCACAAAACCGGTGACCACCTGCACATCGGGGTTTTGCGCGTAGTGCTCCCTTATTTTCTGGTAGGTCAGCGGGAAGTCTACGCTGCCTGCCCCGAATGATTTATCAGTTTTGATGATGCGCCGCGCATCGAGGTAGCTGGCATTGATGCCGCTTTGCCGCAGCAGATGAGCAATGATGTAGGCGGCATTGCGCTCGCCAAAGCTCAGCACATAATCCATGGTACGTTTGGAAGCCTCCCTAACCAGAAAGACGCCGTAGAGCAAGTTTTTGAGTACCTCGTGATTGCGCTGCAGTTCGGGCATTACTGCGGACTGATACTCTCCGCGCAGCAATTCTTTGACGGCCTCTAAATGCCGCTGACTGAAGGCTTCAAAACGCTCCAAGTAAGCTTCGTCCCCCTGTGCAGCAAGCTGGCCCATTTCCATCAACTCATCGGTCACTCCCCCGAAAGCCGAGAACACCACGGTGAACTTCTCCCCTTTGGTATAGTATCCTTTTAGGATATCTACGATCGTTCGAATGCGGACCGGCTCAGCTACGGAAGAGCCGCCAAATTTCAGTACTTTCATGGGTTTGCTGGTTTTGATCGGTTTCCTTTGGCTAATGCCTCGGGCATTAAGGCAGGCTTCAGCAAATGTAGAGGCTTTTGGGGGAAGTTCGTAGGAAAATCAAAGGCTAGTTCCCACTCTGTGTGGAAGTAAAGGATGAGCTTACCGCCCAAGGCTGCGCCAACCGTTACCTACGGTCCCGGCCATTGCGACAGCTACCACTGTAAAAATCAATGCAAACGGCCAATCCGCATCCAGCATGATGCCGAAGGTGATGGGCCCCAGGCCGGTACTCACCACCATAACAGTTGTAAACACAGACCGCACCCGGCCAATGATTTGCACGCCGTAGATTTCTGCCAGCAGCGCATTTTTAACCGTGCTGCCGGCTCCGTTGGACAAGCCCATGAACAATAGGGCTATGGGATAGGAAATCGGTTGCCGGTAGGTGATCAGAATCCCTAAGCCCAATAGGTACGGCAGCAAAAATGCGGGAAACAGCCGCCGGGCAGACAGCCGGTCGACTAAAGGGCCGCTGCCTGCCATACCCAAGGCGCTTGCTATGGCAAAGGCGGAGAGCGAACCAGCTACCCATAGATCGGAAGAGCGTCGTGTAGGGAAAGAGTGTAGATCTCGGTGGTCGCC
>CAYNIT010000026.1:0-30761 GCA_964397205.1 uncultured Phaeodactylibacter sp. | reverse complement strand
CCATACCCCCAACCCTGTGGCAACAACTCTTTTGGGGTAAGCGGGGCGGTACAAACCAAGCTGGTCCCAGCGTGCAATCGCCCCCGTTTGTGACAGGCAAAAAATCAGAAGCTTCCCAGCCCGGCCCGTGCTCAACCTTCCGTACGGCCGGCCATTGCCGCTCGCTTCCCAAATTTTTCCTGCCGAAAATCAAGAGACGGCCGCAAGTCTCCGTTTTTTCTGGCAGCAAGCTGTATACACTGTAGAAAAAATCGTAAATTCCTAAAAACCTACCCCCCGCTAAGTTCAAGTGTGACGGCGCTTCGGGCAAAACCCACCCGAAGCCGGTATACATTTTTGTAAAAACAACAACAGATATGCACAAATTCTACCTCACCCTCCTAATGGCAATGCTATGCCTATTGCCCAGGGTTTACCTCTACGCACAGACGGCCCCCCATCCCATCGCCCGGCAAATTGCCCGGCAGGAAGCCGCTTTCCAATCGCTCCCCATTTCGCCATTGCTACGGGCCGCCCAGCCCAGCCCCGATTTGCGCAAGCAAGTGGATAAGATACTAGGGAGAGCGGCATTCCTAAACCTTTCCAACGAGTCCGCACAGCAACTGCTACTGAACCGCCCCGATTTGCTGCGCCTACAGCTGCCGGATGCATCGGGCAATCTGCGCAGGCTGCGGCTTTACCAACAACCCATACACAGCGACGGCTTTCAGCTGAGAACAGCAAGCGGGTACCAAGCTCAACTGCCCGCCGGGCTCCACTACTGGGGCGTCGTTGAAGGAGAACCGGGCTCTCTGGCTGCTATTTCTGTATTCGAAAACGAAATAATGGGCTTCGCACAGTGGGGCACGGATGCCTATACCCTCGGCCGGCTGCAGGACGTAACGGGTGGATGGCACGTTTTCTACCCAGATGCCGCATTGCGGCAGACCGCCCCCGCCTTTTGCGGCGCCGATGGCCTGCGCTACCAAATCGGCAAATCGAGACCGGCGCCGCAGCGCAGTTCCCCCAACCCGGACAACTGCGTACGCATGTACGTGGAAGCCGACTACGACATTTTCCAGGACAAAGGCAGCCTCAGCGCTACTACCAATTACGTCAGCGGGCTGTTCAACCAGGTCGCTATCCTATACGCCAACGAAAACATCGACCTGGTGGTGAGCGAAATACTAGTGTGGGACACCGCCGATCCCTATACCGGGCCAGATACAGGCGATTACCTCGACCAGTTCCGGGACAACCTCAACGGCAATTTCAATGGGGACCTCGCTCACCTCATCGGCTACGGTGGAAGCGGTGGTATTGCCTACCTCGATGTCCTTTGCTACCCATTCTATTCGGTGGCTTACAGCTCGGTTAACAGTACCTACGCTACCGTTCCGGCCTACAGCTGGACCGTGCAAGTGGTTACCCATGAAATCGGGCACAACCTTGGTTCCCCACACACCCACGCCTGCGCCTGGAACGGCAACGATACCGCCATAGACGATTGCGGGCCGGAAGCGGGCTACAGCGAGGGCTGCGACAATGCCCCCACCCCCAATGCGGGCACCATCATGAGCTACTGCCACCTTCTGGGCGGTGTGGGCATCGACTTTAACCTTGGATTCGGGCCGCAGCCCGGGGATTTGATCCGCGACAGGGTCTACAATGCCGCATGCCTGTCCGCCTGCAGCCCGGCACCGCTAGATGACGCGGGCATCTCCAGTATTGATGCGCCGGTCGGCGATGTCTGCGGCAGCTCCATCTTCCCGGAAGTGGCGTTAAGCAATTACGGCAACAGCTCGCTGACCTCCGTTGATATTTTTTACCGAGTCGACAATGAGCCCGAGCAAATTTACAGCTGGCAAGGTAACCTCTCGGAAGGGGCATCAACTACCGTCATCCTGCCCGAGATCAATTTCCTGCCCGGCCCGCATACCTTCACCGCCTACACCAGCCAGCCCAATGGCAATAATGATGAAGACCCGAGCAACGACAGCAGTTCTGCCGACTTTAACAGCCTGGTACCCACCACCTATTACGCTGATCTGGATGGCGACGGCTACGGAGATCCCGGCAGCTCCCTGTCCGCCTGCAGCCAACCCGCCGGATACGTACTGAACGCCGGCGATTGCGATGATACCAACAACAGTGTCTACCCTTCCGCCGCTTGCAACGACGGCAACCCCTGCACCGAAAACGACCAATACACCTCCGACTGCGAGTGCCAAGGAACCCCTGCCGACAGCGACGGCGACGGCGTCTGCGATGAAGACGACATCTGTCCCGGGGGCGACGACCTGCTAGACGAGGATGAAGATGGCATTCCCGATGAGTGCCGCTGCGAAGAGCAAGTAGATACCTTCTCCACCAATCCCCTGACCCATACCGGGCCAGACAGCAGCACCCTGCTGCATCGGTTTGAGGCCAGCGCCTACGAGCTGTCGTTCACCATATCAGATTTAAAGGCCCGTGTCATCCGGCCCAACCAAGGCATACTGGAGCGAGTATCGGTCTACTACTGGGATACCGATGGTGTTCAGCACCACTACGGTACTTACGATGGAGATACCATAGCCACCGTAGAAGCTGCCATCGCTGGCCCAGTAGACAGCCTGCTGCTCAGTCTGTCCAATGGCTTCGAGCAGGGCTTGCCCATCCCGCTGGATGTGGAACTGAGCCTGATCGACTACTGCCAGCTCATTGCCAGTTGCGCCGATCAGGACGGAGACGGCATCTGCGATGATGAAGACAAATGCCCAGAGCTTTCCAACGAGCTCATCGGGCAAGCCTGCGACGATGGGGACCCCTGCACTGTGGAGGACCTCTACGGAGAGGACTGCCAGTGCGCTGGCTTCTTCGCCGATACAGACGGCGATGGCGTATGCGATGCCGAGGACGAGTGCCCCGGGGGAGACGACACCATGGATGAAAACGGCAACGGTACACCCGACGACTGCGAGGAATGCGAAGCGCAAGCCGTCCACTATTTCAATACCAACCCACTCTACCACAGCGGGCCGGGCGCTTCTTATGCCTACGCCATACTGCCGGCTGGCCACTACGATATCTCTTTTCAAATTGAGGCCATTGATGCTTCGGCGGCCAATCCGCCCTACATCGATAAGGTAGAGGTCTTGTACTTGGACGGCAATGGCGTGACCCAGTACGGAGGTGTCTACACCGGCCAACAGACAAACACAGCCGATCTGTTCCTGCCCGGTGAAGTCACGGCGATATTGGTACTACTCTCCAATGACTACAGTGCTTTCTGGAAAAGCGGTGTGCTAAGCGTGAAATTCAGCGCCATTTCCTCTTGCGTTGAATTGCGGGCCGGCGACCGACAAACGTCTGCTGCCTTGCCTGGCCGCAGTACCGGTTTCCGGCTGTACCCCAACCCTGCTGCTGAACAAGCCATAC
This sequence comes from uncultured Phaeodactylibacter sp., assembly GCA_964397205.1. Classification (GTDB taxonomy): domain Bacteria; phylum Bacteroidota; class Bacteroidia; order Chitinophagales; family Saprospiraceae; genus Phaeodactylibacter. The sequence goes on along the minus strand of CAYNIT010000026.1, from coordinate 27,362 downwards.
TGGCATTCGAAAGAGCGCCGGAGGAAGCTTTGATTACGGTGCGGGATGTGCTGGGTGCTACCGTAGCCAGCTACCGGATCGCCGGAGACCAGCACCTCCGCCTTCCGGTCGGCAACTGGAGGCGCAAGGGCAGCAGTGGATGTTTCTTCATCAGCGTACAGCAGCCGGGCGCGCCACCTCAAACGAAACGCTTAATGATCACGAACTAGAAGTTATTCAAAATGCAATTGTCTTTTAACTCGGAACGGAGAGGTTTGTCCGTATGGGACATCCCCGACGCACGAGTTGATGCCGGCAGGTAGGTTGCCCCGATCTCAAGCGGGGACCGCCGTCGGTATAGCTTACGAGCCCGGAGCGCCGTCAGGCCTCCGGGTTCTTTTTGCACTGCTGGCTATCCTTTTCCAGGCACCAGCTCCCCGTGCAGGATGTCGTACAGCAGCTCGTGGTACTGCGGGAAGGACGGCATGTTGTTGTGCCCGGCTTCTTCGATGGGGGCCAGGGTGCTGTTCGGCGCGTGCTCGTGCAGCATCTTGCCCTGCCTGAAGCTGATCAGGCGGTCGTGGGTGCCGTGCAGGATGAAGGTCGGGCAGTCTACCTTTTTGATAAAAAAATCGGTGCGGATCTTGTAGCGCAGCAGCCAGCCGAGCGGCAGCCAGAAGCCGTACTGCCGGACTTGGTACAGGAAGGAGTAGTAGGGGGCATCCAAAATCAGCAGCTGCGGCTTGTTCCAGGAGGCAATGCGGGCGGCGATGCCGCTGCCCAGCGAACGGCCGTAGAGCACGATCTCTCCCTCCGGATAACGCTCGCTCAGCCATTTGTACACCGTCTGCGCGTCGTTGTACAGAGTGGCTTCGGTCCGCTTGCCGGAGCTCTTGCCAAACCCCCGGTAGTCAATCATAAAAAAATCATAGCCTTTGCTGACAAAATCCTTGGCAAACTTGCCCCAGCCTTTCAGGCTGCGGGAATTGCCCTTGAGGTAAAATACCACTCCCTTGGCATTGGGCACCCGGAAGTGCAGGCCGTTGATCTGCCCGCCGTCCTCCATTTCAAAATCCACCTCATCGAAGGGGAAGGGGTAACGGTATTCAAAATGCCGGGGCAGTATCTCCGGCCGGAAGAAGAAATAGTCTTGCAGAAAATAAAACAACAGGCAGAGCAGCAGATAGCCGCCCGCGCTGTACATCAGTATGCTCATCCAAATCGGCATCAATGCTCGGCGTTTCAGGAAAGGTAGGGATTTTTGTACTTTTATTGCTATGAAGAAACGAAGACCTCTGAAGCGGCATCCCGAATTGGTCCCGCTGTCCAGAGAACACCACGAGGGGCTGATCCTGGCGCAACTGCTGAAATCGGACGTGCCAAACTACAAAGGCCTGCCCCAGGATACAGCGGGGAAGGTAGCCTATGCCAAAGCTACCTACGAGCAGCAGCTCCGCGCCCACTTTGAGCGGGAGGAAACCTGGCTGGTACCCCTCAGCCTAGAGCAAACAGCTCCCCTGCCGGATATGGCGCGCCGGGTACTGGAGGAGCACCGCCAAATCCGCCAGGGCATTCAGGCCTTGAGCGAGCACTCCTCCCCTGCTGCTCTCGATGCGCTGGGCCGGCTGGTCGAGCAGCACATCCGCTTCGAGGAACGGGAATGGTTTGGCAAACTGCAGGAGCGGGTAGAGCAGCTGAAAGTGGACAACAAGTAGAGGATATGGACAACCCGCTGACCCTGCTGCGCGAATGGCTCTTCCCCACCCCAAAGGAAGAGGACCTCTTCCCTCCGGTGGAGCAACTGGAGCGCCTGCCCGAAGACTACCTGAAGCGCTTTGAACTGGCGCCCCTTGCAGCACCCAATCAGTTGGCGGGGCGGGCGGAGGAATTGAAGGACTTGCAAGAAACGTACCGGAAGTGGGAAGCTCACCACCGCCCCCTTCTGCTGCAGGGCACAGCGGGCATCGGCATCAGTACCGTTTTGCAAGCTGCCGCCGCTGAATTGCCCGCCCCCTGTACCTTTCTGGAGGCAGACCGTAAGGCCGGCAATCGCGAAGAGCTGCTGCAGGCATTGGCACCCGCGCTGGGAGCAGCTGGCGCAGAAAGCCTGGATGCCCTGGCCCGGCAGGACTTCCAGGAGCCGCGCATCCTGATTTTTGAGCATGCAGAGCGCTTACTGCTGCGCCAGGTAGGTGGCTTTGGCCTGCTGCGGGATTTTCTGCTTTTTGTGAACGCTACCAAATCCAAAATTTTCTGGATCGTCACCATCAACGACTACAGCCTGTATTTTTTAGACCGCGCTCTGGATTTTTCCGATTTCTTCACCGTACGCCGTATGCAGCCCTTGTCCGAAGAAGCCCTGCTCTCAGCCATGGAGGCCCGCAACGAAGGGCTGGAGATGCGCTTTCTCAAAGCTGAAGGGCTAAGCTGGCGCAGCAAACGGCAACTCAGCCGGATGGGCCGCGCTGCCCAGCAGCAGCGCCTGCGGGAACTTTTCTTTTCAGAGCTCCGGGACTTTGCGCGGGGCAACCCCTCCCGAGCCATCGTCTTCTGGCGGGGAGCAGCCCGAGGCGTCAAAAACGATAAAGTGTACCTGAAAGCCCCGCACTTCAGCGCACCACAGGAGGCTGAGCTGGAAGAATTGCTCGTTTTAGAAGCAATTTTTGAGCACAGCGCTCTTTCTATGGAAGCTGTAGAAGCGATTTTTCGGCACTCCGTATTCAACAGCCGGCTGATCGTCAACAAACTGTTGGGCAAAGCCTGGTTGTACGCCAGCCCCTCAGCTGCCGGCAGCCCGGCGTATCGCATCAGTTTTTGGTATTTGTACGAATTGAGGGCTTTGCTCAACCACCAACTCAACCGCAGCGAAATATGAGGCAAGGTAGCCGAAGATACAAAGCTGGGATGTTCAGCTGGTTGTTGCCCCTGCCGCTGTGGGCACAAGAACCTGGGACCCCTTCCGAATCCGATCCCTGGAGCGAATTCATTGAAGGCCTGAAAAAGCTTATTCCGGGAACGCTGGAAGATGGCTTTTTGGAAAGCCTCAAAGAAGATCAGGGGTTCCTGCTCGAAGGCTTGCTTGCGCTGCCGGTTGTCATCGGCATCGCTTACCTGGTGACGCGGCTGCTCCGCTGGCTGATTGCCAAAGCAGCTGACCGCAGCAACCGCCACCGGGTGCAGTGGCTGCGTACTTATCCTATCCTTCGCCTGTTGGTGTGGGGCATTGCCCTGCTTTATCTGCTGCAGCTCTTTATGGGACAACACTGGGACATCATGCTGGTGTTGTTGGCGCTGCTGATCGGCTACGCGAGCAAAGAGGGCCTGAGCGACCTGCTCAGCGGTATATGGATGACGGTGGAAAGACCCTTCTCTGTGGGCGACCGCATTGCTTCCTCAGGCTACTACGGTGAAGTGAAAAATATCGGGCTGCGGGCAACGACGCTGCAAACCCTGGACGATTCCTCGGTGGCTATTCCCAATTCGGCCCTGTTGGGGCAACCAATTTCCAATGCTAATTCCGGGGCCAACTATTGCATGGTCGTCATTGATTTTTGGCTCCCTATCCGGGTGGATACCGAGCGGGCCAGCCGTATTGCCTACGAAGCAACCGTCAGCTCTCCTTACCTCAACCTGGATCAGCCCGTGATTGTATTGGTGACCGATCACTTCAAAGACAAACCCGCCACCTTACTCAAGGTAAAAGCCTATGTACTGGCCAATCAGTATGAGAAATTACTGGAAAGCAATGTGACGGAAGCAGCTAAGACAGCTTTCCGGGAGGCGGGCTTGTACGAGGGCTGGTAATCCGGCAGCCAACGGCTATCAGCCCATCCGCCGGCGCTTGTAAGCCCTGGCACCCAAATACAGGAGCCCGATGAAAAGCACAAGCCCGCCGAAGAGGTATAAGTAATTCAGCATCCCGCCCTTACCATAAACCGCGATGTAGGAGATGGTAAGGAGAAAAAGCGTTGGCAATTCGTTAAGCAGGCGGTACTGCCAGGAAGAGAACGGGCGCTCGCCGGCCTCCATACGCTTGATGAGCCGTTTGGTCCACAGGTGGTATACGGTCATCAGCACCAGCAAAAAGAGCTTGACGTGCATCCAGCCCGCATTGCCAATTTCTCCAGCCAGATAGTTGGGTACTGCCCGGGAGTAGATACCGAGCCCTAGCATGAGAAGCCCCGCCCCCCAAGTGATCATCATAGCCGGATTGCAGATAATGCGGTACACCCGCCATTCCATAAGGTTGAACTGCCGCTGCAGGATGCCCCGCTCCGGCTCCGCTTTCTCTGCCGCTTCTTCGTGGTACACAAACATGCGCACCAGGTAAAAAAGCCCAGCGAACCAAGCCACAAAGCCCACGACGTGCAGTGCCTTGAAAAATAATAAGGTATTGTACATGAGGTTGGCATTGGGGATTTACCCAAACGGGCGCTTTCCAGCTTGCCTAAGCTGCTTTCAGCTGCTTATTCAGCTTGGAGCGGCTCAATTTCTGCTCTGCGTAGTCGAGATCAATGGTAAAGGTTTCGATATCGTGTTTCGATGGCAGCTCGAACATGGCATCGGTCATTACCACTTCGCAAATAGAGCGCAGTCCGCGCGCACCCAATTTGAAGTCCAGCGCCTTTTCGGCGATGAACTCAATGGCTTCGGGTGTAAATTCCAACTTGATACCCTCGAGCTCGAACAGGCGCTCGTATTGTTTGACGAGAGCATTGCGCGGCTCCAGCAGGATACGCTTCAGCGCTTCTACATCGAGCGGCTCCAGGTAAGCCAGGACCGGCAGGCGGCCCAGCAGTTCTGGGATCAATCCGAAGCTGCGCAGGTCTTGGTGGTTGATGTACTGCAGGAGGTTTTCTCGGTCAATGCTGCTTTCGACAGGATTGAAGCCGATGAGCTGCGTGTTGACCCGGCGGGCAATCACTTTCTCGATGCCGTCGAAGGCACCGCCGCAGATGAACAGGATATTGCCGGTGTTGACCTTCACCAATTTCTGCTCCGGGTGCTTGCGGCCGCCCTGCGGCGGTACGTTCACCTCGGTGCCCTCCAGCATCTTAAGCATGGCCTGCTGTACGCCTTCGCCAGATACATCGCGGGTGATGGAAGGATTATCGCCCTTGCGGGAAATTTTGTCGATTTCGTCAATGTAGACGATGCCGCGTTCAGCGGCTGCTACGTCATAGTCACAAACCTGCAGCAGGCGGCTCAGGATGCTTTCCACATCTTCCCCCACATAGCCGGCTTCGGTGAATACCGTGGCATCAACGATGGAAAAGGGGACATTGAGAAATTTGGCAATGGTTTTTGCCAGCAACGTCTTGCCGGTACCGGTCTGGCCGACGAATACGATGTTGGACTTTTCTATTTCGATGTCATCGTGGCGGGGTTGCCGGAGCCGCTTGTAGTGGTTATGAACGGCTACGGAGAGGAACTTTTTGGCCTCATCCTGCCCGATGACATAATGATCAAGATGCGCTTTGATTTCCTGCGGCGTAATTTTATCCGGCATTGGGAAATCCGTCTTGTCGTCTTCTTTTCGCTTGCCGCCGTAGAGCTCTTCCTCGATGATTTCTCCGGCTTGCTCCACACAAACTTCACAAATGTGCCCGTCGATGCCGGCGATTAGGATCAGTGCTTCCGACTTATCGCGTCCACAAAAGGAACAGCGGTAGCTTTGTTTGCTTTTTCGCATGCGTATGCTTTTTGTAGAAGCGGCGCCGCCCACTCGCCTGTTCGGGGGGCGTTTAGGCGGTGCCACTGTTGTTCAAAACCTGCTGTAAGCCTCTAATTTAAGCTTTTTTCAGCAGACTACAGTTATTTACAACTCCTTGCGGGGGCTGTGGCGGTCCAGTACCTCGTCGATCAGGCCGTACTCCTTGGCGTTCTCGGCGGTCATCCAGTTGTCGCGGTCACAGTCCTCCTTGATCTTGTCGTACTCCTGCCCGGTGTGGTTAGCCAGGATTTCGTACAGCTCCTTTTGCATATCCTTGATCAGGCGGTAGGAAATTTCCATATCGGAAACTTGGCCCTGCATGCCGCCCAATGGCTGGTGAATCATCACCCGGGCGTGGCGCAGGCAGGTGCGCTTGCTCTCCGCGCCAGCGGTAAGCAATACAGCGCCCATGGAGGCTGCCAAACCAGTGCAAATCGTATTGACATCCGGTGCCACGTATTGCATGGTATCGTAGATGCCCAGTCCTGCGATAACGGAGCCGCCGGGGCTGTTGATGAACATTTGTACATCCCGCTTCGGGTCATCGGATTCCAGGAACAGCAATTGGGCCTGTATGACGTTGGCGACGTAGTCGTTCACCGGTACACCCAGGAAAATGATGCGGTCCATCATCAAGCGGGAGAAAACGTCCATCGGGAAAACATTCTTGATGCGCTCGTCGATGATGGCCGTGGTGAATCCTTGGATATTGGGCCCTTGTGCAGGTGTGGTTTGTTCAATGTATTTCTCGAGATGCATGCTACTCATACCCATGTGTTTGGTAGCATACTTCATGAATTCATCCTTGTGGAACATGCTTCAGTTTTAACTTTTAAATGCAAGGGGTTTGCCTTACCGTTGTTTTTATCAACCTTATTAACAAACGGACCGCCTAGGGGTTGAGCCACAACGCTTCGTTCTTTATTTACCGGATTTCCGGGCACGCGATTATCCGCTGCCCGGAGCTTGATCCCGTTCGTTTGTGTATTGCCTATTCCTCTTCCTCCGCTGCTGCTGCCTGCAATTTCGCCTGCGCACGCTCGACTTCCTCTTCGAACTCCTCTAGACTGACTGGTTTTTCTTCGACATTGACTTTTTCCAAAAGCACTTCAAAAACGCGGTCGGTCAGCACCTCCTGCGCCAGCTGCTCCACCTGATCCTCATCCTGCAGGAGCCGGGCAGCCGTGCTGTCTAGCATCTGTTCCATGCCTGGTATCGATTGCCCGCCGAGGTAGTTCCGAATGCGGCGCTTTGCCGCCTCTAACAGGTCTTGTTCCTGCACCTCAATACTGTAGTCGTCCGCCAGGCGGTTGCGGATGAGCGACCAGCGCAGGTTATCGCGGAAGGATTCGAACTCTTTTTCTACCGTCTCCTCCGTTGCTTCCTCATTGGTGGCTTTCATCCAGCGCTTCAGAAAGGCTTCCGGCAACTCCATATGGTTCTGCTCCATCAACTTTTCCTGAATCTGTCGGGAGACCAGCGCCTCAGCTTGTTTTTCGTAGAATTGCTGGCTCTGCTTGCGGAGCTGCTCCAGCGCCTCTTCTTCGGAACTCACCACGCCTTCTCCGAATGCCTGATCGAAAAAAGCTTGGTTCAGCTCGGCAGGGGCGATGCGGCTTACTTCCGTGATTTCCGCCTCGAAGGTGTCGTTGAATTCCCGCTCGTCGTCTTCCTCCAGGTTGAGGTAGTACTTGCGGATGTACTCCTCGTCGCGGTCCTCTTCCAGCTCGTTGATGTTAAAACGGATGCTGTCGCCGGCTTTTTTCTTTTTGAGCTCCTCTTTCAGGGCTTCTTTAGTGTTGTCGCTGACCAGGATGCTAAACTCGGTTTCTATACCCTCTTCCTTCGGAGCATCGCCCTCCAATTCAACGGCCTTGAATTTCACCATGTCATTATCCTTCACCGTATCGTCCTCCACGCTCTCGCGCTCGCCGTGCCGCTTGCGGGCCGCCTGCAGGTCCTCTTCCAGGTTCTCCTGCGGGATTTCGACCACCATTTTTTCTACGGTGGTGCTTTCATCTGCCCCTTTCAGTTCAAAGTCCGGAGACAAGCCAAGGTCGAATTTGAATTCGTAATCCTCCAGGTTTTTAACATCGAATGCCTGTGGCTTCTGATCGTCTGAAGGCAATGGCTGCCCCAGGATTTGCAGATCCTGCTCTTTGAGGTAGTCGTTGAGTTCCTTCTGCAGCATTTCGTTGATGACTTCCGCGAGCACACTCTGGCCGTACATTTTCTTAAGCACGGACAAGGGCGTTTTGCCCTTGCGGAAGCCCTTCATATTGGCTTGCTTGCGGTATTTGTTGAGCTCCGACTTGAACTTTGGTTCGTAATCGCTTTTTTCCAGTGTTACCGTTAGCACGGCATTGAGGTCATCGATATCTTGTCTTTCAACCTTTGGCATAGTCCTATGCGATTGTTGGTTTTGTTAAAATGGCAGCGCCCGCGGGAAAGGCGATCTTATAAAAACAAGGCTGCATCAGGCGCGTTTGCCCATGCAGCCTCTTTTGCTGTTTCTTATGTACGGGTGGAGGGGGCCATCTTTCAAACGCCGTGCCGGTAACAATCGGCATTAGCGAGGGCGTTTGGCGAAAATTCCTTTATTGGGATTTTTCCACCCGGGTGATTCTTATGTTGTGCGGGTGGAGGGACCGCCGACGAAACTTTGTTTGTCGGGATCCCTCCACCCTGATAGCTCCTATGTTGTGCGGGTGGAGGGACTCGAACCCCCATGCCGTGAGGCACTAGATCCTAAGTCTAGCGCGTCTACCAATTTCGCCACACCCGCTTGGTCGAGGAGGCGGCAAGTAGCTGATTCAGCTGCGTTTAGCTTAGCGACAGCCTGCCTCCTTTGAAATAGAGCGGCAAAGATAGTAGATTTTTGGGGAAGATGGTAGCGAGACAACGGAAAAAAACAAAGTGCCAAGCCATCCGTTTTTTTCGCCTGCTTGCTTTGAATCCTCTCTTTTTTTCCTAGTTTTGTATACAACACATTCCAAAGCAAACGCCCAGCAGCTCTGCCCTGCAGTGAGGTATCATCAAAGCGAGACAATTACACGCGGCAGGAGGCTACTTTATCCCTAAATCCTAGAAACTGTTTTCGGCAGGCGCTAAAGGTGCGGTATTGCCAAGCCAGGTGCGCCCAGACGGGCAGAGCAACCAATCAGCCCAACAATTTGTTGAATTTCAAAGCCTTGCAGCCTATTAAAAGGCAGCCCTCGGGCACTAAGGCTGTACAGCAGTATACATTTTATAATCCCAGCAGGACAATCATTTATGGCAGAGGCAATCATTATAAAAGAAGACGAAACGCGCCTGATACAGGGCGCTTACCGCGACTTGCTCCGGTCTATCAAAGCCAACCTTTCGGATCAGGACAAGGTGGATATCCGGGCAGCCTATGAGCTGGCTGTGCGGGCTCATTCCGAACAGCGCCGCAAATCCGGCGAACCTTACATCCTGCATCCTATTGCTGTGGCGAAAATATGCGCCGCGGAGATCGGGCTGGGCGCTACCGCTATCATATGCGCGCTGCTGCACGATGTGGTGGAGGACACCGACTACACCCTGGACGACATACGCGAGCAGTTCGGCCAGCGCATCGCCAAAATTGTGGACGGTTTGACCAAGCTGGACGGTGCTTACAACGCCCAAAGCCCGCAGGCTGAAAACTTCCGCAAAGTACTGAGTACGCTGGTGGAGGATGTGCGCGTGGTGCTCATCAAAATGGCCGACCGGCTGCACAATATGCGCACCTTGGGCGCTATGCCCCGCCACAAGCAGCTGAAAATTGCTGCCGAGACCAGCTACGTCTACGCACCGCTGGCCCACCGCCTGGGCCTGTACAACATCCGCACCGAGTACCTCGACCTCTGCATGAAGATCACCGACCCGGATGATTACCGGGACATCGCCCGCAAACTGGCGGAAACCAAACGCTCGCGCGATGAGTACGTGCAGTCCTTCATCGAGCCGCTGCGGGAACGGATCAATGCCATTAATGTACCCTACGACATTACCGGGCGGGCCAAGTCCATCCATTCCATCTGGAATAAGATCAAAAAGAAGAACGTCCCCTTCGAAGAGATCTACGACCTCTTCGCCGTACGCATCATCGTAGATGTGCCGGTAGAGGAAGAGCGCCTCATCTGCTGGCAGATCTACTCCATCGTAACAGATGTACACACCCCCATACCGGAGCGGCTGAAAGACTGGATCACCACGCCGAAATCCAACGGCTACGAGTCCCTGCACACCACAGTCATTGGGCCGGAGGGCCGGTTTGTGGAGGTGCAAATCCGCTCGCAGCGCATGGACGAAATCGCCGAGCGGGGCTTCGCTGCGCACTGGAAGTACAAGGGGGTTTCCAAAAACCCGGACATCTACGAGCGTTGGCTGGACAGCGTGCGCGAAATCCTGGACGACCCCAACAGCGATGCCGTCGAATTCCTGGGGGACTTCAAATCCAACAACCTTTTCAATGAGGAGGTATTCGTGTACACGCCCAACGGCGATATGAAAATTTTGCCGAAAGGCGCTACTGCCCTGGACTTCGCCTTCAGCATACATACCGACATCGGCTACCACTGCCAGGCCATCAAGGTCAACAACAAAATTGTGCCGATGGGCTATCAGTTGCGCAACGGCGATCAGATAGAGGTTATCACCAACAATAAACAGAAGCCCTCTGAGGACTGGCTGAAGCTCGTCATCACTGGCAAAGCCCGCTCGCGTATCCGCTCTGCGATGAAGGAAGAGCGCCGGCAAAAGGGAGAATTGGGCCGCGAGACCTTGGAGCGCAAGCTGCGCTCTATGAAGGTCAACTTCGAAGAGAGCGTAGAAAGGCTGGTCAAAGACCTCAAACTGGATTCGCACGCGGACCTGTACTACGCCATCGCTTCGGATGAAATCACCATAGCCGATATTCTCAAAACGCATACTGTGGAAGTCCACAACGACGGCTCGCGCCACCTCGTGGAGATCAAACTGGAGGTTCACCGCCCCTCGGAGGAGGAGCTGCCGGGCCGCCCCCCCGGTGAAGGGCGCCGGCGCAGTAAGCTCACTGACAAGCCACGCCTGCTGATCAACGGGGAGCCCGCCGAGCGCTTCGACTATACCTTCGCTACCTGTTGCAATCCCGTGCAGGGCGATGCCATATTTGCCTACCTGACCTCCAACGCCGGGCTGAAGATACACCGCTCCAACTGCCCCAACGCCACCAACCTGATGGCCAATTACGGCTACCGGGTGATGAAGGCGGAATGGCTGTCCACTACCGACACCACCTTTGTGGTAGACCTGCGCATTACCGGCATTGACGATGGGCCGGGCGTTATCGAACGGCTGACTCACAAAATTTCCACCATGCTGGGGCTTAACATCCGTTCGTTCAGCATAGAAGGAGACGAAGGGTATTTCAAGGGGCAAATCAGCCTGCTGGTCAAAAATACCGACCAACTCTACATGGCAATGCAAGCGCTTAAAAACCTTGACAATATCTCAACTGTTACGAGGGTAGAGTAAAGTGAACTTGGTCGTCCCTGCACTTTACCGCGATTATAGATTTTTTGAATTAACTTCAGGTTATGAGTGTGGGCCGAACACAAGAGGAAATCATTAAGGAAGTGAAGAACATCTTTGCTTCCCATCTAGAGAACAACAGCTTTCGCAAAACGCCGGAGCGCTTCGCCATCCTGGAGGAGATCTACAAGCGATCCGACCATTTCGATGCTGAGGCGCTCTACATCCATATGAAAAACCAGAACTACCGCGTGAGCCGAGCTACGGTTTACAATACGCTGGAATTGCTCGTCAATTGCGATCTGGTCAAAAAGCACCAATTTGGCAAAAACCTGGCGCAGTACGAGAAGTCCTACGGCTATAAGCAACACGACCACCTCATCTGTGTGGACTGCGGTAAAGTGCTCGAGTTTTGCGACCCCCGCATACAACAGATCAAAAACATGATGGGAGATCTGCTGAAGTTCAAGATTACCCACCATTCTCTCAATTTGTACGGCCAATGCGATGGGGCTTGCCCGCGCACCGCCGGCAAAAACCAAGAAGAATCCACCGCTGAAGAAAGTTAACATCCCATGAACTTGACTTACTCTATTGACGAAAAAGATGGGGGCGTACAAATACTCAAAGTGAAGGATCTGCTCAGTGAGTACGCCAATAACGAAATCCTCAAAGCTGCCCAGCAGCGCATTGATCAGGGGCACTCCCGATTTGTGGTGGACCTCAGCCAAATCCGCTACATGAACAGCGTGGGGCTGAACTTTCTGATAACGCTGCGTGCCCGCTCCCAGGAAGAAGGCGGCGATATAGCCGTAGCCAATCCTTCTAATAAGGTGCTGGATCTGCTGGAGATGACCAAGCTCAAGCCCATCTTCCTGATCAGCCCTAGCGTGGAGGAAGCTACCCAGGCTATCACTAAGTAAAAGCAGAAAAAACCGCTTATTCACCGAGGTTTTATTAATTTGCGTTTTTCAAAAAACCAGCTATAAAACCAGTTAGCAATGGCGATCGACGTGATCCTTGGATTGCAGTGGGGCGACGAGGGCAAGGGAAAGATTGTGGATTATTTAGCGGAAGCGTACGACATCGTGGCGCGCTTTCAGGGTGGGCCCAATGCTGGCCACACCTTAAAATTTGACGGCAAAAAGTTCGTACTGCACACCATTCCGTCCGGCATATTCCGGTCAAATTTATTGAATCTTATTGGCAATGGCGTGGTCATTGACCCCATCGTCCTTTCCAAAGAGATGGCGGAACTCCGCAAAGCGGAGATTGACTACCGGGAGCGGCTGCTGGTATCCAAAAAGGCCCATCTTATTCTGCCTACCCACCGATACCTGGATGCCGCCTCCGAAAATGCTAAGGGCAAGTCCAAAATCGGCTCTACCCTGAAGGGCATCGGTCCAACTTACATGGACAAGACCGGCCGCAATGGCCTGCGGGTGGGCGATTTGCTGCGCTCCAATTTCCAAGAGCGCTATGAGGCACTGAAGGAAAAGCACATGCAATTGCTCTCCATTTACCCGGAAATCGACTTCGACCTGGAAGCAGAGGAAGCCCGGTGGATGGAAACGGTGGAGGAATTGCGCCAGCTCCGGGTGGTGGACGGCGAGTACTTCATCGACCAAGCCCTGCAGCAGGACAAACGCATACTGGCGGAAGGCGCTCAGGGGTCTATGCTCGACATCGACTACGGCACCTACCCTTTTGTCACCTCCTCCAATACCATCACCGCTGGCGTTTGCATTGGCCTGGGCGTTGCCCCAGACAAGATCGGCGAGGTCATTGGCATTTCCAAAGCCTACTGCACCCGTGTAGGTGCCGGCCCCTTCCCTACCGAACTGGAGGGCGAAGCCGGCGAAATGCTCCGCCGAGAAGGCGGCGAATTTGGAGCAACAACCGGCCGGCCCAGACGCTGCGGCTGGATCGACTTGCCGCAGCTGCGCTATACCATCATGCTGAACGGCGTGACCCAACTGGTCATCACCAAAATAGACGTACTGAACCGCTTCGAGCAAGTGGAAGCAGCCATAGGGTACGAAGTGGAGGGCGAGCCAACCGAGCAAATCCCCTACGACCTCTGCGATATCAACATTGAACCGGTCTACGAAGCCAAAGCAGGCTGGCGGCGGTCTCTGGAAAAAGTCAGATCCTTCGGGCAGCTGCCCGAGGAAGCGCGCGATTATTTGATGTTCTTGGAGGACAAACTGGATGTCCCCATTACCATGGTGTCCACCGGGCCAGAACGCAGCAAATTGATATTGAAATAAGCTGGAGCTACCATGTGCCGTTGCTGCCTCCTCCTATACCCTATCACTACTGAGCTGTAGCGCCTGCCTTGCGCGCGGTGATGATGTATTGATAGTCCAAGGCCGTATCATTAGCGTCTATGTCTTGGTAGCCGGCTTGGTACAGCATTTCCTCTACCTCAAACAATGGCAACCGTATATCAGAAGGAGGGCCAAGTTCGGTACGCTTTTTCTTGAAATCGATGATGAACAATTCTCCGCCGTCCGAAAGGCTTTGCCGGAGCGTCTCCAAATACGCTTCCTTATCACGGATATACATGAAGGTGTTGACGATGATGATAACATCCGCTTCTCCGGGTTCCAAATTAGGGTCATCTGGCTCTGCCAGTCGGGTTTCGAGCCGCGCCTGTGCCGCTTCTGACATTTCGAACACCTTCACGCTGTCGATGTAGTTTAGAAAGCGCTTGTCGATATCGATAGCGATCACCTTTTCCGCATGCTTGGCCAGACGTTTGGAGAAAAAGCCGGTGCCAGCACCGATATCCGCCACTGTTTTATTGCTCAGATCTCCCATCAACCTGAGCACCAGGTCCGGTTTCTGCCAGACCATCCGGTTGGTATTTTCGTACATTTCCTTCTCCTTGACTTGTGGAGCAGCACCGAGCGCCGTTTTTGAAGTTGTGGCAGAATGATGGTTGCTATCGGCGGTGTGGTGAGCAGAAGCTCGCTGGCCATTACCGGTCCTTGGCTCACCCTGGCAGCTCCACAGCAAGCTGACAGCAACGACAGAAAAGAGGAGTATGGGAAATCGGTATTTCATAATTGTAATTTGCTTCAAAGGTAATTCAATTCTCACAAAGAGACTGCAGGAATCCTTCCAGCCGCCGCCGCATCTCCCCTCCTGATCCGCTGAAATCATTGGCCATCACACAGAATGCAAGCTCCCGGCCCGAACGGTCAGTAGCGTAGCCAGTGAAGGACCGCACCCGGCGCAGCGTACCACTTTTGGCTTGTAGCCGCCCCTGTGCCCGAGTGCCGCGTAGGCTGTACTCCATGGACCCGGAGCGCCCAGCAACTGGCAGGGAGGCTCGGAACGCCTCAGCAGCTTCTTCGGGCCCGAGCGCCATTTTGCGCATGAATGCCGCCATAAAGCGAGCGGGCACCAAGTTGCCCCCTGACAGGCCGCTGCCGTCCTCCAAATAAACGCCCCGCCAGCTCAATCCGCGGCTTTCCCAGTAAGACTGCATCAGAGCCAATGCCTCAGCGACGCTCCCCCTCCCTTCCTGCTCGAAAGCCAGCGCTCGCAGCAGCGCTTCGCTGTACAGATTGACGCTCTCCATATTACACCGTTTCGCTACGGCGGCTAAGGTGGGCGAACGGTGGGTGAAAAGCAGCCGGCCGGGCCTGTCTCCCTGCGCCTTATCCAGCCAAGCCGTTGCCGGCCCGCTTGGGATAGCGACGTACGCCAGTGCGCGTTTCAACTCCTGTGCCAATAATAGAGGGGGATTGGGCAGAGCCCCCTTTATCGTAAAGGTACCCCGGCCAGCTGGAATGCTGCCCCGGAGGTAGCGGGCAAACTGATAAGGAGCACCGTAGAGGTAAGCCTGATCGCCACTGCCCGGAGCACCTGAGCGCAGCTCGTTCAAAATACGCAGCCCCGGCACCGGCGGTGCCCAGCCTGCGACCTCAGGCTGCTGCCCCCGCGGCCGCTGATCCAAGTGGAGGTAATAGAAGTTCTCATGCCAATTGAGCGACCAAGTACCTGCTGCGTAGTAATTGCCCAAGTCCTCCCATTCCCAGCTGGGGCAAAGGGCATTGGAGCCATACAAACGGGCATCGCCGACAATTTTGCCGCTTATACTGCGTATGCCGGCGCGCTGAACGGCCAGGCGAAGCTGTCGCAGCATCTCCTCGGGGCCATTGCCTTCCGGCAGGAGGGGCGAGCCGAGGGTAGGGTCGCCGTACCCCCGAATCAAAAGATCGCCTTCCAGCCGGCCATCGGCAGTGATGGAGCCCGTTTGCCGCAGTTCAGTCCGGAATCGGTAATCCGGCCCCAGCAAAGCCAGGGCGGTCCCGGTTGTCAGCACCTTAAGGCTGGAAGCCGGGCGGAGGCTCCGGTCCGGGGCAATTGCTGCCAGCTCTTTCCCGGTCCGCAGGTCAATCACACACAAGCTGAGTTGCCCGTGCCGGAGGCTGGGATGCGCCGCCAGCCGGTCAGCCGCACGCTGCCAAGCATTCTGGGCGCTGAGGCAGAGGGGCAGGCTGAACAGCCACAACAGCAAGTGTAGAGCAGAAGGGCTCAAAGTATCAGTTTTTTCTAAAGAAATAGCGTCATCGCTCTCTTGAGCCAGCATTACTCCGCAGCTGGCAGCACTTCGCCGGCTGCTTCTCCGAAACCTATACGCACACCATCCCGCTCGCAGTGGCCGCGCAGGATGACTGTGTCGCCATCCAAAATGAATTTGCGCTCGCTCCCGTCCGGCATGGGCACAGGCTGGGTGCCCCGCCAGGATATTTCCAGCATAGAGCCGAAGGAACTTGCCTCAGCTCCGCTAATGGTGCCGGATGCCATCATATCGCCTATCTTCAGATTGCAGCCATTGACGGTGTGGTGCGCCAGCTGCTGCGCCATCGTCCAGTAGAGGTATTTGAAATTGGAGCGGCAGACCGTTTTTGCCGCACCGGATGCCAGCTGCAGATCAACGCTCAACTGTATGTCAAAACTGTGGGCACCAGACTGCTGAAGGTAAGGAAGCGGCGCCGGCTCCTGTGCCGGGCCTTCCGTCCGAAAGGGCTGCAGGGCATCCAGGGTTACAATCCAGGGAGATACAGTGGAAGCAAAGCTTTTGCCCAGGAATGGGCCGAGAGGGACGTACTCCCACTTCTGGATGTCTCTCGCCGACCAGTCATTGAACAAGGTCAGGCCAAAGATATAATCCTCCGCTTTTTCTACTGGCACCCGGTCTCCGAGGGTAGTTTCACGGCCCACTACAAAAGCCATTTCCAACTCAAAATCCAGCAGCTTGGAAGCTCCGAAAACAGGGGATTCCGCCTCCTTAGGCAACTGCTGCCCCATGGGCCGGCGCACCGGCGTGCCGGATACCACAATGGAAGAAGCCCGGCCATGGTAGCCAACCGGCAGGTGCAGCCAGTTGGGCATCAGGGCATTTTCCTTGCCCCGGAACATCGTGCCGATATTGGTAGCATGCTCCCGGCTGGAGTAGAAATCGGTGTAATCGCCTACCCGAACCGGAAGCAACATTTCCACTTCCGACTGCCGGTGCAGGAAATAATCAGCCAGCTGACTGGCATCCCACTCTTCTAAATCGTCGTCTAGGATTTCGGAGAGCCGGTTGCGCACAGCACTCGTTTTGGCTTTGCCCAGCCCGATGAACTCATTGAGAAAAGGCTGGTAAAACACGGAACTGTCTACGTCTAGGTCATCAAAAAAGCCATGCTCCGCCAGCACGCTCAGGTCGGCTACGTATTCGCCAATGGCGGTGCAGACCCGGGGCTGCAAACCGGGCGTTTTGAACACCCCAAAGGGCAGGTTTTGTATGGGGAAATCGCTTCCTTGCGGGACATCCACCCAAGACTTCAGGGCAGGGTCGTTAGCTTTGATCATATAATTTGGTTTTGGGCAAATGTAAGCAATCTCCCACGCAATGGCTACTTCAAGATGATCCGTCGAGTAGCTTCCATTCCACCCGATTGCCATTGCAAAAGGTACAGGCCGCTTGGCAACTGCTGCAGCTGCAGCTGAGCCGTATCGCCGCTTACCTCATAGGTATGCAACAACTGTCCTTGGTGGTTGTAAAGGCGTAGCAAAATGTCTTCCGAAAGCGCTCCCTCCCATTCTACCCAGAGCCTCCCATCGGTGGGGTTGGGATAGGCCTGTAAGAAAACGCCCTCTGTTTGGCCTGCAGAAGCTGATGTCATAGTGCCGTCCTGGAAAAAGCTGAAAACTTTGCTCCAGGCCGCACCGCATTCATTGATGGCTTTGACCCGCCAGTAGTAAGGCCCGGGGGGCAAAGCGTTAGTCAGGCTGTACTGGCTTTGCAGCCCAAAGGCATCCACCACCAATTCGTTAAAGGCACTGTCCGCTGCGACTTGCAACCGGAAAGAGTCCGCCGTAGTAGCCGAAGACCATTGGAAGGCAACGTTCCACTCGTCAACCAGCGATTGATCAGGCGGGTTCTGCAGCATGGGAGCACCGGGCGGCTGCAGCACCTCGAGGTTCAAGGGCAAATCGGTAGTCGAGGAGCTGTCAGCCGCCCGCAAGCCGAACTCAAACGATCCAGCTGCGGAAAAATCCTTGAGCTTCAGAGTCACGAAACTTCCCGGTGCCACCAGGTATTGGTCAAGGGTAGCGGAAAAGGCGCTGCCGATATCGTGCAGCACCAGCGAGACGTTTCCTTCGTATCCGGTTCCGATGTAGAGCTGCTGCTCCAAGCTATCTCCCTGGCAAACTTGCATGGGGCGCTCCGCAGCAAATACCCTGGCCTCATTCGGGAAGGTACTGCACAGCTCCAGCTCCCAGTCGGTGAGCACTCCTCCGTCCTCGTTGAAGTTATCGACTACGATTAACTCCCAGCTGCCCGCTGCCGGCTCTCCTACAAATTGGGCGAAAGCCTGCAAGGGTTGGAAAGCTCCGCTTATAGCGGGCGGCTCTTCGTTGCAACTCAACTCCAAATCAGCAGGAGCAAGCGGCGCGTCATCCGAAAAGCTCAGCTGCAGGTCCGATCCGATACAGCCAAAGGGAAATAAGGGGAAGCCAGGCCGGTCAAAAAGCTTAACAATGGTGCCGGAGGGCGAGCGCAGAAAAGCCGAAAGATCGCCTACGAAAGAATGTTTGATCTCCAATTGCTTCAGGCGCACCGCCGCCACCGTGCCCTCTGCCTCTACCTCCAGAGCAGAGCTTATGCTATTCGGGTCGCCGGCATCTATGGGAATGGGCAGTCCGGCGGGCAGTCGCTCGCGGCAAACTGTGGCCGCTGTACGGAACTGATAGATGGGCGACCAAGGCCCTGGCCCGCACAAGTTGCGCGCCCTGACCCGGCAGTAGTAGTCGGTATTGTTGTCCAGTACAGCGCCGCTGAAATAGGCTTGCCCGATATGGCTCTGGTCCACCACCAGCTGCGAAAAGGCAGAATCCCGGGCCAGCTGCAAATCGTAGGCTAGGGCATTGCTAGCTTCCGCCCACTGTATTTCTGGCAAGAGGGGCAAACCTACGGCACCGCTTTCCGGGGACAGAACGGCAGGGGCTTGGGGCACGCTCGTTACTACCAGCAGGCTAGCACCAATCGACAAGCTATTGTAGGTGCCTGCAGCTTCCACCGTGAAATCCAGGTGCCCCTCCTGCAGGGTAGCCTCGGGCACATCGACGGTCAAGCTGAGGCTGCTGCCGGGCACCGCCGGATTGCTGCTGAAGGTATAGTCAAATGCAGCCGGCAAGCCGGACAGGCTGAGGGTAACTGGCCCCACGAAAGCTTCCCCAACTTCCAGATTGAAATGAGCGGTGCCGGGCGCGCAAAGCTCTGCTTCACTATTCTGAATGCCCAGCGTGACGTTGCAGGTCGAATTCCAGCGGCCATCTATTGCCCAGGCTCCTTCCCCCGCCGGGTCCAGCCAATCGGAAAGCCGGTTGTCGGGATGCGGGCCGTCCCAGGCGGCATTCAACCAGCCGAAGGCATCATAGCCATTGTTGGAGCAGCTCGCTGCTCCCCCGTGCAATTGTCCGACCACCCGATTGTTCCGGTCCAGCAGCGGAGCCCCCGAGGAGCCGTATTCCGTGCTGCCGATGTCCCAGGATGGCAGTATCAAATGGTTGCCGCCCGGCACTTCCTGGCTGCCGTTTCCCCAGACCCCCGGGTAGGTATCGCTGTAACTGATGCTGATGCGTTTC
The DNA here is from genome assembly GCA_964397205.1 of uncultured Phaeodactylibacter sp. Taxonomy (GTDB): domain Bacteria; phylum Bacteroidota; class Bacteroidia; order Chitinophagales; family Saprospiraceae; genus Phaeodactylibacter. Next base: position 7,999 of record CAYNIT010000026.1, on the reverse strand, counting down.
TCAGCACCATCCGGATGGTGTACACAAGCCAAGGTGTCCTTTGGAGGCTCTCCAGCCCGGGACCAGCCGGCAAAGTAGGCATTGGCGGAAAGCGGGATGGGGTCGTCCAGCTCTAGCAGGACAAAATCAGAACTGCTGCTGCCCGCCCGGTATATGGCACCAGTATTGAAATTCCCCAGCGAACCATCTCCATCGTTGCCGCTGGCTACCGTGCCGGGCTGCCGGCAAGATGAATTTTCGTAGTTCCAGTAGGCGACCACGGTCGGGGCATTCACTGGCCCCACTTCGCAGTGGTGGGCGGTCATGAAGTAGGGCCGGCAATCTTCGTTGGTATTGTTGATCAAAAAGCCGCTGCAAAAAGTGTCGCCGCCTAAGCCGTACACGGCAACGGATTGTATGGCCTCCTGGTAGGCTTCCACGATGGGCCAGCCCTCGGATTCGCCACAGGCTACATCCAGATGGCAGTTGCCGGTGGTCATGCCGTAGAAGTTGAGAAAATCGTGGTTGACCGATGTCAGCCAGAGCTGCACCTGCGAACGGCTTGAGGCAGGCACCTGCAGCTCTAGCACTGCTTCGTCTCCACCGAGCACCGGCGTCCACAGTTGGTAGTGATCGTCGTTATCTGCAGCGGTGAAAGGCCCCAGCACTTCGGAGCGGCTTGGATTGTAAAGCAGCAGCGTTGCGTCTTCGGGCAGGTAGAAGGCCGAAAACCCCAGGTTGATGGAATAAGCGCCCGGCGAACGGATGCGCAAGCGCCAAAGTAAGCGATCATCGGGCAAAACTTCCCAGCTGCCGGTTTCTGAAGGCCGTACGTCCACCTCTATGGACTGGGCGAAACGAGGGGCTCGGCCAGGTTTGCGCTCCGCCATTTCTTTCGCCAGCAGCGCTTCATTGTTCTGGGCCGGCATTTCCAGCAGCTCTACTTCCGCCAAAGGCAGCGCAGCGCTCGCCGGGCGCATCGGAACTTGGGCTTCCAGCGGCAAAACGAGGAACAAGAAGGCGGCAGCAGATCGGAAGGCTTTCCCTAGCATGCTTACAAGTAGTTATTGAAAGCTGCCGTGGAATAGCATTCGCCCTAAGCAGCTCCGTACTTTATTTTGCTTTCAAAGGTAGGACAATAAACCCGCAATGGCAATGCAGAACTGAGCTTTACGCAAAGGCACGACATTATAGGCGGCTTCCGGCACCTCAATCTGGCATGAAGATGACATTGGCAAACAACAACTGGCCCTGATACCAGAATGCCCGAAACAGCGGATTGTCCACCAGATAGACCGCACTGCCCTGGCCGACCTTTTCCTGCCCAGCTACTAGGCTCCCGGGCATCTGCTGCAGCGCTTCCTGCCCTACGAACCCGATCGGCTTCGGGGACTCCGGCAAATAGGCAATGTTCCATCCCTCGTCCAGCAATTCGTAGGTGCTTGCGCTGGTCTTGAGGCTGAAGTACTGCGCTCCCATGCCTGCAGCGAAGGGATGGGTGGCATCTAAGCCAACTTGGAAAATGGCGCCGGGCAAGCTCCGGCTGATGCGCCACCGGCTGATGCCCCCGTAGGTGCGTATTCGGCTCTGCGCTTCCGCTTTGGTTGCCTGTGCGGGCTGACGGCGCTTCAGGGACAAGGGCTCTATGCCTTCCAAACTGCGTAGAGCTGTGCCAATAGCAATGAGCCGCCCCCCTGCTCTCATCCACTGCTGCAAACGCTCCCGGCTTCTTTCGCTAAAATCATACTGCCCCTCCGGAAGAATAAGGGTGGTGTAGCCGGACAGGTCTAGCTTGGCAAAGTCTTCCGCCCGGAAGAAGTAGGCAGGGTACTCCAGCACCCGCTCGAAGAAATGCCAAACTTCTCCATAGCTGCCAGGTTGCACATGCTCCCCGCCCATCACCGCCACACGCGGTTTGGGCAAGTAGGACATCCCCTCGGATCCCAAATCGCTACCTTCCTCTGCAAAGCCCGTACTTACTGCCCTCAGGCCCTGCCCGTAGTCTTTGGCCAAACGCTTGACCACCTTATGGAAATCTGCCCCCATTTTCCGGTTATCCGCTGCGGTGATTACCAAGGTGCCGGACTCGTACTCACTGCCTTCTATGGCAAAGGCGCCTCCAGCGGTGCGCAGTTTGATGCCGGCTTGCAACAACGCTCCGAGGAAACGGGCATCTTCCCGGGAATTCCAGGGCAGCAAATAAGCGTAGGGGGCTTCCAAACGATCAATATTGGAGTAGGAGCGCACCAGATGGAATTCGTTTCCCCCCTCAACGCGCTGCTCTAAGGCGGCTGCTTCCAGGCCAAAGGCGTAGGGCAGCGCCCAGGCGGTGATGTCGTAGGTCAGAGAATCCTCCAGCTCCGGTTCGGGCTCGAAGAGCACCTGTACCAGCACCGACAATGGCTGATGGGCGCTGACCAGCAGATCGCCTTCTTCAATCGTGATGGTCGTTTCCGCCTGCTGCTGATAGTCATAAGCCCGTAGCCTTTGCTTGGCTCTCACCTGGCTGTAACGGACATGGTTGCGGTCTAGCAAATCTAAAAGTGCGCTGATGCGGCCGCTCGGGTTCTCTTGGCTGATTACAAAAGTTTTGTACCGGCCCATGGGCTGGCTGCGGGCGGATGCAAAGTAGGCTTCGAATTCTTCCAGCAATTCCGCGCGGTGTTGGGCAGCGGTCTCCACTGTAGACAAGGCGGTGGCGGTATGGTGGGCAATGCGGTCGCGCAGCAGCAGGGTGTCGCCGTTTTCCATAAGTACCGAGCGGCCCGCTATGCCATGGCCCGCCTGTTCGTGCGTCATGCCAATAGCGCCGTTAAAAATAGGGTACGTGTCGCCGTAGCTGGGATACAGCAAGTCGAACACTTCGCGGGTGAAGTACAGCCATCCGTTTTGGTCAAAGTAGCGGGCGTGAGCCTTGCCGATGCGGTACTGAAATTCCGTCTGCCAATCGGTAATGTAGGCGTGGTAGGGTTCGGTGGCGGGAGCAAAGTAGTAGGGGCTGTCCGGAAACTGCTCATGGTAATCCACGTGTATGTGGGGCATCCAATCGTGGTAAACAGCCAGCCGCTGCCGGGTTTCCTGCTGGGTTTGCCAGGCCCAGTCCCGGTTGAGGTCAAAAAGATAGTGGTTGGTGCGGCCGGCGGGCCAAGGCTCGCGGTGCTCCCGGGTAAGCCGCTCCGGCGTATTGGCAGTAGTAGCTACAGACCGGTACCATTGGGTATAGCGGGCGTACCCGTCCGGATTGAGGCAGGGATCCAGCAAAACTACAGTATGCTGCAGCCATTCTTCAATAGCTTCTTGGCCTTCCCGCGCCAGTTCGTAGAGTACGGCAAGGGCGCTTTCCGTTGCCCCCGCCTCATTGCCGTGCACGCCAAAACTGAGCCAGACGATGGCCAAGTCCAAGCTCGGGTCCGTCTCGCCTTCCAGAAGGCCAACCCGCCGCAGGTTGTTCTTGCGGATGTCCTCCAAACGCTGCAGGTTTTCGGGAGTTGAAATGGCAGCGAGCAACAGCGGCCGCCCCTCGTAGGATTCACCATATTGTTGAAGGCTGACGCGAGGGCTTAGTTCAGCTACTGTCCGCGTGTAAGCGGCTACTTGATGGTGCAGCGTGAACTGCGCTCCGTGCGGATGAGGCAGGAAGTCAGAGGGTGACGGAACCTGGGCATCCAAGCACCATGGAATCCAGAAGGCTAAGATCAGCGGAATGAATCGCAGCATGCGTAGTTTTTTGTGGCTGCAATATTACCAATTTGTCAACGCACGGGCAAGGCGGCCCCATCATCAGTACACGCTCTCCACAATTTCCCGGATGGTTTTGGAATCTCCCATGGTGTAGTAGTGCAAGCAAGGCGCGCCGGCTTTCTTCAGCTCTTTGGATTGCTGAATGCACCACTCTATGCCAGCCTGCCGCCTGCCTTCTTTGTCTTTGGCAGATTGCACAGCTTTAACTAGATCATCGGGCAGATCGCAGTGGAAAATACGGGGCAGCGAGTTGAGCTGGTATTTTTTGGTAATCGGCTTTAAGCCGGGAACAATCGGCACGTTGATGCCCTCCTCCCGGCAGCGGTCTACGTACTCGAAGTACTTGCTGTTGTCGAAGAACATCTGGGTGACGATATAGTCTGCTCCTGCCTCCACCTTCGCCTTAGCGTACGACAGGTCAAGGTCCTTATTGGGCGCTTCGAAATGCTTCTCCGGATACCCAGCTACCCCAATGCAAAAGTCCGTAGGCGTTCCGTTTTCAATGTCGGTATTAAGGTACTGCCCCTTGTTCATGTCCTCAATCTGTTTGACCAGATCGATGGCGTATTTGTGGCCGTGTTCTTCAGGGATGAACTTGCCGTCGAACTTCCGGGCATCCCCCCGCAGAGCGAGGACATTGTCGATGTTCAGGAAATTGAGGTCAACTAAGGCCCCTTCGGTATCCGTTTTGGTGAACCCTCCACAGAGAAGGTGGGGTACGGCATCTACACCGTAGCGATGCATAATGGCAGCACAGATGCCCACCGTGCCGGGGCGCTTCCGGATGGCCGTTTTTTCGTAGTAACCGCTTTCGCGCATCTTATAGACAAACTCCTCCCGGTGGTAAGTCACATCAATAAAGGGTGGTTTGAACTCCATCAGGGGGTCTAGAATGTCAAATATGGCTTGCATACTCCCTCCCTTAAGGGGCGGAAGCACTTCAAATGAGATTAAAGTCTGCCCGTTAGCTTTTTCAAAGTACTCTGTGACCTTCATGTTTAGTTTTTCATAAGTCCGTGAAAACGAGGGCAAAGCTAAGAACTAAAAAGAGCATATGCTAATGTGGACTGTCATTAGCTTGAAATATAAAGGAAAGGAGCAGGAGCATTTCGAGTCAGTGGTCTGACCAGTAACGCAGTTCAATACGGAGGTTGAAGCTAGGCTTTACCAGGCGGAAGGCAGCGTCCCGGAAGCGGGGTGCCCGCCACTTAATAGAAGGATTGTTGGAGAAAGCGTAGGGCTCGGTAGGCAGCCCAAACGGGTTGCGGTCGAGCCGGCCGTTGCCGTTGATATCGTGGAACACGGCAATGGCGTAAGTACCGTAAGCCACCCCCTGAATGGTGCACCGCAGTTCTCGTTCTTGCGCGGGCAGCACCTTGCCTATCATGGCCGATTCCGTGTGCGGAAACTCGGACCGGTCCTGAAACAGGGCCAGACGTATCTTACCCTCCGGTGCCCCTATGCCCTGTACTCGAATGAGAATTTCCCCCTGCTCTTCCTGGGGCAGCAAGGCGGAAAACAGCATGGATAGTAAAAGTATTTTTATCAAAGCCTCTTAACGGTTTAAGTAAACGACGAATGGCAAAAGTATGAAAATACCGGCTCAACAAGCCCGCCAACCCCTTGTTGGATAGGTAAAATAATGACCAAGATGGGCAAAAGCATCAAAAAAATCATCCAAGAACACGAACTCACCGAGCGAGACCTCAATCGTATCGTAGAAATGGCCTGGGAGGACCGTACGCCATTCGATGCCATAGAAGCGCAATTCGGCCTGCCCGAAGCGGAGGTCATAAAAGTCATGAAACAGCAGATGAAACTGCGCAACTGGAAAAAGTGGCGCGCCAGAGTGCAGGGCCGCAACACCAAGCACCGTCGGTTGAGGCAGAACAATGCCGGGCGCTTCAAGTCCCGGCAGCAACGGCAGATCAGCCTCAACAAGAAAAGCAAATGATCACCCCGCCGCGCTTTCGCCAAGCGCAAACACAGCCGCAAAAATCGCTACCGACACAATCAAGCCGTACATGAATATGCTGTAGCAAATCCGCAGGTAACGGTATTTCTTAGCCAATACCACCCCCAGGAAATACAGGTCGCGGGTCATAGAGCTGTATAGAAAATCACTGTCCTTGATCATCTCCATCATGCCCCAGTGAAAATCCTCGAGCTCCATATTGTAAAAGTTGCCAAAGAACAGGAGATTGGACCGCTTGGCGGCAATATCCTCCCGGGTTACGCGCCCTTCTGTCACTTTCGGGCGGGTAGCCAAGATAGCGAATACAAGCGCCGAAAGGCATACGCTGAGCAGTACCACCGTCGGAAGAATCAAGCGGGGGTTATCGCTGAAATTGGGCACCAGATTGGCCACCACGATGGAGACGATGATCGCGTTGATGCTCAGCATGATGTTGGCCTTGTTATCGGCAATGGAGCTCAGGTTGACGTGGGTACGGTAGGTAGTGCGGTACATGGTTTCTACCCCCCGGCCCAAGTTGAGTTCCTTCAGGTCATCCCCCGAGTTCTTTTTCTTTTTCTTCTTTTTCTTTTTGCTGTCCTCTTTGGCTTCTTCCAGGGCTTCCAGGGCATCCGGGTCGAGCCGCACTTTCTGCTTCTGCAGCTGCTTGATGTGTTTGCCTTTGCGTTTATCAAACATGTTGCGCGCCACTTCCGTATGGTAGCGGTGGCGGCGCATGAAGTTGATTTCGAACTCCACCCATTCGGGTTCCGACATGACGACATCCCGGGCTACCAGCATTTCCTGCCGCAGCCGGCCGCAGCGGTCCCAGTAGTGCTCATTGCCAAGGTGGCTGAGGTCCGCATCACAGAGAATGGCCTCTAGGAGGGTATTGGGCTGCTGTGGCAAGCGCGTCGCCATGATGCAGCGTTTGACAGCCTCAATGTCCGCTGCCGGATAGCCCCTCTGCTTCAGGTAGTCCTCCGCCAGTTGGCAGCTCAGCTCCTCGTGCTTTTCGGGCGACTTGTAGTAGCCCGTATCGTGAAACCAGGCAGCCAGCTGCAACACCTCCATCTCCTTGTCGCTAAGTTCGTACTGCAGCCCAATCTGACGGGCGGCTTCCACCACGTTTTGGGTATGTTGGAAATCGTGAAAGACGAGCTTTCGCGGGAAGTGTTCCTCGTAAAATTGCAGAATGTAGTTTTCCGTCTCAGCCAGCAGGCTGTTTTGTGGTTTAATCATAAAAGTATGCGTGTTGAAACCCTCGCACCGAGCAGCCAAGGAGCATAACAGCTGGCGGTTGTAGCGCCGAATACAACATTAGCTATTGTCATCTTGGTACGGCGAAAGAAGCCCGCCCGCCCAACTTCGCCCTTGGCCGCTGTCCTCTTCCGCGCCATGCTGCGGCAGCATTTTGGAGCGACAATTGCCTGCGGACAATTTAAAAAAATTACCGCGGAATCGAAATGGAGAGGCTGCTTTAGAGGCGCTGCCAGCTTACAAGGCCAGCGCTGTATCGTAAACGATAGAACGGCTGCGAGCCTAAGATTAGTGCCCGGCGGGAGGAAACCGCAAAATATATTTAAATTTGGGGTGTCTGCTAAGACAAAAAAGCTATTATGAAAGCGCTTAGGTTTTCTCTTTTGCTGGCTGCCGTCCTCAGCTGCCCGGCTTGGCTATCTTGCCAAATACCTGACGGGCAGCAGTTTATGATGCAGCCCGACAGTATTCAGCACACACTGGCCCAGCTGGAGCAAGCAGCGCCCCAATTGGTCGGGTTTATCCCACAGACCGGGCGGCGCTACATCAAAGTGCCCCGCAGCTCTGCCGTGCCGGAAGCTTGGGTAGAACGCATTCAGGATGCTTTTTACTTCGACGTGCAAGCCCTGTGCAAAGCGTACGGGCGGCGCTATCTAGCGGATTGGAGAGCGCTGGCCAGCAAAGCCGCCCGCGAGTCGTTCTGGGGCTGCTCCTACCTCTGCAACCGGACGTTCAACTACTTCGGCATCCGCCATCGGGCGAAAGAGTGGATTTGTGACCGCTTGGGCTACTGCGGCTATGTGATGCGCAATGACCCTGAACCAGCTGCCTTCGCAGTCTTTCCCAGCTTTGAACGATCGCTTTGGGTATTCATCCATACCATCTACAGCCAGCACTTTCTGGAACGGCTGCCGGATGGCGGGCAAAAGGTAGCCGCTGCTATCGCCTTCGAGCGTGCCAATGGCCAGCCCTACTGGAACCTGAACCTCAACGGCCGCTGGTTCTCAGGCCAGCTGAGAGGGCGCCCTTATTCGGCAGAGGAGCTAATACAAACTTGGAGCCAAC
>CAYNIT010000025.1:0-31167 GCA_964397205.1 uncultured Phaeodactylibacter sp. | reverse complement strand
TAGAGCTGGACGATCAGATCAGCGGGCACGCTGATGGCTTCACGCTCATTCAAGGCAAAGGCGTGGACGACTTGCCCGGGAAGAGCTACGACTACATCATCCACTGCGCCGGCATCGCTTCTCCGACTTTCTACCGGAAATTCCCTTTGGAAACCATAAACGTCAACGCCATCGGCTACTGGGACATGCTCCAAAAAATCAACCACAGCCAGCTCAAAGGCTTCCTGTACTTCAGTACCAGTGAGATTTACGGTGACCCCGACCCGAAGCAAATCCCAACCCGGGAAGAATACCGGGGCAATGTGTCTTGCACGGGCCCCCGGGCCTGCTACGATGAGTCTAAGCGGGTCGGGGAAACCATTTCGGTCGCCTTCGCCCAGGAAAAGGGCTTGCCCATCAAGATCGTGCGGCCTTTCAATGTGTACGGCCCCTTTATGCGGCTCAACGACCGCCGGGTGATTCCGGACTTCGTCAAGTTTGCTCTGGAAGACCGGGAGATCAAGCTCTTCAGCGATGGCTCGCCGACTCGATCCTTCTGCTACATCTCGGATGCCATAGAAGGCTTTACCAGAGCTTTGCTGATCGGCGAGAACGCCCGCCCCTACAATATCGGTAACGACACTCAGGAGGTAAGCATGTGGCGCCTGGCACAGTTGACTTCCGACATACTCGGCAATGTGGAAATCTCGCGGAAGGAAAACCCCGAGAAAGACTATTTGACGGACAACCCGCAGCGGCGCTGCCCGGTTATCGACCGCGCCCGCAACGACCTGCAGTACGAGCCGAAAGTTGACCTGAGCGAGGGGCTCGAAAGAGCCATCCGCTGGTACAAAGCAACCTATTTCTCCAACCAATAATTCAAGATCGTGAAAATTGCAGTTTTTGGCACCGGCTACGTCGGCCTGGTGACCGCTATCGGCTTAGCGGATACCGGAAAAAACATCGTATGCATCGACAAGGATGCTGATAAAGTCCGTAAGATCTCGCAAGGCATCTCCCCGATTTACGAGCCGGGGCTGGAAGCGCTGCTCTTGAAGAACCAGGAGCGGATCAGCGTCACCCTAGATGCGGAAAGCGCAGTTAAGGAAGCGGATGTGGTGATCATCGCCGTAGGCACACCCTTTGATGGCAACCGCATTGACCTGTCTTACATACGTGAAGCCGCCCGAGCAATCGGCCTCGCTACCCGGGATTCCGAGAAGCACAAAACCGTAGTGGTCAAGAGCACGGTAGTGCCGGAAACGACCATGAAGGTAGTGCGCCCCATTGTTCTTGAGCAGTCTGGCAAGACAGAGGAAGAAGTTGGTTTCTGCATGAATCCCGAGTTTTTGCGGGAAGGCAACGCAGTGGAAGATTTCCTTGATCCTGACCGCATCGTTTTGGGCGTATCTTCTCCGAAAGTAGAGGCTATTATGCGCGAGGTATACGATGGTTACCAGGGGGCAGATATCATCATCACCAACCCGACAACTGCGGAGATGATCAAGTACACCGCTAACGCTCTTTTAGCGTTGACCATTTCCTACGCCAATGAGATTGCCCGCATATGCGAACGCCTGCCGGGCGTTGACTCCGAGGAAGTATTCTGGGGGGTTGTCCACGACAAGCGCTTTTCGCCCATCACAGGAGGGCAGCGGGTCATGCCGAAGCTTTCGACCTACCTGCGGGCAGGCATTGGTTTTGGCGGCAGCTGTTTCCCGAAGGATGTCAAGGCGCTGCGCGCCTTTTCGAAAGAACTCAAAGTAGACGGCAAACTGCTGGACGGCCTTTTATACGTCAATGAGACTCAACTTGAGCATGTCTTCAAAATGGGCTTGAATAATTTCCCCAACGGGAAACTGCGGCGCATCGCTATTCTGGGAACGGCCTTCAAACCCAACACCGATGACATAAGGGAATCACCGGGCATTAAAATGGCGCAGATGGCCCTGGATAAGGGCTATAAGGTAGCTGTACAGGACTATGTTGCCCTGGAGAATACCAAGAAGCACTTCGGTGCCCAGGTGGAATACTTTGAAGATCCCCTGGAAGCTATGCGCGAAGCAGATATCATATACGTGGCTACCATTTGGCCGCAGTACAGAGACATCAGTGATGAGGACTTTGAACGCAACCTTAAGGAGCACGCTATCCTAGTAGATACCCGGTCTCATTTTAAGGACAGAGATCAGAAAGCCTGGCGCTTCCGGATTGGCGTAGGGGAGTCGGCTAAGCAACTCGCAGCGGATTTCGCCTAAAGCTTTCAAGCAGGCGTTCCGAAACGAGCAAACCACATTCAAAATGAACTTTACAGAGCAGAATATTTCAGGAGTATGGGAAATCCAGCTCCAGCCCAGAGGAGACAGTCGGGGGTTTTTCATGCGGGCTTACGACCGCGCCCTGTTTGAGCAGCACGGCATTCACCGGGAATGGCTGCAGGAAAACCATGCTTTGAGCACTCAGCGTGGCACACTGCGCGGCTTGCACTTTCAGTTCCCGCCGCATGCCGAAACCAAGCTGGTCCGGGTAGTCGAAGGGGAAATCTTTGACGTATTTGTGGATCTTAGGGAAGATTCGCCGACCTTCGGCCAATGGGGCGCCATCCATCTGTCAGCGGAAAAGAAAAACATGGCTTATATCCCACGGGGGATCGCTCATGGCTACTGTACACTGACGGAGGATGCCGAGGTGCTGTACAAGGTAGACAGCAACTACGCTCCGGATCACGAGGGGGGAGTCAAGTGGGATGACCCAAGCATCGGCATAGATTGGCCGGTGGATTCGCCCCTGATTTCTGATAAGGATGCCAATCAGCCTTCCTTTGATTCCTTTTGTAAAAAGTTTTCTGCTCTAAATCCAAGCTACTAACATGAACGTACGTCTATTTAAGCCTTCTGTGGGCGAACAAGAGTTGACAAAGATAAAGGAAGCCTTTGACCGCTCCTGGCTGGGCATGGGCCCTGCCCTCAAAGAATTTGAAAAGAAGTGGGCCGAATTTATCGAGTGCGAGCAGGCTTACGGTCTAAATTCTGCCACGGCTGCTCTCCACCTGGCCTTGATGTCCTTCGGGTTCCCGGAAGGGAAAAAAGTGCTGGTGCCCTCCCTTACCTTCGCCTCCAGTGCCACCGCGGCACTCTACAACCGTTTGGAACCCGTGTTCGTGGATTCTGATCCAGTCACCCTGGGCATGAGCATAGAGGACCTGAAGCGGAAATACGATGAGGACTGCGTGGCTATAATGGCAGTGCATTATGCCGGCCATCCCCTGCCCATGGATGAGATTATGGATTTTGCACAGGAGAAGGGGCTCAAGGTAGTAGAAGATTGCGCCCACACCGCCGGTGCGAAGTACAAGGGGAAAATGATCGGCACCTGGGGGCATATCGGCTGCTTCAGCTTCGAAGAGAAAAAGGTCATGACGACCGGGGATGGCGGCATGATTTGCACCAATGACCCCGCTTTGCTGAAAGACATCAAAGCCCTGCGCTGGGTAGGGATTGATAAAGACAACTGGAAAACGGCCAAGAAATATACCGATACCAGCAACATGGACGCCATGCACTGGTTCTACGAAATTTCTCTGCCGGGTTACAAATACAATATGAACGACCTGGCGGCATCCATTGGCCTGGCTCAGTTGGAGCGGCTTCCGGAAATGAACCGCAGGCGGTCGGCTATCATCCGGCGATACATGGACGGCATAGCTGGCATGGGCCATGTGCAGCCGCTGCTGCCGTTTGAGCCGGAAAATTACTACTACTGGATGTTTGCCATCCGCACAGAGCAGCGGGATGACCTCATGGTCCACCTGAAGTCGAAGGGCATCGCAACCGGCTGCCACTACACGCCGCTGAGTTCGCAGCCCTTATTTGAAGCCTATGGCAACAACTGCCCCTATGTGGAGCAGGAAGCTGACAAATTCATCACGCTTCCCCTGCACGCTGACCTGACAGACGAGGAGGTGGATTATGTAGTGTCTCACATCGGCAGCTTCAAGGGATGAAACTAGGGCTTACAAGGAGGCTTAGGTCTGTTCTGGCTTATTGGAATTTATTCCAGTTCAGCTGGCGCAAACGGTTGCTGGGGTTTGAATACGCCAATGTCTTCCTTCAGAGAGTGGATAAGCGCTCGGCGGTTTTGATTCTGAAGAAAAATGGTGCACGTATCGGCGAGAACTGCGACATTGAGTCGGGGCTTACTTTCCACAACTGCACCAATTACGCCAACTTCCAGGTAGGCCGCAATTGTCACATTGGAAAGAACTGTTTCTTCGACCTTAGAGGGGCGGTTGTCCTTGAGGATAATGTAGTGGTGTCTATGCGCTGCAATTTCATTACCCACATCGACTTATCAAAATCGCCCCTCTCTGGCCTTTACCCGTCTGCCACTGGAGGCATTCGCCTGCGGGAGAATTGTTACTTAGGCGCGAGTTCCACCATCCTTAAGGGGGTAACTATTGGCAAAGATGCCTTCGTTGGTGCCAGTGCGCTGGTTTTGGACAGTGTTCCCGCCCGCACGCTGGTCGGCGGAGTTCCCGCTCGAAAGCTTAGAGAAATTGGAATAGAGGCTATTCAACGATAGATCCTTATCCGGATTTGCCGGAAGAAAAAATCAAGCAGCACACTGATCAATGAGCACTATCAGCTCTTCAAGGATGGATATAAGCGGGGCTTCCTCCGCTTCCAGCATTGCCGGCGTTCAGGTTGGGCAACGGGATATGCTGCTATTGATCGCACTGCTGGGCCTGACGTTCGGCTCCATCTACTTTTTGCCGATTCCTTTGACCCGCTTGATTTTTTTAGGCTTACTGGTATTGGCTTACTGGACAGATAAGTACGACTACGTTTGGCTCATTTGGTTTTTCATCATAAATGATGCTCCGGGGAGGTTGTTTTCGGGCACTGGCCTGCACGACCGCCGTATACCAATATACCCGCTGGCGGCCGGGATGAGCTTTTCGTTTCAGGAGCTTTTTCTGTTTATGTACATCGCAAAGGTGCTCATCAAAAAGAAACGGGAATCCTACCTTTTCCTCAAAACCTTCCGCTTCTATTTCGTGGCTATGGGGATTGTGATGGCGTATTCCGTTTTGATCGGCATTACACCTAGCAGTTTGGTTGCTGGCGTACGTTCTCTGTTGATTTGGGCTTGGGTGATCATAATCCCCTTCTACGTGCACAAGCCACAGCAGCTCGCCAGAGTCAGCCACATGTTGTTTCCGATTGTCTTTATAGCTCTGGCGCTGCAGATCCACACTTTCATCACCGGGAATTACCTGGATTATATGCTACGGGGCCGGGCAATGGAATTCAGCTTGGCGGTAGAAGACAGCGATAAGGCTTCCCGCGCCTATGTCTCTGTTTATCTGGTGCTGGTAGCGCTTTGTCTGGCGCTGTTTTACATGGCCAGCAAGAAGAAATACTTTAAGTTTCCGAATTATCTGGCCGGGGTGGTTTTTTGTGCGGTGACGACCATCGTGCTTTCGGCTACCCGCGGTTGGAGTATTGCTTTTGGGTTCATCATCATGGGGTCCCTGTTCCAGATCAGCAAGGGTGGAAAGATCATGCGCTTGTTCAACCTGGCTATTGCCTCAGTGATCATCGTTTACATTTTGCAGCTGTACTTTCCGCTTGTGCGTACGCAGTTTGAGGCAGCTCTCGAACGTTTTTCAACTCTTGAATTGTTGCTATCGGGGGATGTAACTGCCGGCGGTACGCTACAGCGCATTGATGTGCGGGGCAAGCAAGTGATGGACCACTTCTACAGGAGCCCGATCATTGGCTGGGGCTTTTCCAAGCACTACTTTGACCATGCGGATGGCCACGTTGGCCTGCAGAACATGCTGCTCAATGTCGGTATTATAGGATTCATATACCTGATCCTTCTATTTGCTTTTCTGGTATTTAAAACCTGGACGCTATCAAAAGCGAAAGAGGTCAAAGCAGTTTGGGGAGGCGCCCCCGTCATTTTCGCCTTCGGGCTGATGGCCATTTTCATCATCCACGGCAGTTCTTCCCAGTTCTGGGGCTTTATCATTCATTTTGATACTACGGATAAAATCTTGACCATCAGTTTTTTGCTGGCCGCTATTAATGCTGTTTCGGTGGGCGTTCAGGAAGAACGGGAGAAGGAAGACAAAGCGGCTGTATCAAATGGCGCAACCGATCACAACAATCTTTACTACAGAGGCAAGTAAGTAGAAGAAATGCTAAAACAGCGGTTTGCGGTACAATTCGGTTCTCAATTCGGCATCAAGATACTAGGCATGATAGCCGGATTAATCGTTGCCAGAGTTGCAGGCCCGGAGGTAGTGGGCGTATTGGCGTTCGGTACGGCCTACATTTCGATATGGGGTTTCATAATGGGGCTGTTCGGCTCCGGGCACATCAAGCTGATTTCAGAGGGCCAGGATTTTGGAGATTGCCTGACGACTTATACCTGGCTAAAAGCAGGAAGTTTGCTGCTTTACAGTCTGATTGTACTCGGTTTGTTCTCCTACCACCGCTACTTTGCAGGGGAGTTTTTCGAAAGCAAAACCCAAGAGACCGTTATCTTGATTTTGCTGATTGCCAATATCTTCAATCAGGTGCTCAATTTTGGGAACTCCACTTTTACCGCCAAACTTGAGCAAGCCAAAGCAAACTATCCGCTGGTTGTCAAAGCAATTGTTTTCCACTTGGCTCGGGTAGTCATCGTTTTCCTTGGATTGCGGGCCGTCGGGCTGGCGACGGTAAACTTGATCAGTGCTTTGTTGGTGTTGCCCCTGGCCTGGAGCCTCATTAAGAAGCTGGAGTTTGGCAATTTCAACAAGGACTTCCTCAAGAAGTACATCGGCTACGGCTTGCCCATCCTGTTGATCGTAGTCATTAACTCGGTAATGGAATACGCTGATAAGCTGCTGCTGGCCCATTACACCGATACCAAGGAGTTAGGCTTTTACTCCGCTGCTTTTTCCATCGGGGGGATGTTCTTATTGATAACGAACTCGGTAGGCAACATTTTCTTTCCGCTTTTTTCGAATTTGATAGCCGAAAAAAACTGGAAGGGCGTCAATGATAAGATAGGGAATTACCAGGTTTTTGTTGCACTTTTTTTTTTCCCGCTAGTGTGTTGGCTGATCCTTATCGGGGCTCCTTTCTTCACCACCTTGCTTGGCGAACGGTATTACCCCAGCGTAGTGCCTTTTAAGATATTGCTTATTGCGACCTATATTTCTATTGTCGGCATCCCCTACGGAAATGTCATTAATGGGATGGGCAAATTTTACATCAACGCCCTCATCAATTTGATTTGTCTGGTGGTGTTTTTGGTTTCGATCTTCCTGTTGGTCAACCCTAAGTACTTTGGTTTGGGAGCTACGGGCATTGCCATCAACTTGGTGGTGATCAACTTGACTAGGAATGTACTGTATCTGCTTTTTTCCTTCCGCCTCGGGCAGATGCAGTTCCGCACTGGCGTGATGCCCGTCTATCTCATCGTGGGGGCGATTACCGCACTGGCTTTGTTCTTGGAACCGAGAATGGCTGCCTGGACCCCCTACTGGTGGCTGATTATAAGCCCCGTCTTCATCGGTATCATCTATCTGGTGTTGTATCAACTCGGCTTCTTTGCCAAGAGCAATATGGAGCAGCTGATGGACACCCTGAATATCAAGAAGCTGGTCGCGTACTTGAAAGAAGAATTAGGCAGTAAGAAGTAAAAAGACAACCCATTGAAAACCATCAAGATCATATACATCATTCAGGCAACTCCCCCCTACGGTTTGTACGAAAATGCCGGCAGGCCAGCCATCAACTGGGATACTCCTTCGGGAAGCTGGGTCGGCATCTGGGGGTACGAATGGGGCGACCGCATCGGCAGCAACATCTTGCTCTATCACCCGCAGTATGAGT
This sequence comes from uncultured Phaeodactylibacter sp., assembly GCA_964397205.1. GTDB lineage: Bacteria > Bacteroidota > Bacteroidia > Chitinophagales > Saprospiraceae > Phaeodactylibacter. The sequence goes on along the minus strand of CAYNIT010000025.1, from coordinate 23,296 downwards.
TTGAGGTCTGGCAGCCTGACATCAGGGCCGACAGAGTGTACGCGCATCGGTTTGAAGACGGCGTATGCCACAAGCTTTTTCCCGCCGAAACGAGTCAGTTTCTGGGCAGAAGAGTAATCAGCTCAAAGGCGATGGTAGAGCAAATCCGCAGCGAGGAGCAGCAGCATGAGCTCATCATTCAGACATCCGTTAATGCTCATTGCGGTTGGTTGTTATTGCCTAACACCCATCATAAGATACTCGGCACGCTGCATGGCAAGATTCAATTGCCTATGCATGAGCTATTTCGGCTTCGGAAGAACCCCATGCGCTACTACCATCTGATGCGGGAGCACTTCGTGATGAAAAAGCTCATTCGGCACTACGGCCTGATCAGCTACCAGAACGACACCAAATTGGAGGATTTGAAGAAAATCTATCCCGGCCCGTTGCATAAAATTTCAATGGGAGTGGATTTTGACCAATTCTACCCCATGAGCCAGAAAGCCTGCCGCAAAGAGCTTGGTTTGCCAGTTGATAAGAAAGTGTTTCTGATGGTAGGCCGGATGAATCCTTTGAAGCAGAACGACCGGGTCATTCAGGTGTTCAACCAGCTTCGAAAATCACACGACTTCCTGCTCGTTCTGCTAGGCAGTTCTTCCATACCTGGATATCTGGATTATTTAAAAGGTTTGGCTGCGCCGCTTGCCGCCGAGGGTAAAATCCGCTTTCCCGGCTACAAAAAGGGGGAAGCGTTGCTGAAATACTACAACGCCTCAGATTTGCTGCTGATGACGTCTAAAAGCGAAGGGGGGCCAGTAGTCAGTATGGAGGCAATCGCCTGTGGCGTGCCGGTGTTCTCTACCCGAACCGGCTACATAGCGGAACTGCTGGAACAACACCGAGCCGGCTATGTGGCGGGTATCAGGAACTATCACGAATGGGGCAGGGTGTTGGGGCAATTCCTAAACGGAGAGCGTGAAATAGCCACTTTGGACAAGGCGAGCGCGGCAAATGAATTTTCCTGGCGGTCAATCGCCGATAAATTCGATGCGGCTTATCAGCATTTAGCAGATTCTAAATCGGTCTCTACTCCCTGGTAATGAAAGAACCAAGTGCCCGGCCGTTTTAGAGGGCTGTAAAATCAATCACTTTTTAAAAATGTCTAGTAATTTACATATGCCCCTTGCTTAGTGCTTGTTTGGAGGTCGGATTTGAAAGTGAAAAGTGTCAATTTTTCGGTGAGACAAGGCGCTTTTCGAAGGGCATACCCTGATGTACGGTCAAGAAAAGCAACGCTGTATCACCGGATAAGTGGCCTTTTTTAGCTCAAAGGCTAGCCTCCAAACAAGCACTTAATGGCATGCTTTGCCACTAGCGCCATTTTCAGTACTGTTTTCACCACCCTTAAAACTTTGCATGGCAGACAAAAAAAGTTCTAGCCCTAAAGGTATCATACATATCATCGGAAGCGGGAGGAGCGGATCTACAATACTCGACCGGACACTTGGGCATCATCCTGAGGCTTTTTCGATTGGGGAGATCATCAATTTCCGCATTGAGTATTACCGCAACAGCCGCTGTGGATGTGGCGAGCTCATCCGCGAATGTGAATTTTGGAACCCTGTACTGCAGGATATGAGCCGCGAACTGGATAAAACACCGGAAGACTTCATGCTCGGCTTTCATCAAAAAATGGATGAGGACAGCATTAACAGCAATCAAGAGAAGCTGCGGAGATTGAAAAATGCCTTTGGCCTCTTTTTGAAACTGCCTCCCCGGACTTTTTCTGATACTACCCTCTACGACAACAGTGCGACACTGTACAAAAAAGTATTCGAGCATTCGGGAGCTGCCGTTATCATCGATTCTTCCAAGAGCATAGCCAGGTCTTTGTTTCTGTCGAGGCTGCTGCCGCAATACAGGCATGTCTTCGTCCATTTGGTGCGCGACGGAAGAGGCGTTTTGAACTCCTACTTCAAAAAGTCGTATGAGCTCAAAGTGACAGATGAGAAGGATGAAGTCATCCATAAAGAGATGGACAAGGAATTGGAGCACAGCCCGGAGGGCATCATCAATAAATGGGTCAAAGGCAATCGGTTGATTGAGAGGATCATCTTTGTTTTTGGCTTGCAAAAGCAAGCGATGATGATCCGCTTTGAAGATTTCTTAAACGCCCCCATTGATACGATCAGCCGGGTGCTGGAAAAAGTGAGCCTGGTTTACCACCCCTCCATGCTGAACTTTGAGTTTGGCGACAACCACATCGTCTGCGGCAATCCATCCCGTCTAAATGCCATGAAACTGCAGAAAGAGAAAGAGAAAAATTGGGCGGAAGAGCTTCGCCCCGATTTGATGGAGAAGTTTTTAGCCAGCGATGCACCTAAGATTAATGAAAAATACGGATACCTATGAAAACACCAAAGGTTGTAGTGCTCATCCTGTCCTATAACGGAAAAGCACTATTGGAGGATTCCATCTCTTCCTATTTGGCTAACGACTACCCAAATTTTGAGGTCGTTGTTATCGACAATGGCTCTACGGATGGCACGGAAGCTTACGTACACGAACAATTTCCTGAAGCGAAGGTACTGCGCACGGCTCAAAACCGTGGGTACTCCGGCGGTTTCAACTTTGGCCTGGAGCACGCTTTCAATCAATTGGGCGCTGCGTATGCTTTGATCACCAACAATGACATCAAAGCAGACTCCCGAGCCATCTCCTCTCTGGTGGAGGTGGCAAGTCGCGGCCAAAAGATCGGCTTTGTAACGGGCAAGGTGTACTTCTTCGATCAGCCGGACACTTTTCAGACCACCGGCTTTAAGGAGATCGATAAAGACTACTGGCTGTTCAGCCACCGGGGGCTGAAGGAGGTGGACGAAGGGCAGTACGAAACAGTAGAGGAGCTGGAATTCTCCGATGATGTCTTCATGCTGGTCAGCAGAGAAATGTACCAGCAGACCAAGGGATACAACCTTGATTTCCACATTCAGGTAGAGCAATTCGAATGGCAAATGCGAGCCAAGAAGCTTGGCTTTTCCGTTTACTTTGCGCCCGGTGCCAAAATCTGGCACAAGGTGAGCATGACGATTGGTAAGACATCTGCCTTCAAGACCTACTACGATGTCAGGAATAACTTTGTGGTGCGGCTGAAGCACAAGAACAAAGATTACCTCAAGCGCTACTTTCAGTGGTACCTGAGGAACCTCATCATCCGGCCGGTCATTGTCAATACCGCCAAACTGAAGTGGAACCACTCCATCAATATTCTTTCGGGTTTTTTCTCCGCTGTAGGCTGGGGAATCAAAAACGGGAAAATCGGCCTGCGAGGTTTCAAATAATCCGGTATCTGCAACGAGGCAGCTGGCATTTTGCCGCCCGCCGCTACCGCAATAATCCACTATGATGAAAGTGCTGAAAATCGCATTCGGGCATCCGGACAACGTCCTTTCCCTCTGCTCCAACTTGTCGAAGGAAGTCGATCTGACCTTGCTCTTCGTGGTCTCCGGCGACCGGTTTCAGCAGGGCATCTTCGATATCGATCTCCGGGATAAACCCTGTGGTTTGTACGCGGATGATGAGGTGTTTGGGAAAACCTTTCCGAAACCCATAGTCGATTTTGTTGGCGGGCAGTACCGGGTATGGCTATTGAAGGTTAACTCCCGCAAGCTTCAGGACCTGAGAAACCTCCGCATCTACTGGAGCGCCGCCAACAAACTGAAACAGCAGCGGTTTGATGTGGTGCACTACAACGGTTTTTCGCCCTATATCTATCTTTTCTACCAGCGCTTCGGCGCGCGGCCGCAGCAATTCTGGACGCTCCATGATTACGTCAACCACACGGGAGAAAAGAACACAAGGGCTGAGAAAATCAATCAGATGCTAGCTCGTCTGAACCGGCTTACCGTCATTCAGCACTACGAGTATCTGCGGGAAAAGGTGATCGAAACTTTCAATTTGCCATCGCGCAAGGTACAGACCTTGCTCTCCGGGCCGCTTGACGTTTTCCATACTTTTCAGGCAAACGATACACTCTGCCCCCCTAAGGATTACATATTGTTTTTCGGAAGGGTCAGCCCGTACAAAGGAGTTGATGTACTGTTGGAAGCCTACGCCAAAATTCCAGAGCCGAAACCACAGCTGGTCATCGCCGGCAAAGGCGAACTATGGTTTGATGCGGCGCCCTACGAAGCCGACCCAAACATCCATCTGATCAACAAGTACATCGAGAACGAAGAGCTGATCGGGCTGATCCAAGGAGCGCAGTTTGTAGTTGTTCCTTACCGGGATGCCACGCACAGCGCAGTCATCGCTACGGCTTACGCCATGAGTAAGCCGGTGGTAGCTAGCGATGTAGATGGCCTCAAAGAGGTAGTCTTCGATCAGGTTACCGGCCGCTTGGTGCAGCCAGGTTCTCCAAAAAGCTTGCAAGGGGTTTTAGAGGATTTGATTCAACATCCAGAAGCACTGAGTGCCTTTGAGCAGAACATCGAAAGAGAAAAGGAGAGCGGTAAAATAGCCTGGGGGACTATCATTAGGCAGTACGTTGCATTGTACTCCGGCCAACACTTGTCGTTATGAAGATCGCAGTTTTTATTTCCAGCCTGCAATTTGGTGGAGCGGAGAAACAAACCGTTATTGATGCTGCTTTGCTTTCCAAGGTCCATCAAGTCTGTTTTCTGATCTTTCAGGAGGGCCCGCTTATGGAGCAGCTTCCCGGGGATGTGGAGCTCATCGTCCTGAAAAAAACGGATTACTTCTCCACAGCGAGGCGGCTGACGCGGGTGCTGAAGAGCAAGCAGATTGATATTGTACACGCCCATCTGTACGCTCCGATGGTTATTTCCAGCCTGTCGACCCTCTGGCACAGCATTCCCGTGATTTTCAATTTTCATGGGCACGCCTACGACAGCAATTACTACGAAAAGCTGGTTCCCGGCCTTGTGTCCCGCTTGCCGGCGGTTAAGAAAGTGCTGTTTCCGGCCAGTGAGCTCAAGCACTACTACCGGGCAGAGAAGATTGGCTTCCCAACACGCAAGGAGCAGATTTTCTTCAATTCCGGGCAGTTCTGGGGGCGGCAGCCCTACAAGGACAATGCGGGTGAGCCGATCACTGTTGGGTACATAGGCAGGATCGTCCCGCTGAAGCGGATTCACCTGCTTGTCAGGCTAGCGAAGGAACTGAAAACGGAAAGCCAAGCCCAGGTCAGGATAGGCATTGTTGGGGATGGAGACAGCCTCCCCGCTATTCGGGAGCAAGCCCGGGCGGAAGGCGTGGACGGCATGATTGACTTCCACGGTTTTCAGGCAGATACAGCCCGCTACTATAATCAGTTTTCCATCTTCGCGCTGCCTTCCGAGGAAGAGTGCCTGTCGCTTTCCCTGATCGATGCTCAGCTCATTGGGTTGCCTTGCGTAGCCTTCGATGTAGGGGGCAACCGGGATATCGTTGAGCACGGCACATCTGGGTACATCGTGCAGGAGCCGCGGGAGTTCTTGGACCGCATTAAAATGCTGATCCATGACCCGGCATTAAGAAATGAGATGGGCCGCCGGGCAATTGAGCAAAGCTCCGAAAAATTCAGTCAGAGCCGCCGGGTGAACCAATTAGAGAACTTGTATCAATCCGCTGTTAACTCATGATTGGAGGCATTAAGTCAAAAGTCAGTTTCGAGATAGGCCGCAACCCGCGAACCGTAGCCCGGCCTGACAACTTCCGGGAGTACGTACCTGCCGGGTACGACGGAGTAGTGACGATCAGTGCGGATTTCGAGTTGGCCTGGGCATGGCGATATGCCAAATGTCTCAATGAAAACGGCGGAGATGCCAAGGCTTACGCAGCGCGGGCAAGACAGAACGTCCCCAAGCTGCTTGATCTCTGCGAGCAGTACCGTATCCCCATAACCTGGGCAACCGTAGGGCACCTGTTCCTGGACAGCTGCGACCGGTTCAACGGGCACGCACATCCGGAGGTAAGCCGCCCGGCCTACTTCGAAAATGCCTGGTGGGCCTACCGCAGCGGTGACTGGTACGACCATGACCCCTGCTCTTCCCTGGAGCAGGATGATGCCTGGTACGCTCCCGATTTACTTGAGATGATCATCGATGCTTCGGTGGAGCATGAAATTGGCTGCCATACATTTTCCCATATCGACTGCCGCGACGAGGCTTGTCCGGAAGGCCTTATGCGGGATGAGCTCCGGGCTTGTCAGGAAGCAGCCAGCCGGTTCGGGATTCAGTTGGAGAGCTTTGTCTTTCCAGGCAATCTGGCCGGCCATTTTAAAACCCTAAAGGAGATGGGATATACTTCTGTGCGCCGCAACGAGCGCAATGAAATCGGGTATCCCCGCCGGGACAACCACGGCCTGTGGCACCTGCCAGCTACGGTGGAATTGTTTATGAACCCGGCCTGGAGCGAGCGCTACAATTTGTACCGTTTTCAGAAGATCATCGACCGGACAGCGAAAGCAAAAGCTGTAGCCAACTTATGGTTTCACCCATCTGTCCCTTGCGAAACAGCGATTCCAATGTTTGAGGGAGTATTCAGTCATCTGCGGAATCACGGCAGCCGGCTATGGGTGGCCACTATGAAAGAGTATACCGCCTGGCTCAACAAGCAGCAGGCGCAGGCATCATAAATTTTCAAAACTTAAGAGATGCTGCCATAGCATCTCTAACGATCCAGTAAGTTCGTGGACGCAAACGCAAAACCGGCTGTCATCCTTATGGACTGCGAGCATCGACTGATGCAAGGGGTGATCTCTTCCTTTGGGAAACGAGGGATAGAAGTAATCGCTCTGTCTGCCCAGAAGGATACCCCGCCCCCTGCCTTCAAATCGAGGTTTGTCAGCCGTACTTACATCAGCCCGGATTTGCGGCAGGGCGAAGCGGCTTATCTGGAGTTCCTCCGGAAGCTGCCGCACCGGGGCGTATTGTTGTTCTCCACTGACTGGGCAGCAGAATTTGCCTCAAAGCATCAGCAGGAAATCCGGGAAGCGGGCTACTTGATCAATATCCCGGATCACGAGATTTTTCGGCGGTCCTTCGACAAGGACCGCATCTTTAAAGTATGTGCGGAGTGCGATGTGCCCACTATGCCGACGAGGGAAGTAAACAGCGTGGAAGACATCTACGCGGCTGCTGAGGCTTTTGGCTACCCGCTTTTATTGAAGCCTACCCGCCTGGCAGGCTCGCGTTTTCAAAAAATTCACCGTCGGGAAGAGATACAGCCAGCCTTTGATGCCATATCCGAATTGGTAGGCTCAGAGGAATTTGCGGCGCAGGAATCTGGCATCATCGTTCAGGAGTTCATTCACTATCGGTTCGACGACCTGTACTGTGTTGAAGCCTACTGTGCCAAGGACCAGAGCCGGCAGGATATCCTGACCATTCAAAAGATAAGGCCCGACATCAATTACGATGGCAGCGTGGGCTCCCGAATATTCGCGGGGCAGACTTTGCAGGCACCGGATTTGGAACAATACAGCCAGCGCTTGCTAGAGTACTTAGGCTGGACGGGCATTGCCCATTTGGACTGGTTGTACGCTCCGAAGTACGATGATTATATGCTTTGTGAAATCAACCCCCGGCTACCAGGTTTTTCCAGCTTTCCAACGAAAATAGGCTTTGAAATGGCCTGGTACTACTATGCGGACCTGGCGGGCATAAGTACGCCGGCTTTCCGCTTCAAGCGGGCGCTGTACTTCGAAGCACTTAGGCATCCGGGTGATTTGACGAGCAATTTGGTAGCGGTATTCAAAGGGCATCTTGGCTTCTGGTCCTACATCAAACCTTATTTGAAAATTCTGACCTTGCGCTACCAGGTCGTCATTGATGTTTTCTACAGCACCGACCTGCCGCTGACTTGGGCCAATTACAAAGTAGATTTGCGCAAGTTGATGGCAAAATTCAATAAGACGATTCATGTTTGATATTGCAGGTTTTTGCCCGGTAGCCGCCGGTTCTTGCTCTGCCCTTGATCTTGAGGCCGCCTGGGAGGGGTACGATCGTATACTCGGCTTCGAGTACTCCAAAGAGCTATACGCTGCAGCAGGCTTTCAGTTTTGCGGGCTTAGCCGGGCGGGAGAGGCCGTGAACTGGGCAGCGGATGAGGAGTGCTTCGTAGCGGTATACGGCATTTGTTACAGCCGTCTAGAAGCTGCTGGCATAGAGCCCGGCCAACGGCTTACTGCTGGCCGCCTCTACGCGTTGTACCAATCGCAGCGGCTCGATTTTTTAGGGCAGTTGAAAGGAGAATTCGTCTTGATTATTGCGGATCACCGCCGGGGCGAAACTTACTTTATCGCGGATCCGCTCAATGTGAAGTCCGTTTATTACTATAATGCTCCCGCTGGTTTGCTGTTTTCTTCTTCCCTGTACGGCTTAAGCAGGCTGATGAAAGCATCGGGTATTGAGCCGGTTTGGGATGGAGCTTCCTTTATTGAATACTACCTCTTTGATTTTATTCTGGGGGATGAGACCGGTTTGAAGGATGTACGGGAATTGCAGGCAGGAAAAATGCTAAAGGTAAGCGGTGGAGTAGGGCAGGCGAGTGCCTATTGCAACCCATTTGAGCTGTTTGCGCTGACCAGTCAGCCACTGAGTGAGCAACAGTCCGCCAGGCTGTTGTCGGATATTCTGCGCAGGAATATCGCCCTGTTTTCAGATGGTCCGGAGCATACCGCATTTGCCCTGACCGGCGGCTATGATTCCCGATCGATTGCAGCTCTAGCTGGATCCGGCTTCCAGGATTATCAATATTACAGTTATGGCCATCCGGAGAGCTGGGATATCAAGGTGCCGAAGTTATTGGCGCGCAAGAATAACTTAAGCCATCTGTCTATTGATCTGAGCAGCGATTTCAAGCGCGACTACTCCAAATATGCCCTGCAGGCCATCCGGTTGGGGGATGGCATAGCTGAAGCCAGCCGTGCCAATTATCCTTTTGTATATGCCAATCACCTGCAGGACAAACAGTCCATCATCACTGGCCTGTTCGGCAGTGAATTGATTAAAAACCCTTCGACCCGGGGAGCATTTATCGATGAAAACATACTTTCCGTACTGCGGGCGGAGGATACCGAGGCGCGTTTGCACCAATTGTACGGCCAAATGCTGGAAGAAGGTGCCGTCAGCCCTGCATTTGGGGAGGCTCACCGAGCTACCGTTGTACAGCGGATGCTCAACAATCCCTTTGTCAACAACGCGCTTGAGATGAATCAAAAGCTGTTTTATTTCGTGCTGATGGTCGGAGTACGGAAGTACTTCGCCAAAGAAATCAAGCTAGAGCGCTTCTTCATCCATAACCGCCCCCCGTTTTTCGATGTCGATTTCATCGAAGCGCTTCTTCGTACGCCTTTTCCCTGGGTCTACAACTGGACGCAGGAGAAGAGCCTGGTCAAAAACCTAAAAATACACCGCATTTACGCCAACTTCATCAGCCACAACCGCGCGCTGCTGGATACCATCAGTACCCACGGGTTCAAGCCGAGGTACCTGCGGTCAAAGTGGCTGTATCCCATGCTAGCTTACCAGTTTTGGAGCATGAAAAAGAAGATCACCCAGGAAAGCCAGCTGAGTTTTGACGGAGAACTCAAGTCGCTCTTTGCTCAGCATAGGCAGGCGGAAACGGCAGGCTTCCCATTCGAAAGCAGTTGGATGGAGGGGCTGGAGCAACGCGACTTCAAAAATTATGTCAAAATCAATTCTCTGAATTTGTGGACAGCCTTCATTGCCCAAACAACGCAAGCTGATAAACCTCAAATCCATGAGTAACGTCCTACATCTGATCCGGAAAGATACGCAGCTGAAGTCCTCCTTTATTGCGAATCAAATCAACCACCATATTGATTTCAAGCCATTCGTAGTATACCGGGAAAACCGCACCGACCGGAATGAACTGGGATACGGGGACTTTGATTTTGAGCAGGTCAAGCAGCTGGATTTAAGCGCTTGCGAAAGCTGGTTCGAACAGCTGTTGGGCAAGACCTGGCGGACGCTGACGGGCAGACAGATTAAAAAAATAAAGGGCTTTATAGCTGCCCATGGAATAGAAGTCCTGCATTTTCACTACGGCACAGACTGCGGCATTTACCATCCTTTGTTGAAGCATGTCGATATCCCATCGGTGGTCTCCTTTTATGGCTACGATGCGCTTTCGTTTCAAAATAAATTCATGGGCTTTGGCCGGGTATACCTTCGCCAACGGGTCTTCAGCCGGGTGGACCGGGTGTTCCCGATGACGGAGGAAATGAAGAAGGACCTGTTGAGAGCCGGTTGCCCGGAGGAAAAACTTTTTGTGCACTACCACGGCGTCCCGTCGCATCTGTTCAGTGGGCATAAAACCGACTACGATCCGGTAGATGAAGGCTTGACCCTGATGATGCTCTCTTCTCTGAAACCAGTTAAAGGGCACCTCTTTATGCTGCAGGCTATGAATGCTCTGCGGCAGCGCGGAGTGAAAGACGTTAAGCTCAAAATTGCGGGCGGTGGTTCCGGGGCTTACGTTTCCATTGTTGAGGACTATATCGCAACAAACGGCCTAGAAGGCCAGGTGCGCTTCTTAGGCCCCTTAGAATATGGCTCGCAGGAAATGCTGGATGAATTGGCCGGCACGGATGTATTTGTGCACCCTAGTGTTATCGACCAGGATAAAAGCAAGGAAGGAGTACCCGGCGCGCTGGTAGAGGCTATGTTTGCGGGGCTGCCGGTCATCGCTACTTACCACGGCGGTATTCCACACGTGGTGGAGAGCGGCAAAACTGGCCTGCTGGTGGAGGAATGGGATGTCGAGGCGCTGGCTACTTCTATCGCGAAACTAAAAAACGACCGGGCTTTCCGGCAGCAGCTCGGACAGGCCGGTCAGGAGTATGCTCTACAGCATCTTGCACTCGAAAAGCGAGAGCAATCGTTAGAAAACCATTACACTTCCCTTGTTGAACAGTACAAGCGTCAAGACCAAACTCTTCATTTATAAAAGTTTCTGGAAGCCCTAAAAAAATAGGATTCCATGTTTCTAATCTTATCAGTTGAATGTAATATTATGTGTGGAATCTCGGGTGTTGTCCGCTTTGACCAAAAACCGGTAGAAGCGGCGTTAATTCGCCGCATGATGCAAGAAATGAAGCATCGCGGGCCAGACGATGAGGGCTGTTTTTTCGAAGATAATATAGGTTTCGGCTTTGTACGGCTTAGCATTTTGGACCTTTCGCCGGCCGGCCACCAGCCTATGTTTTCCCACGATGGCCGCTACGTCATGGTATTCAATGGGGAAATCTTCAACTACCTTGAACTTCGGGAGGAGCTAAAGAAAAAAGGCCATCACTTCAAAACCAAAACCGATTCGGAGGTCTTGTTAGCAGCCTATGTAGAGTGGGGTATGCAGTGTCTCGATCGGCTGAACGGCATGTGGGCTTTTGCCATATACGACCGGAAAAAGAAGACCACTTTCGCGGCTAGGGACCGCTACGGCATCAAACCGTTTTACTACCATCTGGACGAAAGCAGTTTCGTTTTCGCCTCTGAAATACCTCCTATACTGGGTACACTGAAGCGCCGTCCGACTCCCTATCACCAGGCCATCTTTGATTACCTGGTTTTCAACCGTACGGATCAGTCGGAACACACTTTCTTTGCAGAAGTAAAGAAGCTGCAGCACGGCTGCTACATGCTTATTGAGCAGGGTAAGGTTGAAATCGCCAAATGGTACAATCTTAGGAGTAAGGCAGAGGCCAGCGAGGCTTTTCAAAGGCCGGAGGAGTTCCGGGAATTGCTCAGCTCTTCCATCGGATTGCGGCTGCGGAGCGATGTGCCGGTTGGAGTTTGCCTGAGTGGGGGGCTAGATTCTTCTACCATAGTTTCTACGCTGCTGCAAGACTACCAAAAGGAGGACCTCAAGACTTTTTCGGCAGTGTATGGCAGAGGGAAGCACGGGGATGAAATGGAATTCATCAAAGAGTACGAGCATTCCCTGCGCAATATGTACTTCATCAATCCCAGTGCCGAATCCCTGAGGCAAGATTTTAAGAAGTTTGTGAAGATACACGGGGAGCCGTTTCCCTCAACTTCTCCCTACGCTCAGTACAAGGTGATGGAGCTGGCTAAGGACCACGTAGTGGTGACCCTGGATGGGCAGGGCGCGGATGAAGAGCTGGCTGGGTACCATTACTTCTACGGATTCTTCTTCAAGGATCTGCTGCGGAGGGGGAAGCTAGGCAAGCTGAGCAGCGAAATTTTCAGCTACCTGGCTGAACACCGCAGCCTATATGGCATCAAGTCCTTTTTGTATTTTTTGCTGCCACAGCAATTGCGCACCAACGTCAGAGTCGGCAATATTGGTTATCTGAATCAGGATTTCTCTAATGCTCACAAGCGAGAGAACGGCATTTCCAACAACCTTTACGCAGCCAATACCCTGAACGATGCTCTTCTGGACCACTTTGAATACAAACTGGAGCATCTGCTGAAGTGGGAAGACCGCAACTCTATGGCAGCTTCGCTGGAGGCCCGGGTACCATTCCTCGATTACCGGCTGGTAGAAAAAGTGCTGGCAACTTCCGGTGAACTGATGATCCGAAACGGCACGACCAAGCACCTGCTGCGGGAAAGTATGAAGGGGAAACTGCCGGAAAAAATCCGAATGCGGAAAGACAAAATCGGCTTCGGAACTCCGGAGAACGAGTGGTTCCGGACTAAAGAGTGGCAGCAAATCATTGCGGAAGTCCTTACGAGCAAATCCTTCAAAGAAAGGAATGTGATCAATCCAGATGTAGCCATGACGAAGCACAAACAGTACCTCGGCGGCAAGGCCGACATCTCCAGAGAAATCTGGAAATGGGTGCATTTGGAATACTGGTCCCGAGAATTTATCGACTAACTACTCCATTAACATCCAATGAAATTATTTACTACCAGTACTCCCAATCAGGCACTGCTTGATGGCCTGGAGGAATTTGTTCAGCAGCATCCGTTGGGCGGCTTCTTCCAATCTTCCCGTGCTTATCGTTTCTTCTCTGCCTTGGAGCATTTCACCCCCATGCTCATCATTGCACAGGAAGACGGCCGGATATTAGGCAGCCTGCTCTGTGTTGCCATGCAAGAAGGCGGGGGCCCCAAGGGCTTTTTCTCCCGGCGTTGCATCATCAACGGAGGGCCGCTCATCAGCGAAGAAGCGCCCGACCGCTTGCTGGTCGTGGAAGCCTTGCTTAACCAGCTCAACAAGGATAGCCGCGGCATCTACACAGAATTTAGAAATTCCTTTGACCAAGAAGTCTACAAGGACGTTTTTGAGCAGGCCGGCTACGCCTACGAGCCTCACCTAAACTATTTGGTAGCCATCGAAGAAGGGGTGGAGGAAAGCCTCAAACTGCTCAATTCCAGCAAGCGGCGCCAGGTGCGGAAAAGCTGGAAGAACGGTGCATCAGTACGGGAAGCTCAATCCCTGGAAGAAGTTCGGGCCTTCTATGAAATTCTGAAGGAGCTGTACGAGACCAAAGTCAAAAAGCCATTGCCCGACTATTCCTTCTTCCGGCAATTCTACGAGCAGGGTGATGCGGGCAAATACTTTTTGGTTTATAAGGATGAAGAGATACTGGGGGGCATCATGTGCCCCATCTACGGGGATACCATATTCGAGTGGTACATCGGTGGTTTGGACGGGCATATCAAAAATGTATACCCGAGCGTACTAGCCACCTGGGCGCCGATTGAGTACGGTGCTGAAAACGGATTGAAGTGCTTCGACTTCATGGGGGCTGGCAAGCCCGATGACGACTATGGCGTGCGAGAGTTCAAGTCCAAGTTCGGCGGCGAACTGGTAGAATTCGGCCGTTTCGTAAAAATTAATAACCCTTTATTGTATTCGGCTGGCAAAGCCGGTTTGAAACTACTGCAAAAACTGAAGTAATGCGGATTATGATAGACATCGGCCATCCCGGCCATGTGCATCTTTTTAAGAACCTGGCTCACCTCATGATCAAGGAAGGTGCTAAAGTGCTTTTCACCGCAAGGGAAAAAGAGTCAGAACTGGAACTGCTTCAGACGGAAGGGTTTGATTTTGTCAGTTTTGGGAAGCACTACAAGCAATTATGGTGGAAGATGTGGGGGCTGTTGAAATTCGATGCCAAGATGCTGTCGAATGCCCGCCGATTCAAGCCGGACCTGCTCATCAGCCATGGGTCTATCTATGCCGCTCACGCGGCTTACTTGCTGGGCAAAAAACACCTGGCACTGGAAGATTCCGGCAATATGGAGCAAGTAAACCTGTACCGCCCCTTCACGGATGTTATACTTACACCGCAAGTCCTGCCCAATGACCTGGGCCCAAGGCAGATTCGCTACGACGGCTACCACGAAATTGCCTATCTGCACCCGGAGTACTTCACCCCCGACCCCGCTGTTTTCGACTGGTTGGGATTAGAAAAGGGGACCCCGTTTGCGATTGTCCGTTTTGTGTCCTGGACAGCTACGCACGATGTGGGGCAGCAAGGAATTTCCGGGGAGGATAAAATCAATTTGGTGAAGGAGTTGTCGAAGAAGATGAAAGTATTTATCACCTCCGAGGTCAATCTGCCAGAAGAGCTGAAACCTTTCTATCTGAAGCTGCCCTTTGACAAATTCCACCATGCGCTGGGATTTGCGGACCTGGTCATTAGCGAGGGCTCCACTACCGCCATGGAGGCGGCTGTTCTGGGCATCCCTACCATTTACCCCAACACCAATCCCGGCAGCAATTGCCTGGATCTGGCCAAGGAAGGGCTGATTTTCCACACAACAGATTCCCGGGAGGCTTTTAAACTGCTGGAGGAGGTGTCACAAACCGACCGGCAGTGTTTCCGGGAAAGAGGCCGGAAGTTGCTCCGGGATAAGGTAGACCTTACCAAATACATGCATGAACTCATCAAGGAACGTTATGCGCGTTCTTAAGCGAGAAATGGTTTGTAATAGGCCGTGGGGCAAAATCCCGCCTAGGCCAATTTTCTAAATACGAGACGAAGTGAAAAAACTACCCTTTGAGAATGTTTTGGTACTCGCCCCGCACACAGATGACGGAGAATTAGGGGCGGGCGGTGCCATTTCCAGATTGATTGCCCAAGGTGCTAATGTGTACTACGCTGCCTTCTCTACCGCGGAGGAGTCTGTACCGGAAGGTTATCCAAAAGATATTCTGAAAACAGAAGTGCGGGCAGCCACCGCCGAATTAGGGATTCGCCCCGAAAATCTTCTGATCTACAGCTATCAAGTAAGAAAGCTGAATTACGTTCGCCAGGATATCCTGGAAGAGCTGATCCGAATCCGCAAGGAAATTAAGATTGACCTGGTCTTGCAGCCTAGCTTATCCGATGTGCATCAGGACCACTATACCGTAGCGATGGAAGGCCTGCGAGCATTCAAAACGAAAACGATTCTTGGCTACGAATTGATTTGGAACAACATCAGCTTTAACACCGAGTGCTTTATTGAGCTGGAGCCAGAACATGTAGAGGCAAAAGTCAGAGCTTTGTCCAAATATGAATCGCAGCGTTTTCGGGATTATACTTCTTCCAAATTCATCTACGCCCTGGCCCACAGCCGAGGCGTACAAGTGGGCAAGTCCTACGCAGAGGCCTTTGAGGTTGTCCGTCAGGTACTGTAATAGTCGAGTGGAAAACGGACAAGCAAGCAACAGCATCAAGAACTTTTTACAATTTTTTATTTTATCGGATGGTTAAAATACTAATGACAGGCGCAGGAGCGCCAGGAGGGCCGGGCATTCTGAAGGCGCTCCGGAAAAACCCGGAATTTGATGTCACTGTGGCGGATGCTGACGAAGCAGCCTCCGGAAGGTTCCTAAGCACGCAGTTTTTTCAGGTTCCCTTCGCCCAAGAACCTTCCTTCATCAGCAGCATCACCCACTACTGCCGGGAGAAAGGCATCGATGTCGTCTTTCCGTTGGTTACCCGGGAACTGTTCAAATTTGCAGCCGAAAAAGCGTGTTTTTCGGAAGCCGGGATCGGCCTGATTGTGTCCGACGAGGAGGGGCTGCAAATCGCCAACGACAAGAGTAAACTCTATACCCACCTCTGGCAGCACAGTATTCTGACCCCGGATTTCGAAGTGGTTGGCACCGCCGAGGCCTTGGAGGAAGCAGTCATCCGCTTGGGGTATCCCAAACGCCCGGTAGTCATCAAACCTTCTGTATCGAATGGCAGTCGGGGAGTAAGGATTCTGACTGAGGAGGTCGATGCATTCGACCTGCTCTTCAACCACAAACCCAATACTTACTACAGCACACTGCCCGAAGTGCTGAAAATCATCAAGGGGCGGGAAATCCCCGAAATGTTGGTTTCGGAGCACCTGCCCGGCGAAGAATATACGGTAGATACCATGGTGAAAAACGGGGAGCCCCAAATCGTCATCCCGCGGCTGCGGCAGCGGATGATTGGGGGAATTTCCGTAAGGGGCCGTTTCGAGGAAAATCAGGAGATTATTGATTACTGTGGTCAAATCATAGGCTCAATGGATTTGCACGGCCCGATCGGCATACAAGTCAAACGAGGCGCTGACGGCCGGTTTAAGATATTAGAAATCAACCCCCGCATACAAGGCACGAGCGTAGCTGCCATAGGTGCAGGCGTCAACCTGCCCGAGTGGGCTGTTTTGCAGGAACTCGGCCGTGACGCTAATATTCCAAAAACCGTAAAGTGGGGCACTGCCTTTTCTCGGTACTATGAAGAAGTATTCTACTGATACAGGCTTGTCGGCCCTCCACGGATATCAGGAGTGGGTCTTTGACCTCGATGGTACGATCTACGAAGAGAGGGACTATCTCTTCCCGGCCTACCGGGAGATGGCATCTTTTTGTGCCCAGCGCGGCCTAGCAGATGAGTGTAAAGTCTACGGCTTTCTCACGCATACCTTCGAGCAGGCGGGCCGAAAGCAACTGTTTGATACATTATTCGAAACGTTTGAAATACCGGAAGAATACCTTAGGGATTTTCTGCGCATCCTTAGGACTACCAGCATGCCAGGCACCATCAAGCCATTTCCTTATTTTCAGGATATCCTGCAAATCCCTAAGCCGGCAAGAGGGCGGCTGTCCATCATCACGAACGGAAATGTCCGCCAGCAAAAAAACAAAGTGCGCCTCATCGATTGGTCCGGGCAGTACGATGCATTGACCGTTATCTACGCCAATCAATTTGAGCCCAAACCCAGCCGCGCTTCATTCGACTACTGGTCATCCGCTGCGGCGCGGGGCAATGCCATCTATATTGGAAACGAAGCAACTGACCGTGCTTTCGCAGAAAATAGCGGTATGGATTTTCTTCAGGTAGAGGAGCTGGCTACAAGCGTCTCTTCCTGAGCCAAGTGCTAATCGCTGCCTCAAGTCGGCTCCCTTTTGCATCAGGATGTGTGCCTGGCACGCATTTATACATAAACACACTATGTTCAATTGTCTAAGCAAAAAACCCTTCCTCAAATGTCTACTACAATAGGATTCAACAGGCCTTATCTTACCGGGAAAGAAGCCCATTATTTATACCAGGCAGTTTATTCCAGCAAGCTGTCCGGCAACGGTACCTACACCAAGCAATGCCAGCGGTACCTGGAGGAACGCTATGGCTTCAAAAAATGCCTGCTGACTTCCTCCTGCACCGATGCGCTGGAAATGGCGGCGCTGCTTTGCAATATTGAGCCCGGAGACGAAGTGATAATGCCCTCCTACACCTTTGTCTCTACCGCCAACGCTTTCATTCTGCGCGGCGCAAAAATCGTATTTGCGGACAGCCGTAAGGATCACCCTAACATGGATGAAGATGCCATCGAGCCGTTGATAACCGAAAAAACGAAGGTGATCGTGCCGGTTCACTACGCTGGAGTAGCCTGCAACATGGACAAAATCATGGCGCTGGCGGAAAAGTACGGCTTGTTGGTAGTAGAAGATGCCGCCCAAGCTATTGATAGCTTTTACCTGGGGGAGGACGGCGTTCAGCGGGCGCTGGGCTCCATCGGCCATTTCGCTACCTTTTCCTTTCACGAGACGAAGAACATCATCAGTGGAGAAGGCGGCATGTTGGTCATTAACGACAAGCGCTTTCAAGCCCGGGCGGAAATCATCTGGGAAAAAGGCACCAACCGTTCCGCTTTCTTCAGAGGAGAGGTAGATAAGTACGGTTGGATTGATGTGGGCAGTTCTTTCCTGCCTTCCGAAATCACCGCTGCCTTCCTGTGGGCGCAACTGGAAAACCTGGACGATATCCAAGACAAGCGCAAGGAGCATTGGCAATCCTATTGCACTGGCCTGTACACTTGGGCACAGGATAGCAGTATTGAATTGCCTTATGTGCCGCCCTACGCTACCAATAACGCCCATGCTTTTTACCTGGTATGCGAGTCGCCGGAGCAGCGCGATGATATGATTGCTTATCTGAAATCCAATGGTGTACAGGCGGTATTTCATTACCTGAGCCTGCACAAAAGCTACTTCTACCACGACAAACACTGCGGTAGGGAACTGCCGGAATCAGACCGTTTTTCTGATACGCTGGTCCGCTTGCCGTTGTACTACGAACTAGAGGGCATCGACAAAATCGTCGATCTGGTCCGCAAATTCTAATAGTATGAACCCTAAATTGCCCAAATACAGCTTCCATATCGGAGTTTTAGCAGTGAACCTTCTGCTTGCCCTGTACGCAGTGCCGATCACCGACTTCGGAGATTCGGGGGTTTACATCAAGTTCAGCCGAGCGCTGCTGGGAGAGCCCAGCGGTCTGAACCTTGCTCACCGCTCGCCTTTGTACCCGATCGTCCTGGCGGGCTTTATGCAGCTGCTGGGGGATGGGGTGGTATTTAAGTTCATGCTGTATTTCCAGTATTTACTGCTAGCCAGTACGACGATCATGTTGTTTTACCTATTTGTGCGGATAATGCCCGAAAGGTGGTTGGCTATGCTGGCGGCATTACTGTTCAACCTTTCTCTGTCGACCATCTTTTACGCCAACATCATGCTGACGGAAATATTGACGGTCTTTCTGCTGGTGGCATCCCTGCTCGTATTGTTCAAGGTATACGAAAAGGGCAGGCAGGCTGCCTGCTTGCTTTTGGGTGCCACAGTAGGTTTGCTGATGTTGGCCCGCTTTAATACCGTGCCCTTGATCCTTACTTATTTGATCCTCCTGGGGGCGGCACTGCACCTCCGCCGGCAACCCGTCCGGCAGTGGATTATTGGCATGGGGAGCTTCTTGCTGCCGCTACTGTTGTTGCTCAATGCCTGGAGCTATTACAATTATACCCACAACGGCTTCTATGGCTTGTTTCCACGCTCTGGCCAGGGCGTTCCCCGCAATATAACGGTCTCTTCCATTCATGCTGGCAACACGGTATCAGCCGCCAACCAACCTGTGCTGGACATCTTTCTGGAAGCCAAGGAGGAATACCGTGCCAACCTGCCGCCTAAGCGCAAGGGCAGCCTCTCTAGCCTCGACCGCTTTGATGTTGTATCGAATTTGTACGGCGGCTACAAGATATATTCTCTGGCAAAACCCAAGCTGCAGTCGCACTTTAATCTGCCCGCGAGCAGTGGGGAACATGAGCTTTCGCAAAAACTTTCCGGTTTTTACCAAGAGATCGCCTCGCAGAATCAGGGATTCATCACTTTGTACCGCTTCTTTTCGTTTTTCAGCAGCTTTCGGGTTTCGGCCTCCGGCACCTTGCCTGCTGAGTACGGGGCAATCAATCTCAACGTACTGCCTGCCTTTGTTTTTATGGGCTTTAAGTTGGGGTTTGTCTTTTGCTCGTTTTGCGTCTTCCTCGCGTTTTTCTTTTTCGCCTGGGCCACCGTAAGAAAGGGCTGGAAAGTTAACTTTTACTTGCTGGCGTTATTCTTCATCATTTTCTCATTCTGGGGCATCAACTTCGTATTCGTCACAGCAGCTGATGCCAACCGGTACAAATATCCAGCCGACCCCTTGGTAATGGGCGTATTTGTTTTCTACGCTGCTCAAGCTACGCTTTGGCTGCGCGCCAGAAAGAAGAAACGCTCGTACGCCAATGCTTTGCTTGGCAAGCAAGGCATTCGGCAGTAGCCCATAGCCCCCCTTCCATTTTTAACGAGAAAAAACGAACACCTATGGATCTTTCGGTAGTTACTACACTGTATTACTCTGCACCTTATATCGAGGAATTCTATAATCGTATTTGTGCGTCCGCTTCAGCAGCGGGCTTGTCCTTTGAGATCATATTCGTAAATGATGGCTCGCCCGACCGCTCCGCGGAGGCTGTCCTGAGGTTGCGCGAAAAGGACCCGCGGGTGAGTTTGGTAGACCTATCCCGGAACTTTGGCCACCACAAAGCTATTCTGACGGGCCTTTCTTTCGCTAATGGAGCCTTGGTGTTCCTGTTGGATGTAGACCTAGAGGAGCCGCCAGAGCTGTTGCAGGCCTTTTATGAAAAGATGCAAACTACGGATGCCGATGTTGTCTATGGGGTACGGGAAAAACGAGAAGACAAAGGCACGACCAAACTGTTTGCGACCCTGTACTGGAGGCTGTTTACCTGGCTGTCTAACGTGCCGGTGCAGGGCAATCAACTTGTGGCACGGCTGATGACTAAAAGCTTTGTGTCCAGCCTCCTCCAACTGAAAGATCAGGAGGTCTTTCTCCCAGGGCTATGGGCGCATACCGGATACGAGCAAATTCCAGTAACTTGCCGCAAGCTGTCCAAAGGGGAATCTACCTATACCTTAAGAAAGCGAATGGCTCAGATGGTAGACTCCATTACCTCCTTCAGCAATAAGCCGCTTTTCCTCATATTCAACCTGGGGATATTCATCGCTTTTGTTTCGGCCTGCGCCGGCGCTTATCTGATTTTCCGGCGCGTATTTTTCGACAACTTTTTGGACGGCTGGCCTTCCCTCATGGTAGCCATCTGGTTCCTGGGCGGCCTCACCCTCTTCGCTTTGGGTACCATTGGCATCTATTTGGCCAAAACTTACAACGAAGTAAAACAGCGGCCGCTCACCATTGTGAAAGCAGTGTACAAAGGCCGCCACCCTGCTATGGAGTCGGCCCCTTCGTCCGCTTCCCTAAGCGGCACAAAGGTTTCTTAGCCCTATCGTAATGCAGCGCTGAGAGGCTGTACAAGCCGCGGCATGCATATTTCAGTTAACGCATAAAAACATCTTGAAATGGATCTGCAAAAAATGAAGAACGAAGTTGAGGAGCAAGGATTCTCAATCGTTAAGAACGTGATTAGCCAGGAGGAAGTCGCCCGGTATCGTGCCGCTTTGGAAAAAGCAATGGCCGACGATATGGAGGAATTCAGCCACCTGCCTCAGAAGGTAGACAACCACATCGTAGACATGGTGAACCGGGATCCGCTGTTCGCTAAGTATCTGGAAACGGATAATCTCTACAAGATCTTCCATACCTTCCTGGGCGACTACTTTACCGTGTACTCTTTTACTTCCTCCATCCTGCGGCCGGGCGAAAAGCCTGCGGCAGCGGAAATCCACATCGATTCTAAGAAATTCCCCAATATTCCTGGATACCACTTCGGGCTGTTGGTGACCATGTCGCTGGATGATTTCACAGAGGAAAACGGAGCGACTTACTACCTGCCTGGTTCGCAGAAACGTACCGATAGGCCAAGCGAGGAAGAATTCTATGCCAATGCTGTCCGCGTCACTCGCGAGGCAGGTGATGTCGTGGTATTCAACCCGCTGGTATGGCACGCTGCTGGCCAAAACAATACCGATAAGACGCGTTATGCTATGACGGCCTACATGTGCCGTTCCTTTATCAAGCAGCGCCTTGATTACCCGCGCATGACAAAGCCGGAAGTATTCGATGCGCTTTCTGACCGGGGAAAAGCCATCTTAGGGTTCACCTCTCAGGTGCCGAGCAGCCTAGAAGAATACTATGTGCCGGCCGAGGAGCGCCTGTACAAGGACACGATGAAGGCAAGCTAGCTGTACACACGAAACAAACCAGTAAACCAGATGCTCAAGGCAGCACTGGCATCCAAAGGATGAAGGAGGCTCCAAGCGGATGCTGTTCATCCGCTTGGGAGCCTCCATACCTAGTCGTCATAGACCGGAGAAAAATAAAGCCCCAATCGCAATTCATTTCATACGAATCGTAAACTGATTTTACATGAGTCGTAAGAAAGTAGTCATTACGCAATCAAATTATATTCCCTGGAAAGGTTATTTTGACTCCATCCAAGCGGTGGATGAATTTATACTGTACGATGATGTGCAGTACACCAAGCGGGACTGGCGGAACCGCAATAAGATAAAAACGCCGAAGGGAGAAATGTGGCTAAGCATACCTGTATTGGTCAAAGGCAAGTACTATCAAGCCATAAGAGATACCAAAGTTAGCGAGAAGAAATGGGCTAAAAAGCACTGGCAGAGCCTTAAGATGAACTACGGCAAGGCGCCTTTCTTCAAAGATTACCAGGATGAAGTGGAAGATTTGTATCTTGGATGCGAGGAGGAATACCTCAGCTTGATCAACTACCGGTTTCTGAAAGGGATCAACCGAATGCTAGGTATCGAGACCCCACTTCGCTTTTCGTGGGATTTTAGTCTGGCAGAGGGTAAGACGGAACGCCTTGTGGATTTGTGCAAGCAGGTAGGTGCTACCGATTACTATTCCGGACCTGCTGCAAAAGCGTACATGGATGAATCGGCATTCGAGCAAGAAGGCATCAAAGTGCACTACTGGGACTATTCTGGCTACCCGGAATACGATCAGATGCACCCCCCCTTCACCCATTCTGTGACGGTCCTGGACCTGATCTTCAATACCGGAGCGGAAGCCCCATTGTACATGAAAAACTTCAGTTCAATATGGAAAAAACAAGAAGTCTAGTCATCGTCGGAAATACGACGAATGCCCGCCTGGCGAAATGGTTCTTTGAAAAAGACAGCAACTACCAAGTTGTCGCCTTTTCCGTCAACCGGTCTTACATTGAGGAAGATACCTGGCTGGGCCTGCCTGTGGTACCCTTTGAGGATTTGGAGCAGCATCACCCGCCTGCTGATTGTGACGCCTTTGTCGCCATTGGCTATACCAAGATGAACCAGATCCGGGAAAAGATGTACCACGAAACAAAGGAAAAAGGGTACACGCTCCCCAACTACATCAGCTCCAAGTGCAGCTTTCTGACGGAAGAGCCGATCGGGGATAACAACCTGATTCTGGAGGACAATACCATTCAGCCCTTCGTCAAGATCGGCAGCAATAACGTATTCTGGAGCGGCAACCACATCGGGCACGACACCGTCATCCACGACCACATCACGATAACATCCCACGTTGTGGTTTCCGGCTATT
>CAYNIT010000024.1:26536-32467 GCA_964397205.1 uncultured Phaeodactylibacter sp. | reverse complement strand
TCTAAGGCTGTCCAGCCTTAGACGGGTAGCCTCCGACGTATTCAAACGACTGAATGTGAACACCCAAAAATTACGTACCCTCTTTGCTGCGCAGCGCCTGGCCTTGGCCGTGGGCGTAGCCTTGCTCATCGTCAAGCTATTGGCGTGGTGGTGGACCAATTCGAACGCCATTCTGACAGACGCGCTGGAGAGTATCATCAATGTGGTAGCCGCCGGGATGGGATTGTACAGCCTGTGGCTTTCCGCTCAGCCCCGCGACCGCAACCATCCCTACGGGCACGGCAAGGTAGAGTTCATTTCGGCTGGGGTGGAAGGGGCGCTGATTATGCTGGCGGGCATTAGCATTTTGGCGAAAGCCAGTTACAATATCGCTTACCCGCAGACCATCAGCCGTTTGGACGTCGGCCTCATTATTACGGCTGTGGCCGGGGCGATTAATTACCTGCTCGGCTGGTACCTGCAGCGTCAGGGGCGGGGGAGCCATTCCATCGTGCTTGTGGCCAGCGGTGCGCATTTGAAATCCGATGCCTATTCTTCTGCCGGGCTGGTACTGGGACTTGGTTTGGTCTGGCTGACAGGCTCGCCGGTGCTAGACAGTATATTGGCGCTGGTCTTTGGCGCTATCATCATTTACACGGGCCTTCGGCTGGTGCGGGAATCCGTAGCGGGGATCATGGATGAGGCCGACTACCAGCTCATACGCGAAATGGTACAGGCTTTAGAAGAAGAACGTCGAGAGCCATGGATCGATGTCCATAATTTCCGCGTGATTAAATACGGTAGCACGCTCCACATTGACTGCCACATTACGCTGCCCTGGTACTACACCGTGGAACAGGCCCACGGCCAGGTAGAAAAATTTGAGCAAGTGATGCGCGGCTACAGCGACAATCCAACGGAGCTCTTTGTGCATGTGGACCCCTGCGAGCCGCCTGAGAACTGCCGGCTCTGCCGTATGCAAGATTGCCGGGTGCGGAAGGCACCTCAGGAAAAGCGCATCGTTTGGACCCTCGACAATATCATGAAGAATCAAAAGCACGAAATTTAATAGCTTTGCGCAAAATGCTGCCCGGTGCAACTGAAATCTTTCCGCCTTACCTGCTTTAAGAACTACACCACCCAATCGATCGATTGCGAGGCTGGGCTGAACTGCTTTTTAGGCCAAAACGGCATGGGCAAAACCAATTTGCTGGATGCGATCTACTACCTTTGCATGGGCAAAAGCTATTTCCAACTGCCGGACAGCCTGATCGCGCTGCACGGAGAAGGGTTTTTCCGCCTGGAGGGCTGGTTTGAACGAAATGGGAAGGAGGAGCATATCATAGTTAAGGTAATTCCCCGGAAGAAAAAGGAGCTGATACGCAATGGCATCGCCTACCAGCGGCTGTCGGAACACGTCGGGCTGCTGCCGGTTGTCATGATCGCCCCCGACGATACCAGCCTGGCAAAGGAAGGCAGCGAGGTACGCCGGGCCTTTGTGGACAACACCCTTTCCCAAATCCACTCCGCTTACCTCAATCATTTGATCCTGTACAACAAACTGCTCAAACAGCGCAATGCTCTGCTCAAGCAGTTTGCCGAACAACAACGCTTTGAGCCCGCTATGCTAGAAGTCTACAACCAGCAAATGCTGGAGCCCGCGCAGGCCATTTTCGAAGCCCGGCGCAGCTTCATGGAAGACTTTCAGCCGTTGGTGCAGCAGGCTTACGCCCGCATATCGCTGGGGGCAGAGGAGGTAAGCTGCCGCTACCGCTCTAAGCTGGCGGAGGAGGCCTTCGCAACCCTTCTGGCGCAAGCTGCCGACAAAGACCGCATCCTGCAACGAACCACCGTAGGGCCCCATAAGGACGACCTGCTGTTCGAAATCGGCGGCTACCCTCTGAAGCGATTCGCCTCCCAAGGGCAGCTCAAATCCTTCGTGCTGGCCTTGAAGCTCGCACAGTACCAGATCCTGCAGCGCGAAAAAAAGGCGGCGCCGCTGCTCCTACTGGACGATATTTTCGATAAATTGGACAGCAAACGGGTAGAACAGCTTTTGTATCTGCTGATGCAGCAGGAATTCGGGCAGGCTTTTGTAACGGATACCGACCCGGAGCGGCTCAAAATCATTGTGCAGCGTACAGGGCAGCCCTGCCTCCAATACCACATACAGAACGGAACCGCTACCAAAATCAAAGACGATGGAAGAACGGGGCAATAACGAAATGAGCCTTAAGGAGGCGCTTAAAGCCATGCTGGAACAGTACCGCCTTAAAGGCAAATTAAATCAGAGCCGCATTCGCAACCAATGGGAGCGCATGATGGGCCCTTCTATTGCCGGCTATACCCGGGATATCAAGCTGTACCGCGGCAAGCTGTTCATCACCATCGAGTCCGCTGCGCTGCGCCAGGAGCTGAGCTACGGCAAAGAGAAAATCAAACGCAATCTGAACGAGGAACTCGGCGAGGAGGCAATCAAAGAGGTGGTGATCCGCTAAAGACACCCCAACTCATCTTTAAGCAGCCCTCGCGCGTTCTCGTATAAAACTGGGCGCAATGGAAGAATTAGACATCCTCACACCCGAACGATCCGAAAACGGCCAGAAGAAAAAAGCCTTGCTCGGTGAACAAGGCGATATCTTCGAACAGCTGGAAATCAACCGTATACCGTTCACCACCCGGTTAAGCTTTGTACCGATGCTGCAAGATCTGGAAGAAAAGGCCAGAGAGGGTGCCCCCACTGAATCGGCCGTAGCTTCCATGATCCTCGAGCGGCTCAAGGAGGTGCCAGAGCTATGGGAACCAATCGATGACAGGAGCCTGCTGAAAAAGCATTCTGATATAATTGATATGCTCATGCTGATGGTCGTGCCACCCGCCCGCCGCAAAAAGGACCTGATGAAAATTTCAGCGCCTTTTGAAATGAAGCCCATCTACTGCACACCCGCCTTAAAGCAATTGGTAGAGGAGCGGAAGGTCAACTACGAAATCAACCGCAACTCCGGTATCACCTTCTGCTCTATGGTCATCAGCGCTTGCAGCTACATTTTGAATGAATTCTACGGGCAGCATTTGAAAATCGACTCGCCCCTTGCCATTTCCATCCGCCGGCCCAATTACAAACTAGAGCGGCACTACAAAACAAGAATGGATGCCAACTACGTGAAGATCAAAAAGCTGAAGCCGCTTAAACCCCTCAGCCAGGATCAAATCAACCATCTGCTGACCAATGTCTACGATACCGAACTTTGGCTGAAGCACATCCCCCCGGAGAATTTCGAGTTCCAGGGGTTCGTCGTGGGCAACCTCATTGACATCACAGAAGAAGAAGCCCTTTCTCGTCTAAAGTATACCCTATTAGAGCGAGATGCCGTAGTGGACCCCGACAAGATCAATTTGCTGCAGCATCTGATTAGAACTTACTTTGACCTGCCCGAGCTGCGCATGGGGGTCACAGCCATCGACTACCCGCCGGAGACCGCGGTCGCCCACAAGTACAAAATCCGGTTCGACTTTCTGGCTAAGCACCACGACCGGCTGCTCAGCCCGGAAAACAAAGGCTCCGTCTACGAAAAAGCCTGCCGGTACAAGGAGATTTTGCTTATGGAGGATCTTGACAAAATCCCCCATAAAACCCCGGTCGAGAAAGATCTCATGGGAGAGGGCATCCGCAGCATCATTGTGGCCCCGCTGCTCAACAAGGACGAACAAGTGATAGGGCTGTTAGAAATTGGCTCTCCAAAACCCTTCGAGCTGCACAGTTTCATCGAGCTCAAATTCCGGGAAATCATCGGCCTGTTCAGTATGGCGGTAGAGCGGAGCCGCGATGAAATCGACAACCGCATCGAAGCCATAATACGGGAACAGTATACAGCAGTTCACCCAAGTGTAGAGTGGAAATTTATTGAAACCTCTTACAATTTGCTCGAACGGCGGGAAAGCGACGCACGCAATGCAGTAGTGGACCCGATTGTATTCAATGATGTTTTCCCCCTTTACGCCCAGGCTGATATCGTCAGCTCTTCCGAGAAGCGAAACAGCGCCATACAAGGGGACTTAATTGACAATTTGGAACGGGTAGTAGATATACTGGACCGGGCCATAGAACTCGGGCGTTTCCCGCTGCTCAATCAATACCGTATGGTTTCCTACCGCAATATCGATGGGATTCAAAACAACTTCAGCTCCAATGACGAATCCAGAATTGTGGAGTGGCTGCACACCGACATCCACCCGCTCTTTTACCAATTGCGCAGCAAATACCCTCAACTGTCGGCTCCGATCGCCGATTACTTCTCCCAGCTCGATCCGGAGCTTGGCATCATCTACAAGGAACGGCGCAAGTACGAGGAAAGCGTCACCAAATTGAACAACAATATCGCTGCTTACCTCGAGGAGCAACAGGAAGAAGCACAGGAGATTATCCCCCACTACTTCGAGCGCTACAAGACGGATGGCGTTGAGTACGAAATATACGTTGGCCAGTCGCTGCTCAACAAGGACCATTTCAGTATCATGCACCTCAAAAACCTGCGGCTATGGCAGTTGATCGATATGTGTGAGATCACGCGCCTCGTTGATGGTCTTCAGCAAGAATTACCGGTGCCACTGACAACGGCTCAACTGGTCTTCGTCTATTCTACCTCCTTATCCATCCGCTTTCGCATGGATGAAAAGCAGTTCGATGTAGACGGCTCTTACAATGTCCGCTACGAAATCCTGAAAAAGCGGATCGATAAAGCCCTGATCGACGGCACCAACGAGCGCCTGACCCAAGCCGGGAAAATCGCCATTGTCTACCTGCAGGAAAAAGACAAACTGGAGTACCTGGAGTACGCGGATTATCTTATAGAACAGGGCTACATTACCGATGAAGTAGAGGATTTGAAAATCGGCCGCCTACAGGGAGTGCAAGGCCTGATGGCGCTTCGGTTTACCGTAAAGCAGTGAAGTACTTTTTGAGAACAGCTGGCGAACATCTGCCCATCGGGGCTCGTTTCTCACCCAAATTTTGCCAAACTGAAAACGAATCCTGATATGGCTATTGTAAAAGTAATTGAAGTGATTGCCAGCTCCGAAAAGAGCTTTGACGATGCCGCCCAAAACGCCGTCAAAGAAGCAGCCAAATCCGTTAAAAACATTGACTCCGTCTACATCAAGGAAATGAACGCAAATGTCGAGAACAATCAAATCGTCAGCTACGCGGTTAACGCTAAGGTTTCCTTCACCGTAGACAGCTAAAGTTATTTCAGAGGCAAGCGCCAAAGCAAGGGCTTGCCTCTCTTTTGCTCAAAGAACCTTGCTCCTCTCCTTTCACAAGCTGCCTTCTTTCTCCAAAACCGTTGCAGCGAAACGCGCGATGTCTTCGGCCCAAATCTGGTAGGTCAGCTTGGAGGGATGTACCCCATCGCTGAACAACTCCTCTGCTTCTGCTTCTACAACCAACCTTTCCCGCCAGTCTGCCCAAGTGATCGGCCGGTTGTAGTAGTACACCCCATGCTGTCCAGCTATCTGTCGCCGCAAAGCCGCTCCCAACAACTGCACCTGCCGCCCCAAGAAAAAGCGCAGCAGTGGCGTCACCGCCGGGAACAAGCCTACCGGCGGCATATTGGTAAACAATATAATTGCCTTCTCATACCGTGCCCGTATGGCTATTACCAAGCTCTGAATATGCTGCTGCCACCGCCAGGGCGGATTGAAATGAAAAGTGTCATTGCCGCCCAGCCCAATGACCACCATGTCAGGTTCAGTAGCCGGCAACTTTGGGACCAGCTTGTCGCGCACTTCCGCTGCTGTATAGCCGCTGCGCGCCAGCACCCGCCATTGTACTGCCCTGCCGAAGTGCCGCGACAAACTCCGGGCCAGCGTGCCAGTAAAGCCCTCCTCGTGCGTCTCCACGCCAATGCCCGCTATCGTGCTTTCCCCCATTGTCACCAGCCGCAGTTCTCTCCC
>CAYNIT010000024.1:18616-26436 GCA_964397205.1 uncultured Phaeodactylibacter sp. | reverse complement strand
ATCATTGTTCGGCGACTTTGTAAAATTCGACGGTAGAGACCGTGCGCGGGTTCACCTCGCCCTTCCAGTAAAAATTATAAATCAGCTCCAGTTCGTGCAGGCCAGGCGCCAGCTCCTGAATATCGATGTACGCCAGCAGGCCATCCTGCCGCCGCTGTGGGCTATGATGGTAAAGATATTCAGCTTCCAGTTCCTCCCCGTCAAGCCGTAAACCATAGAAAGCGCTCAGGCACTCCAAATGCAGAGCTGCCTTTTCCATAGTATCCACTTTTTGATCATACTCGCAAAGCGGTTTAATTTGCCGTTCCTCGTAAGCCGTTCGGTGTACAATAAACACCCGCAAGACTGGCTCAGAAATAATATCGGATGGAATGCTGATTACATTGGAGTATTCTCCGTCTGCCAGATTGTTATAATTCCCGGCGTACAGGCTCCCCTTGTCCAGCGGTTCAAGGGTAAAGGCCAATACACTAGCGATATTGTTTTCATTCCGTATGGAGAATGCCATGAACCCGGAGAGGACGATAAACGCCAGCATAAACAGCCTGGCTTTCCACTTTTTATGATTGCTGATAAGCCCGTAGTAAATGCGGCGGTAAAAAGGGGAAAGTGTTAGCCAGCTCATCACACGGTAAATCGGATAATAGGCTCGGGAGAAATACGGAATGCGCTTCAAGTAGCCCAGCGATACAAAATCCACAATAAACAAAAGCCCGATTATAACCAGTGCAGGGTCCACCCATCCGAAATTGTGCGTGTCTGGAAACAACGCCGCCGCCAGAGCAATCAGCAGTGCTACTATGAGCAGAAAAAAGAATGCCCCCAGGACGCACATAAACAACAGGAAGCTCACGGCAAAAGTCGTACTGCAAATCTCTTCCAGCTGCCGGATGTTTCTCCTAAAACCTTTGTCCTGAAAGAGCAGCCGGTTGTACCGCTCCTGAAACTTCAGACGGGATACCTGAATGCCGTCCTTGTACACATAGCTGAGCCCTACGTAAGCCACCCAAACGCTCCGCAGGAACAAGTGGACCATAAACCCTGCAATTAGCCAGACGTTCGCTATTTGAATTAGTGCTAGCAGCAGCTCATCCGCCGTGCCGGAGGAAAATATGCTCAGCGAATAATTGGTCAGAAAATGCCCCAACTGCTCGATCAAAGCAGGAATTTGAAACAACGCAAACAGTACAATACCGGATATGATGATTTCCGGCTCCCAACTCTGCTCCTGCACGCGGGTGAGCCAAGCTTCTTCTTCCTGCTCCGGCCTTGAGTGTTCGGTGGGCTGTTCTTGCATCGTGAGCTTGAATTACAGTCGATCGATAAAAGAGATGCCATGCTTCCCCTTCAAGACAAATCTACACCATCTTTGATTAAAATCGCAGCCCAGATACTCTTGTCTCCTTTTACATGCTTTACTTTCATTTCTACATATTATCCTAAAAATACTGCCCCAGCCCCAAAACAAACTCTCCTATTCCATCGCGCCGCAACGAGTGCCCGTAGTCGATGGCAAAGACCTTATTGTAAAACCGCTTAGCAATAAAACGCGCCCCCAGCCCGCAGTGCAGCCGGATATTAGCCGGGTCAGAAAAGTCGCTCAGTGCACCGCCGGGCAAGCGCCAGCTGCCTGCATCCACGAAGGCGACTGCTTGCAGCCCAAACTGCTCCGACTCGAAGAGTGTATGCCGATACTCAGAATTTAGCGTCAGAATGCCAGTGCCGCGATCGATGCGGTCTCCTACCCCACGGATAGAGATATGGTTGTCCAGCGCGAAAGGCGCAAAGGGGGTATTCACATTCGTGCTCAGGCCCCAGATGAGGCGAAAGGCAAGATTGCCCCTTTCCCCCGTAGGCCGGTAGTATTTCAGGGCCTGCCGGATGATGTAGAAAGGATCCGACCCCAGTTCATCCAGCACCACTTGGGTGTAGGTATCCATCGCGAAGCCCGACCAGTAGAAGTAGTCAGGTACGGCACCCCGGTAGAAGTGGTTCAGCCGAATCCCCAGCTTGTCGATATCCAGCTGCTCTGGGAATAAGGGACGGCTCTCCTGGCTGACTGAACCCAGCCGGTATTGTTCCCGAAACAAGCTTACGCCCGCCTGCCATTCCTGAAGCCGCTTGGGCATGAAAAGGAGCGTCGCGTTTATACTGGAGTTGGAGTAGTCGTAGAAGGCAGTCGCCGGGCCTTTGTAGAGCGGCTCGTAGGAATTCCACAGCGTGTAGGAAAACTCCGCGCCCAATGGCCCCAGTACGAAAGGATGCCGATAAAACAAGCCTAAACTGTGCCGGAGATTATACTGGTAAAAGGCACCGATCGTAATGCCCCGCCCCAGAAAGTTAAACTCTGAAACGCCAGCCAGCACGGTGGTGATGTCATCCGAAGACCAAAAGCCCAGATAAGGCAGTATGGTCTTGGCTTCCTCCACCTGCCAGCGCAGCATGCGTTCTCCGCCGGCCGTGTCGACCTCAAAAGTTGCAGCGTTGAAGGCGGGCTGCAGGACCAGCCATTTGCGCATTTCCTCTAAAGCCGAAATAGAGGTGCTATCGCCAGCCTCCACCCTCGCGATGCCGCTGAAAAAACCAGGATGGGTTTGGTCCAGCCCATCCGTTTCCACCCGGTCTATTTCTAACTGTTGCGCCGCGGAAGGCACGCTCCAGGCCAGCGCGCCTACCCAAACTAAGAGACGAAGGATGTTGCTCATAGTTTTACATAACGAAACCCCAAGTTATAGGTTGTCCCTAGGCCACTGCTGTTCCCGGCGATGAAGCGGGCGTGCGATACCTCTATGTTCAGCTGTTCCGTCAGCTGGTACTTAGCACCGATGCCCACCAAGGTGAAATCCTGGGAAAAGTCATTGCCCAAGTCAATCCGGCGGGCGTGCTGCGAATTGGCGTAGAACGTCAGCTTGGGGCTCGGAAAGTAGCTCAGGAAAACGGATACCGGCAAAAAGCCACTGTTGTTGGCGTAACTGTCTGCCGAATCGCCGAAAAGAAAATCAAAGGACACCTCAGAAAACAGCTGCCAGTCCCCATTGCCGAATACGTGGTCGTAGTACAGCTTGTTGGCAAAGATGTAGCTGCGCTCCGCGAAGAAAACGCCGTTCACCCTTTCTTCCTCAAAGGTGGGAATCTGAAAAGACGACTGAAAGGACAAGCGGGGTATCTGCTTAAAAGGCGTCACCCTGACCGAAGGAGCGATGTAGGCCAGGCCGCTGCGGGCAAAGCGCTCATCGTTGCCGTAACGCAGAGCATCAATCGCGGGTTGTTCCATCTCCGGGCCGGAAATCAGAGAAGAGCGCAGGGTCAGAATAAGGCCGACATTTACCCGCGCATTAGCCGATACGCCGGCAAAGCCTTCGATGATGTTGGTCAGAAAGGTGGCGCGGGGCACATCGAACACCTCTCCATCAGCACCCGCCTCGCGGGTTTGGGTGTAGAGGTTGTTGAATACCTTAGTCTCCCAGCCTCCCCTGGGCAAAAGCCGGGAGGGCGTATACTCCTGTATGATAGAACGCGCCGGCGCTTCCATCAGGGCGCGCTCTGCCTCGTTCAGCGACCAATCGTAAGCGTAGTACTCGAATTCCGCTACTTCGGGCAGAGGCACCGCACGATGGGCATTGATCCAGGCTTCCACGCTGCCCTCCTCGGCAGCAAAGTCCGCTTCGTACCATTGAAATATCTTGGACAGCTCTACCGTGCCCGCGGCTTCGTCGACGCGAAGGAAACGAGAGTCAGATAGGGCCGCTTTGGTTTGCTGCTCCAATTGCGCCCCCAGTTGTTCGGGGAAATAAGCACCGGCGCGCAGCGGTGGGCAGGAGGCTGCCGCGCAAACCAATACCAGATGCAAGCGGGCATCAGGGTACTGCTCCAGCAGTTGCTGCTTTTCCAGGGCATCCAGGGAAATGGGCGCTCCGCCTTCCCATGGAATGAATTTTTCTGTAAAAAAGCCCGGCACCTCCTGCGGCCCGCTTATCGGGTAATGCTGCAGCACCTGATGCAGCACGGCGAGGTTGTAGAGATTGATCCAAAGAGCCTTTTGCGCATCGCTGCCAGGGGTAGCTTCGGGCTGTTTCAGTACCAGCTGCTCCAGAGCATCCGCATCAGGCCATAGCCCCCGATAGTCTACCGCTCCATTTACGACAACGCGCTCGAGCAAGGCATCAGCTTGCCTCAGCCAATCCTGCAGCGGGCTCGCTTTTTGGGTATAAGCCGCTACAGAGCCAATACATAGAATAGATAAGGTGATTAGGCGTTTTGCTTGCTTCATTTTTCCTTTTTGCTGGATAAACACCCTTCCAGCGGTTTAGCTTGTTCCACTCCGGTAAATTTGCTGCGCAAAGTCCTGCGGGCGACAGAGCGTTGTTGGCCATGCATTCGGCCTGTGCCCAGCCCCCGGCAGTCGCTTTAGGGAAGCCAGTCTGTCCCCGCCGGGCAGTAAGGAATAGGCAAAAATGTGTATTTTTGCGTGCAGCTTAGCAAAATGAACAGCCTCTACACGCTTTGCAGATAGATGCGAAACATAAATTCCGAAGCTCTGCCACCCTCTACAACTCCCCACAAAATCCCTACCTTTATCCCCTTAAAGCCAGAAGCATGAAGTTCAAGGACTACCATTTCCAACCAGAGTTGCAGAAGGGCATACAAAAGCTGGGGCTCAAGCGCCCCACCGACATACAGTACAAAGCCATCCCTCCCATACTGCGGGGAGAAGACGTATTAGCCGTAGCCCAAACCGGTACTGGCAAGACCGCTGCCTTCGCCATACCTACCCTGCATCTGCTGCACGGCAAGAAAAAGCGGAGCAAGCGCCCAGAAGGTGTAAAGTGCATTGTGATGACCCCCACCCATGAGCTAGCCCTGCAAGTCGCCGGGGTGTTCCAGGAGATCGGGAAACACACCGCCGTACAGGTCATCGCTCTCATAGGCGGCGTAGAACAAAGCCCACAGATCAAAGCCCTGCGCAAAGGAGTCGATATAGTCGTAGCCACCCCCGGAAGATTGTTCGACCTACACAGCCAAGGGCATCTCAGGATAGACCGGGTCGACACGCTTATCCTCGACGAGGCAGACCATATGCTCGACCTCGGCTTTCTAAAAGATATTCAGGACCTGACCCGCAAGCTTCCTTCCCGCCGGCAAACGCTTTTCTTCTCCGCCACCATCAACAACCGGATCAAAAAACTGGCCTATGCCCTCATTCATCAGGAAGCCATACGGATTCAGATATCCCCAAAGGATCCGGTTTCCAAAAATGTAGACCACGCTGCTGCCTTTGTCGAGATGGACGACAAGCGCTTCTTCCTGGAGCGGCTGATCAAAGAAGAACCGCAAGCCAAGCGGCTTGTATTTGTACGCACCAAAGTACGGGCCGAGCGCGTGCGAAAAGCTATGGAAAGGGTGGAACTCGCTGCTCTCACGCTTCACAGTGACAAAACACAAGAAGAGCGCAATTCAACACTGCAACAGTTCAAGGAAGGAAAAGTGCGCACCCTTATCGCCACCGATGTCAGCGCCCGGGGCATTGATATCCCCGGCGTGGAGTACGTCATCAATTACGACTTGCCGGAGCAGCCCCCCAACTACGTACACCGCGTGGGGCGCACCGGCCGGGGCAACCACCGCGGCAAGGCCATAAGCTTCTGCAGCCCGGAGGAAAGAGAGCTGCTGCAAGAAATCGAAGCTTACCTGGGCAGCCCTATACTAAGGCTGGACCTCGATAAAGCTACCTACGACAATACACGGCTCCTTTCCGAAGACAGCAGCAGTGGCTTGCAGAACTTGCTGGATGAAATAGAAGAGCTGGAAGACCGGCAGCGGAAAAAGCAGAAGCAAAAGCGCCGAAACAGCCCATAAACCCCAAGCGCGTTCCACCTTGGAAAAGTCGGTGGCAAAAGTATCCTAAAACCACCCCATCAAA
The DNA here is from genome assembly GCA_964397205.1 of uncultured Phaeodactylibacter sp. Lineage (GTDB taxonomy): Bacteria > Bacteroidota > Bacteroidia > Chitinophagales > Saprospiraceae > Phaeodactylibacter. The sequence continues at coordinate 20,516 of CAYNIT010000024.1, read as the reverse complement.
CCTATAAGCTTTACATATTTTTTACATAAATTTGACCTTCTACTGCAAAAGCACAACAACCCTAACCTCACAATTAAAACATGCAACTGACCCAACTGAAGGAAGAATGCTTCCGCCATCTGCAGTCAGATTCTAACCTCCTCGAATTACTGCAAACGCAAAGCGTCGATGGTATCTGGTATTGGCATAGCTCTAAAGAAATCTGGGCAAGTGATTCTTTCTGGAAATGCTTGGGCTACCGGGATGTCAAGCCCGCAGCGACATTGCACAGCTGCCTGGACCAGGCATCAGCGGAGAGCCTGCCTGCCTTGCTAGAAACTCTTAAAGCCTCCGCTGAGCTGCACATCACTAGAGAGCACAACGCTTGCTTTCGCCACCGAAGCGGCCGAAGTATATGGATGCAGTTCCGAAATCATCCGATAGGTACTGAAGGAAGCGGCAACCTGACCCTAATACGGCAGCTGCCCGAAACAGAAGTGCCTCACGGCACGAAAAGTGCCGAGCTAGCCAACGCATTGCTCAATAGCAATTACCTCTACTTCCTTAAAACCGACCTGGAAGGCAATTTTACGTTTCTCAATGACTTTTTTTGCCAGCGGTACGGCCTTCCGAGAGAAGAGACCCTCGGCCAGCCATCTCTAGAAACCATCTTGGAAAAAGATCATGCAAAATGCCAGCAAACAGTACAAAACTGCTTGGAGCAGCCTAACCTTCCATTTCCAGTCCGACTGCGCAAAATTACCCCATCCGGCCTGAAGGTCACTGGTCAATGGGAGTTCATGGCCCTGTCGAGAGCTGATGGCCAACCCAGAGAAATCCTATGCCTCGGCTACGACATCACCCCGCAGCGGCAATTGCAGCAACACTCCCGCGCCCTGATCAACACCCTCAGCGATACCGTCCTTAGCCTGGACACAGCAGGCGTTATCGCTTATGCTTCTTCCATCTGGGGCGAACAATTCGGATTTCCTACTGCTTCTACGCCAGGAATGGCATTCCCTGAAGCCTGCGCACTTAAAGACCGCAACAGAACCGAGCAATGGCTGGCTCAATTGCAACGGCAGCCAACCAGAGCTTTATCGCTCGAACACCGCCTGCGGAGACCAGGCGGAGAAGAGATATGGGTGGAAAGCCGGGGCATCTTCGAGCCAAAACTCAAACAGACCATTTTGGTAGTGAGGGACATCAGCGACCGAAAAAATCAGGTCCAAGAACTTCAAAAACTCACGGAAAATGTCCCGGGTGCCATTTATCAATACGAATTGGATAAGCATGGCAATACCCACATCCCTTTCATCAGCCAAGGCATTGCAAAGCTCCACCCTAGCCTGAGCCCAGCGGCTATTAAGCAAAACCCTCATCTCGGCTTTGCCATCATCGTAGAGGAAGACCGGGAACGCATGCTGCAGAATATTCAACGCTCCGCCCGCCACCTGATGCCATTCGAAGAAGAGTATCGGGTAGAAATGCCCGACGGCAGCCTGCGTTGGTTCAGCGCTAATGCCAAACCGGAACGCCGGCCCGATGGCAGCACCGTTTGGTACGGTATCTTTCAGGATATCAACCGGCAAAAGGAATTGGAAAGTATCAAAGCGGAAGCAGCAAGACTGGAAGCTCAGAACGAAGAAATGGAGCAATTCGCCTACGTCGCCTCCCACGACCTGCAAGAGCCTCTGCGCACAGTGATTAGCTTCGCTAACTTGCTGCAGAAACGGTACGCTGACCATTTAGGAAAAGATGGCCGGGAGTACCTCGAATTTATCACGAGCGCCTCCAAACGTATGAGCCAGCTTATTCAAGGATTGCTAGAGTACAGCCAACTGGGTAAAAGCCGCGAACTTCAAAGCGTTGACACGGAGCAATTGATCCAAGAAGTTCTCAAAGATTTAAGCAGTACCAT
>CAYNIT010000024.1:0-18516 GCA_964397205.1 uncultured Phaeodactylibacter sp. | reverse complement strand
GCGTTGACACGGAGCAATTGATCCAAGAAGTTCTCAAAGATTTAAGCAGTACCATCGCAGAGCACCGAGCCCTGATTCATATCGAAGCACCTATGCCTGTCGTACAAGGCTATCCGCTTGAACTGCGCCAACTTTTCCAGAACCTGATCAGCAACGCGATTAAATTCTCTAAACCCAATGAGCAGCCAATCGTCATCATCCGGGGCAGGCTAAAAACTGGAAAGTGGCTGTTTGAAGTAAGCGACAGCGGCATTGGCATACCCCAAAGATTCCAAGAAAAGATATTCGGCATTTTTCACCGCCTTCATTCAAGCTCAAATTTTGAAGGCAGCGGCATTGGCCTGGCAAATTGCAAAAAGATCGTAGATCTGCACCAGGGAGAAATTTGGGTAGAATCGGAGGAGGGCAAAGGCAGCACTTTCTATTTTACACTTAGAAAAACCAGCTTGCCCGCTCAATGAAACGAGCACCTTTGATCAAAAGGAAAGCAGCCTTGCCGGATAGCTACCGAGCCTATCTCACCTTTTCGGCACCCCTATAGCCACCTGCTCTTCCCGCTCGATATTCATAGTAGGCGAACCGCTGAAATCTTCCACCTCCCCCGTAAAACAGACTTGTTTGCTGTCTAAAACTTTCTTGGGGTCGTAGGAGAAGTTAGGCAAATCCTTCTTACGAACAAACACCGAAAATATCTGATTGGGGAAACGCTTATCGATGTTCAGCCAGAGGTTGCCGCTGCGGCTGTAGCGGGTGCTGACCACCGTGCCGCAGACGGTCACCTCCTCGCCGCTGCCCATATAGCGCTTAGCTTGTACGGTGTTGAAATGATTGCGGGGCAAATCCGGAGGAAACAGCGGCTCTACATCCCCTTCCGCCAGTTCTGGTATCCAGGCGGCCTTATCCAAACTTGACTCTACAGCCTGCTCTTGTTGGCTGGAGAGCTTGTGGAAGAAATCCAACCCGCATTGCGCCTCTACTTCATCAATCGGGACGGCAAAAGTCTCAATGGGCGCTTCCAGCTTGCGGTTGGGCATGATGAAACCGATACCGCGCCCTTTATTGGCATCAAGCACTACTTTAAAGTACCGTTTGGGAATGGCGACCTTATTGATGGAGCGCTCGATAACTGGCAGGCCTTCTTCTAAAAACGGCCCCGTTACTACGTACAGCTGCGTATTAGGGTTGCGGTACAAGTAGCCCCGCAGTACCGCTTCCAGCTCCGCCCAAGCTTCCCGGTTGAAATCCGCTACCTGCGGAGACATATTGCTGTAGAAGTAGGACTCAGAAAGCGCTTTTCTGGACCAGCGGAAATCGGCCGAGGGCGCTAAATGCCCGCGGTCGTACCCAAAACCATCGTACTCATAGCTGCTGTCCGGCTGCAGGTATTTCAAAAAGTAGTCTTTTTCGACTGCTGTGCCGGTAGCTACCAGGGGGTCTTCCCGAAAGTCATTGGTACGGCCCACAGAGCCCTCTATAACATCCGGCAGTATGATATGGGCTACCCATTTGGCCTGCTCGTGTGGTTCAGAATACTCCAACGCCATAGCAGCGTGCATGATAAAGCTGTCGGCGGGAAGCCCAATCTCCTGCAAATCCCGCTGAATGCGGTTGAGTTTTATGTTTTCTCGCTCTTGTCGGAGTGCCTGCTGTTGTGCTTCTAGGGCAGCAATTTGCACCTCGACTTCTTGCAATTGCCGTTCTAAGTCTTGCGCGAGTAGGCCGAGCGGAAGAAAGCTCAGCAAAAGGATGAGGTAACGAGCCATGTTTTTGCCTGCAAAGGTACAAAGAATGTATCTTTACAGGTTCCAATGCGTTATTTCTTACACATAGCTTATCAAGGGTTCAACTTCCGCGGTTGGCAAAAGCAGCCGGGAGAAGTGCGCAGCGTACAGGGCACCCTCGAACGCTGCCTGTCCAAAGTGCTCAAAGAAGACATCAGCGTAGTGGGCTGCGGCAGGACAGACGCACAGGTGCATGCCAGCCAGTTTTTCTTGCACTTCGATACAGCAGCCCGTTTAGACGAGGCCTTTCTTTTTGTACTGAACAAGACCCTTCCCCACAGCATATCGGCTTTCGACATTCTTCCGGTAGATGCCCGGGCGCACGCCCGTTTCGATCCGAAGCTGCGGCAGTACGATTACCTGATACATACGGAAAAGCAGGCATTCCTAAGCCGGCTGAGCGCGCTGTACGAATACCCCAAGCTTGATATCGAGCTTATGCAGGGCGCAGCTGGGCTGCTGCCGCAGTATAAAGACTTCAGAGCTTACTGCCTCAAACCAGATAAGCACAATACCACCATCTGCCATTTGCAGCGGGCTGAATTGTATGCCAATGCCGCCTGCACACGCCTCCGCTTTCAGATCACCGCCAATCGCTTTTTGAGAGGCATGATCCGTATTTTGGTGCATCAACTGCTAGAACTTGGGCGAGGCCGGATCAGCTTGTCTGAGTTTGAGCGCCCTTTACAGCTCGGCCAACCGCCCAAACCACTGCGTTCGGCCCATCCACAAGGGCTGTACTTGTCCAGGGTGGAATATCCATATCTCGATTGCCCGCCCCGCGTTAAGCTGGCATTCGAGGCGGGGTGATGCCAGGGCTCAGGCCGGGAGAGGCTGCGGGTTGTTTTTGTTGCGGTTCATAGCCCTCTCCGCCCGTCGGTGCGCTGTTTTCTTTTTCCACTCAAACCAACGGCGGCCGAACAACTTGCGCAGCAGGTCATCAAGGTGGGTCAGCAACCCAATGTTAAGCAATCCGCGCAGGAACAACCTGGTATGCGGGCTCCAGGAACGCAGGCTCATAGCGAAGCCTCCCTCCAGATAAACGATATGGTGCCAGTATCCTGAGGGTATGAAAAGGGTATCGCCATTGCCTATGACCGCTTGCTGGCCTCGAACGTACTTCAGAGCTGGATATTGCTCGTAATCAGGGTGCTCTACATCTACTGAGCTATGTACGCTAAAGGGGTAACGGTAAAGCAGGTCGGAGTACTCAGGCGGGAAGAGGATCACCCGCTTCTCCCCCTGAAATTGGGTAAGGAATACATTCGCCATATCCATATCCTGGTGGATGCGCACCACAGAGTCCTTGCCCCCGAAGAAGGTGAAGCGGAATTTTTTGTTCCAGCGCTTGACGATGTCGGGAAACTTAACATCTTGCTTGAGCTCCGGCCGCTCCTTGAATATGTTGAATAAGAATATGCGTTTATTGGTCGGCTCCCGCTCAATCAGGTCCAGGTATTCACCGAATTTCATATACAGATCCGGGCTTTTGAAAGAGCGGTCCTCCTTCCCGGGGATTTTGTCCAACAAACCAACCTCCAGATCCCCCATCTCCTTTCGGAAAAAGTCGAGGGACCACTTCTGGAAGGCAGTAGAATCTTTGAGCAAGCCTTGGATGATAACCGGTTTGTTCGGCTTCAAAAACTCCTGCTCAAAGCGTTCCCGGCTTAAATCTTCCGCTCTAACCCGTGGCACAGATTGGCTGTAGTCAATTGGCATGTTTAGTGTTTTTTTGATGTCTCCTCGAGAACACGAAGAGCAAAGCTCAGGTTTTCTAAGGCCGTGATCTCTTCGGCTACTTAGCCGCTGGAAGGGACGGAACGCACCCTTTTAGGGGGGTAACCAAAGGCTTGCAAAATTTCACTCCATTCTCTATTGATGGCCTCCACATCCCTGGGGTCGTAGTTATAAGCCGTAGCTCTGCCTCCTAGCTTGTCTAGATAAGCCTGAAAATGAGGGCGCTTTTCCGAAAAGTCTGGTAGGTTGAATTGATCGAATACCGACTCCAAAGCACGGAGGGGGTCTTCGCGCAGAGATTGGTAACTGATCTCCATCAAATTCTCCTGGGGCACCAACTGACGGTCCCGCAGATAGTTTTCGTGCGTACGGCGGTAGATGTAGCGCACTTTATCTTTGATTTCAGACAAGTTGGTTTCCTGCACTGCGAGATTCCCTAATACCTTTTTCCAGAGTTTTATATTAGAGTAGAATACATCGTAGGGGTCGCGGTGGATGAACAAAAATTGTGCATCGGGATAAAGCTGAAGGATATGGCGCAGGCGGGCGGTGTCGCCCGGATTTTTGATGATCAGGCGATCGGCGGGGTTGGCAAAGCTGGTTTTTTTATTGAGGTAGGCAAAGTTGCGGCACCAGGCTTGGTATTCCCGCTGACTGATCCCGTCCATGAATAGGTAACGGTCGTAGTAGTACTTCCATTTATTGGGAAAAACCTGCCCCCAGTGGAAAGAATGCGGGTTCATTTGGTTGAGGATGGCAATCTCAATCTCGGAAGCTGTATCCAGGGACTCAAAATCGTGCGAGATGCCGTTTTGCCAGGCCCGGACTACAGGCAGCTGCAAGAACAGCTTGTTGATCAGGGGTTTCAGCGTTTTCCGGGTAAGCAGGAAGGTATCGGGGAAGAAGGTCTGGAATTTATTGTAGTAACGGTAGCCCGGCGCGGCGCCGAGCAGAGACTGCAGGAAGGAGGTGCCGCTGCGCCAGTGGCCTAGGACGAACAGCGGCGGCTGCGGAAGCTCGTAGGCTTGCAGCTTTCGGTGGTAGAGCCAGGACTCAAGCGGCCGTATCATACTGGCTGACAAAGCTTTAGCATAATATAAAGCCACTTTGGAATACTTGCTGGGATCGATGGGCCGATTGGCCTGCAGTAAATGATGAAATTTAGACACAGGGGCGGAATCGGTTTCGGGTAGGCTGCCTTGGATCATGATCTGTCATTTTATTCTACTCCTACCTACCATTTACTTGATCAATTGTTCAGCACAAAGCTGCCTTTTCCCGTCCTTGGCAGGTCCCATGCCTTAGTCCGGATACAGCAGATAGGGTTTGCGAAGCTCCCGGAAGGCTGCCAAATCGGCAGCCCAGCTCTGCCGGATCGCTTCAGCCGAGGCCCCCGCCCTTATCTGATGGCGCAGGCGGTCCGTTCCAGCCAGTTTGTCGAAAAAGCCGTTGTCCAGAAAAAACGCATCTTTATCCGGGAATGCCTCATAGAAGCTCAGCAAGTAGTCGAGCTGCAAGCGCCCAATTTGCCGCACGGCATCCGGCTGTAAAGAAGACAGAGCATACCCCCGGCACCGCAACCCTTCGTGCTTGGGATAGCGGGCGCCGGCCATGGATACAGGGGTGAAGTAATAATCCCCTACCCGTGCTTGCGGATGGCCGTACACTTGGAACTGTCGTTTGGTGCCCCTTCCTACGCTTACTGCCGTGCCTTCGAAAAAGCAAAGCGAAGGGTACAGGTAGATCGCTCTCATATTCGGAAGGTTGGGGCTGGGCTTCACCGGCAGCTCGTAGGGCGTTTGGTGGGTATAGCCCTGGCAGGGTATGACTTTCATCTCAGCCGGTATGCTCAACCAGCCTTCTCCATTGATCATGCGGGCATATTCCCCTACCGTCATGCCGTGCACTACGGGCACCGGATGCATCCCCACAAAAGAACGATAGGCTGTATCCAAAACCGGGCCATCCACATAGTGCCCATTGGGATTGGGCCGGTCAAGCACCATAAAAAAGACATCGTTTTCCGCACAGGCCTCCATGACGTAGTGCATGGTAGAAATGTAGGTGTAAAAGCGCGCGCCTACGTCCTGTACATCAAAAACGACAATATCTATACCGCTCAGCTGCTCCGCTGAGGGCTTTTTATGGCGCCCATAGAGAGAAAAAATGGGCAGGCCTGTGCGCCGGTCCCGGCCGTCCGCCACGCTCGCCCCTGCATCCGCCTGGCCCCGGAAGCCGTGCTCTGGCGCAAAGATGAGCTTGACCGGTACGCCGGCCGATAGCAGGCTGTCGACCAGATGGACTGAACCGATTCTGGAGGTTTGGTTGACGACTAAGGCTACGCCGCCGGCATGCTGTAGGCTGGGAAAGTAAGCTTGGGTTCGCTCCGCTCCGGTAAGCAAGGTGTCTTGACCGATTAATGGGGCCGGCGATGCTGCCGTAGAGCGGGAGGTAGAGCAATTCAAGATAGAAAAGCATAGAAATGCAAACAGAATTGTTACCTTAGCAATCATATTGTTTGATATTTAAAGGCGGACATGGAACCTAAACGCTACGCGATCGTCGACTTGGAAACCACCGGCGGCAGAGCTGCCCGCTGCCGGGTCATCGAAATTGGCATTGTGCTGCACGACGGGCAGCAAGTCTTGGACACCTTCAGCAGCCTGATCAATCCAGAGTGCTATGTCCCCTATGGCATCACGCAACTAACGGGCATTACACAAGAGATGGTGCAAAACGCGCCTAAATTCTACGAAATAGCCCGCAAGATAGTAGAAATGACGGAGGGCGCGGTATTCGTAGCCCACAATGTCCGCTTCGACTACAGCTTCCTGCGCGAAGAGTTCAAGCGGCTCGGCTACACGTACACCCGAAAAAACTTATGTACCGTCCGCCTGAGCCGCAAAGCCTTTCCGGGGCTTCCGTCCTACAGCCTGGGCAGCCTCATACGCTTTATGGGCTGGCAGGCGGAAAACCGGCACCGCGCCCTCGACGATGCCCTCGCAACGGCGGAATTGCTGCGCCGCATCCTGGCTGAAGACTGCAACCAAAACGAAGCAAGGCGTATGGTCAACCTGGGCATCAAAGAATCTCTGCTGCCCAAAAACCTCAATCTCGAAAAAATGCACGCCCTGCCCGAGGAGTGCGGCGTTTATTATTTCCACAACGCACAGGGAGAGGTGGTCTACGTGGGCAAAAGCATCAACATCAAAAAGCGCATCGCCGAGCATTTCGCCGACAAAACGGAGAAGGCGAGCAAGCTGCAACAACACGTACACGATGTCACCTACGAGCTGACGGGCAGCGAGCTGGTGGCGCTGCTACTAGAAAGCCACGAAATCAAACGCCTGCGCCCGCCCATCAACCGTGCGCAAAGGGTACGCCGCTTCCCCTACGTCATTCATACCTATACCGATAAAGAAGGCTACATTCATTTCGAGCCGGCACAGGTCAAAGCCGCAGAGAGGAAGAAGCTGCAGGTTTTGTCAGAGTACCCCAAGCAAAGCCACGCACGCGGTCATTTGAACCGAATACGCGAACAGTTTGAGCTCTGCGCCCGCCTTTGCCACCTGCAATCTGGCAGCAGTGCCTGTTTTCACTACCACATCAAGCAATGCCATGGGGCCTGCGCTGGCGCGGAAACCCCGGATGCCTACAATGAGCGAGCCCAGCTGGCCATGGAGCGCCTCTGCACCGTCTTCGAAGAGGATTTTTTCCTGCTGGATGAAGGCCGGGACCCCGCCGAGCGCTCCGTTATCCTGGTAGAAAACGGCAATTACCAGGGCTACGGCTATCTGGAAGCAAGCGAAATCAACGGGGACATCCAGGCGCTGCGGGAAGCCATCAAGCCTTTTCCCGGCAACCCGGAAACAACCCGGCTGATCCAACGCTACATGAGCAAGCAAAAGGGGTGGAAGCGCGTGCCAGTGCCAGCTAGGCAAAGAGCAGATTACTGAATGCCAAGCTGCGAAAAGCCTCCGTCGATCCGCATATTAAGGCCTGTCAGGTAGGAGGCAGCGGGCATGCATAGGAAAGCAATGGCCCGAGCGACTTCCTCCGGCTCCCCTACCCTGCCCAAAGGCGTAGCTGCTTTGATCTGCTGCATTTTATCAGCATCTTGCAGCACCCGGTCTACCCGCGCGGTGGCGATAAACCAAGGGTCTACGGAATTGACCCGGATGTTGTCCTTGCCCCAGTCTACCGCCAAGTACTTGGTCATGCGATCCATCGCAGCTTTGGACATAGCGTAGATGGCGGTCGTCCACATCACGCCAGTCTTGCCGGCAATAGAAGCCACATTCACGATGCTGCCGCCATCGCCCTTAGCCAGCAAATGATGCAAACGCACGCTCAAGTCGAAGGCAGTGCCCGCATTGACCTCCATAACGTGCTGCAAATCGGCAAAACCGGCCTCTAGGGTCGGCTTGCGCACATTGGTACCGACATTATTGACCAGGATGTCTAGCTTACCCCAAAGCTGACTGGCCCGCTCTACGATGATTTCGCGCGCCGACTCCTCGGCTATATCCGCTACCATGCCGTAGGCTTTGTAGCCTTGCTGCTGCCATGCCGCTTCTGATTCTGCGATCAAATCAGCCGAGCGGGCGAGGAAAAGCACCTCGGCGCCCAGCCGCAAAAATTCTTCAACGGTGGCTTTGCCAATGCCTTTGCTCGCCCCGGTAACGATGGCGGTTTTGCCTTGCAGCTTCCAGTAGTCCATAATGTTCTTTGTTTGATTTCAACTGAGGAACAGTCTTGCTTGCCTCAAGTTTCAACCCGCCGAAAAACTGTGGGCTTGTTCCTCCACCGTTTGCAACAGCGCCAGCAAGTCGTCTTCGCTAGTAAAGGGGTTGGCCAGCGTAACCCGCAGGTAAAGCGAGGACCGCAGGTAGGTCTGTACAATGTAGAACCGCCCCTCCTCCAGCAGCCTCTGCCGGACCCCGCTGTTCAGGGCGTTCAGCTCCTGTTCCTCAGCGGACGATGGCCGATACCGGAAGCAAACGATATTGCAGGATGGCTCGAGTGCCAGCTCAAAATCAGGATGCTGCCGAATCAGTCGCGACAGCGCTTTGCCGTGCGCTACTACTCGGTCCAGGTATTCTTGCCACAGTTTTGTGCCGTAGGTGCGCAGCAGGCTGTACACCTTGATGCCCATCATAAATTTGGTGCACTCGAAAGTGCGTTTGGCCAGGTTGTACCATTCCTGTTCAGATTGCCCCTCCCAGAGGTACTGCGCTTGCTGGCTGAAAGTATGGTAAGACTGCCGCTCTTCCCGAAAAATCAAGGCAGTAGCCAGTACGGGGGCCAGCAGCATTTTGTGAAAATCCATTGTCACAGAATCAGCTCGCTCCAAACCGGCCAGCAGCCCACGGTGCTGTTTGGAAAAAGCCAGCGCAGCGCCATGCGCTCCATCCACATGCAGCCATAAATCACGGCCCTCGCAAAAATCAGCCAAAGCTTGCAGGTCATCGAAGGAGCCAGTAGAAGTTGTGCAGGCGCTGCCCACAACGGCAATTACTTTTGTGCCCTTTGACTCGGCTTCCGCCAAATAGGCTGGCAACAGGTCCGTCCTCATACGGTACTGCTCATCTACGGGTATTTTGATGATCCCTTTTTCGCCCCAGCCCATGATGCGCGCCGCCCGGTCTACGCAGTAGTGCGCTTCTTCCGAAACCATCAGCGCGAGCGGTGTCCCACTACCGTCCGACCACACCGGCGAAGGCGCTTTAGCAGAACGGGCTGCCAGTAGTGCTGTGAGATTAGCCAGCGTGCCGCCGGAGGTCAACACCCCGCCAGCAGAAGCTCCGAGCCCCATTCCTTTGACAACTTCTTTGAGCACTACCCGCTCGATGGCCGTGCTGGCCATGCCCATTTCGTACACCGCCATGCCGTTGTTCAGCAAGCCATCGAGCAAACTGCTGAGGGCTGCCAGCGGCGCGGGAGGGCACACTTGATGCCCCATATAGCGGGGATGGTGCAATTGAACGGAACGAGAGAGTACCTTCTGGAAAAAATGTAAGGGGTCGCCCCCCTGGTTTTCCCGTAATTCCTGCTCCCAGTATGCCAGTTGGGCTGCCGGGTCCTGGTAAGGTATGGCGGCTTGCTGCTGGCTGTGCACCGACTCCAAGTGCTCGGCCAGTTCATCGACCAGGCGGTGGCCCAGTGCTCGAAAGGATTGTGGATCGTATGCGTTGTTTAGGGTGTGGCTCAAGGTCAAATCTTTTAACTATGGTATCAATAAAAATCAACTGACGACATCAGTGCCGTCTACTACCTCCAGCTCGTAATGCTTTGCATCGGCAGAAAAGGCACGGTAGTACTGCCGCTTGGCATGCTTCAGAAAATCAGCTTTAGCCTGTTTTTGCACCAAATTCAGGGTGCAGCCGCCGAAACCGCCGCCCATCAGGCGTGCGCCGGCAACCCCCGGATGGGACTCCGCCAATTCTACCAGGTAGTCAATTTCCCGGCAGCTTACCTCATAGCTATCGCGCAGCCCGCTGTGCGTTTGCAGCATCAAGCTGCCCAGCGTCGGCATATCGCTCTGATTTAGCGCATCTACGGCTTGGTGGAGGCGCTCGTTCTCTTCTAAGACATAACGGCAGCGGTGGTACACCTGCTCCGGCATGGCTGCTTTACTGCGCTCCAGCTGCTCCAGGCTGACATCCCGCAGGCTTTCTACTTCTGTAAAGAAAGATTGAAGGGTACGTACGCCCTGCTGGCACTCCTTCACCCGCTTGGCGTAGGCGGAGTCCGCCAAGTCGTGGCTAACGCCCGAATCGATCAGCACCCAGTCATAATCCACCAGCTGCAGCGGTATATACTCGTAATGCAAAGAGCGGCAATCGAGCTTGATGGCCTGCCCGCGCCGCCCGAGCAGGCTCGCAAACTGGTCCATAATGCCGCAGGGCACCCCAACAAACTGATGGGAAGAACGCTGCGCCAGTTGCGCCAGCTCCTGCCTGCTTTTTTGCAAATTGAATAAAGTGCATACCCCAAGCGCAAAGCCCGATTCCAGCGCAGCAGAAGAACTCATGCCAGCTCCGATCGGCAAATCGCCTCCGAAGACGACATCCAAACCCTCCAGCGGAATTTCTTCCTCTTGCAACTGCTGTAGAACTCCCATCAGGTAATTGGCCCAGGCTTTGTCGCAACGCTCTATTTCGGTGATTTTGAAGTGATGCTCCTGCCCCACATCAGCAGCGTGGAAGTGGCATTCGTTGGTCCCATTTTCGGCAATGGCGAAGAACAAATGGCGGTTGATGCTCGCGGGCAGCACGAAACCATCGTTGTAGTCGGTATGCTCGCCGATGATGTTGATGCGGCCGCAGGAACGCACCATGAGTGGCTGCTCGTAAAATGTACGCTGAAACATCTCCCAGATGTCTTGCTGCGTATGCATGGGTAGTTTTAGCTGCAAGATAACGGAATTCCTTTACATCACGGCCCCTCGGCAGTAGCCTGTCTAACTTTTTCTAGTTGCGCCTCCGAAATCCAGCCGTGCTCGTAAGCGTGCGTGGCGGTGGCGTAGGTATCATCAGACAAACAGACCTTGCCCTGCAGCTGCGGGTGGTCTTTGTAAAGCTCGTATATGGTCTCGCTGTTTTTGTTGTTGGTCACATCCCGAATATACACGGCCAGAACGCGATCCGGGTATTCATCGGCCAATTCTGCGTACAAGTGGGCATCGTGCTGCCCGCTGTCTCCGATCAACAGGAAGGAAGTATGCGGAAATACTTCCAGCAGGTGCCGCGCCTTATCCAGCTTATGCCGGTGGGTGCCGCCGCCGGCCCGCAGGAAATCGCGCAAGCCCGTTTTGAGGTTTTGCAGTAAAAAAACGCCTTTGGGAATGCCTTTGGTTTCGCAAAAGTCGACCAGAAAATCGTACAAGTTCCATTCGCTGCTACTGATGAAGAAGATAGGGTTGGCTATTCCATTCGTTTTGCTCCCGGCACAAAGCGCCCGATAAAAAGCAGGCACTCCCGGGAAGGGAAGCCGGGTTTTGGCGTTTTTGGTCAGAATAAGCCGGAGCTTGCGCAGCGTCTGGGTAGCGTGGGAAACCAGGATGGTATCATCCACATCAGAGATAATCCCGTAATCGTGTTGGCCGTTACTAATGTAGACCTCACTGTCCCGGCGCAGTCTTTGGCCGTCTCCCTCCATTGGATCGTGCACTCGGAAAGTAACGGGATGCCAGCCTTCGGCGAGCGGCTCTTCGAGTTCCAGCAAGAATTCAAAATACCCCTGATCATCGGTATGCAATACCCGGTGCTGCCCGGCAAAATCAATTTCTACCGCAGCTCCCGGCACGGCGGTACTGAAATACCGGCTGATCATCGCCCGGATATTCTTGCGCTTGCTGTCGCCTGCTTCCGGTTCGTACAGCAGGCGGTCGTCCAGTACATGCCCCCGCAGGAAAGCCCGGCGAGCAGTACCGTACCCGCGGTAGGCCAGAGCTACGGGCGGTGTCCGCAAGCCTAGTGTTCTTTTGATGGTCAAGCTTATCATACGGCTTATGGTGCTCATAGAAGGAGGCGCACAAAGGCAGCGGCAATTTGTTTTATAATTATGAGAAAAATGCTTTTCGTTATCAACCCCATATCGGGCGGAGCAGATAAAAAAGCGGCTAAAGATCAAATTCAGCACTGGTGGCAAGCAAACAACATCAGCGGCAAGTGGCTGGAAACCACTGGCCAAGCCGATGCAAGGGGGATTCGCCAACGGCTCTCGGAAGAGCCGCCCGATGCGGTGATCGCCTGCGGCGGGGATGGCACCATTAACTTGGTCGGCCAACAATTAGTCGGCAGAAACATCCCGATGGGCATCCTGCCGCTGGGCTCTGCTAACGGGCTAGCTAGAGACCTTGGTATTCCCGATAACGTAGCGCAGGCGCTCGATGTTCTTAAGTGCCCCAGCGAGTTGGAGATGGACGCCTTGCTGATCAATGAACGCTACTACTGCTTTCATTTGGCAGATATGGGGTACAATGCTCGACTCATACAAGAATTTGAAAGCGGAAAAGCAAGGGGGAAAAGCGGCTACGCCCGGAGTTTCCTGCGGGTAGCCCAGAACCGCCCGCTCGCAAAATATAGACTGCAGACCGATCAGGGCAGCTTCAAACGGCGCAGCGTGATGGCAGCCTTCGCTAATGCCCGGCAGTACGGCACAGGCGCGGTGGTCAATCCTCATGGGCGGCTCGACGACGGCCGGTTCGAACTCTGCTTGTTCCTGCCCTGGCCAAGGTGGTACCTGCTCTGGATGAGCCTGCTATTCTTTATCGGTAAGATTGACAAATCCCGTTACGTTAAGATCGTCTCCTGCCAACAGCTCGACCTGCAAACAGACCGCCCGCTGCCCTTGCAAGTCGATGGCGAAATGATTGGGAACTGCACCCAAGCAAGCGTAAAGGTAGTGCCGGAAAAGGTACGGGTTCTTGTGCCCAGGTGCCCTCAGGACAATCGCGTTTTAAAATCTTCGTAGCCGAAACGCTTCACTACCTCCAACTCCCCATCCTCCCGCCAGATGCAGATGTCCGGATGCTTCACCCCGTTGAAAGTAGTCGTTTTGACCATGGTGTAGTGTATCATATCCCAGAAGACCAGGCGGTCGCCGGGCTGCAGCGGCCGGTCAAAGAAAAACGGCTGTTTGTAATCGCCGGCCAGGCAGCTCACTCCGCCAATTTGATAAGCGTAGGCCCCTTCGCCCTCCGGACGGCTGCCGATGACTTTCGGCAGGTAGGGCATCTCTAGCGTATCCGGCATGTGGGCGGTAAAGGACGCATCGATAATAGCCGTGCGCACGCCCCGGTTGTCCACCACATCCAGCACAGTGGACACCAGTTCGCCCGTCTCCCAGGCGATGGCGCTGCCGGGCTCCAGGATAATGTCCAAGCCCGTGCGCTCCCGGAATTGTTGCAGTATCTGTATCAAGTGGGGTACATCGTACCCCTGCCGGGTCATCAAGTGGCCGCCTCCCAGGTTGACCCATTTCAGTTGGCCAAAAAAACGGCCGAAGTGGCGCTCAAATGCCGCCAGTACTTTCTCTACATCGAGCGCACTGGATTCGCAGAGGGTGTGGAAGTGCAAGCCTTCGATGCCATCTGGCAAACTATCCCCAAGCCCGTCGGGCGCTACCCCTAAACGAGAGCCCGGGGCAGCCGGGTTGTAGAGGTCCGTTTCGACTTCCGAATACTCCGGGTTAACCCGCAGGCCCGCAGAAATCCGATGCCCGGCCTGTGCCAGCTTTCCAGCGTAACGCCCGTATTCATTCAACGAATTAAAGGTGATGTAGCTGCTGTAGCCGAGTATGGCATCGAATTCGGCAGGTATATAGGCAGGAGAATAGGTATGGGCCCGGCAGCCCATTTCTTCGTAAATCAGGCGGGCTTCGTGCAGCGAACTGGCGGTTGCCCCCTTCAGGTATTCCGCAACCATCGGGAATACCCGCCACATCGCAAAGCCCTTCAGGGCAAGTATTACAGATACTCCGGCCCGCTCTTGTACGCTTTTTATCAGCTCCAGATTGCGGCGCAGCCGGGACTGATCCAGCAAAAAGGCCGGGGAGGGCACCTTGGCGTAGTCGATCATTTTTAGGGGGAAATGTAGGCAACTCAGATGGAATGCCCCGCTGCTTCGGGCAATTAATTGTAAACCGAGGGCCAAACTAACTTCAGGCCAGGGCAAAAAAAAAGGGGCCCGCCCATTACAGACGGACCCCCTTAGAAAGGGGGGAATTGGCCAGATGCCAAAAAACAATAATCTTTGTTTGGATAGGCGGAACGGGCTTGCAGCCAGCAAGCGCTATCACCAACTCTTCAGTTCATCAATGATTTGGAAACCAATGCAATCGGAGAGGTAGGGTATCCGGGCTGCGAGCCCAGCAATATTAAATCAACATTAAATTTATACGTATTTATAACAATTGAACAGCAACTGCCGTTAAATAGTTGAATCATAATCATGCTTAAGCCTAAGTCTAACCCTCAGTAGACTGAACCCTGCCAGTAAATTTAGACAAAGCTATTCTTCCATGCACATCGCCTACCCGCTTGTCAGGTAAACGGTGCCTGATCAAGCTGACAATTCTCATGCTTGGATAAGACGAACCAGAGCTAAATTGTCAATTGATCACTCATTAAACTTAGTAGCAATGTCTAAGATTTCTCCAGAATTTTCGATTCTAACCCTATTGCTGTGCCTGTTATGGCCGGCCTGCAATCAGGATATCTTCACCGATATTCCGGTCATTGAGGACGAAAAGTTCAAGTACGGTGCTCACACCAACCCTACCGGCGATGCTATTGGCGGCGGCGGCTGTTACAGTGCCCATGTCCAAGAAGGCGACTATCTGGTTCGAAACCGCCGCGACCTTTTGTCAGCGCTTGAAACTGCTCAGGCCGGAGAGGTGATACTGGTAGAGCATGACGCAAGTATTGACTTGTCCAATGATTTCAACATCAACATCCCTGCGGGGGTTACCCTGGCGGGAGACCGCGGCAACTGCGCCCCGGAAAACGAAGGGCCGTTGATTTACCTGGACGATATGCCCGAGGGAAAGGGTTTATTCTGGCTTCGCGCTGGTTCCCGCGTTACAGGGCTGCGATTCCGGGGCCCCGATGCTGACTACCCCGATGTTGATTACAACGTGGAGCCGCCTTCCTGGAACAAATGCTTAGTAGCCTGGGGGCAAGATATCGAAATCGACAATTGTGAAATTTCTAATTTCCACCATTCCGGAGTCAGCGTGAACAATGGAGGCTCGGATGTCCACATTCACCACAACTACTTACACGACATTCATGCTTACCCCATCATTACCGTCAATCACTCAGACTACTCTGTCATTATCGAAGCCAACACCATTGAGTGGATATGGCATACAATTGCCAGTACCGGGCACCCGGGCACCGGTTACGAGGCCAAGTACAACATGATTGTGCGCAAGCCTGCGCCAGACTCCTGGCAGCCATATCTAGGCGGGCATGCTATTGACATGCATCAATATGTGCCCGTTCAGCAGGACCGGGGGCACCTGATCGGAGGCGACCTTGTGAAAATCCACCACAACACTTTCGCTTCGGAGGCCGGAGCGGACCCGTCTTTGGACATGATGTTTGATGCTCACATACGGGGCGTGCCAAGGATACTGGCGGAATTCCATAACAATTGCTTCCTGAACGCTGACCCTGCGCAGGCGGTAGTCCACTCGGAAGGCAATACCTGGGTGCACAACAATTTGTACGGTGTGGACAGCACCCACATCATGATAGCGGAGGAGACTACACCACAAATCCTTTTCCGGAGCCCTCCCCCTCCAAACGTAGATGTCCCAGAATTGCCCGGCGAATCACTAAGCGTCGATATCAAGATCCATCTAATGGAGCCTATGCAGCTCGATAGTGTCGTCATCGAATTGGACGGAGAAGCCATCTACTCTGGAGCCAATGCGCCCGGGCCTGGCGAACTGAACATCGCTCTGTGCGAGCTCGACAGCAATCTGCCGTACCATGAACTCAGGGTGATTGCTACGGACAATCGCGGTGTCGTTGGCCAGCACCTGTCCGCTTTTAGAGCAGCTTGCTTGTAAGACCATACGTTGATGCTGTAGCAGGCCAATCACTTATTTGGGGCTGGCGTTCCTTGAAATGCCAGCCCTTCACAAAAGTCCTAAAAGCTGCGGGCTTTTCTGATAATGATGTTATAAGCCGCTTTTCCCATGTACCGGATATCGGTCAGCCATCCGTGCTTCTCGTAGTTCTCCAGGTAGCGCTTTTCAGAGTCCACAATCTCTATGAGCGTCTTCGGCATATCCACGTAGTACGGCGGGATGAGGCCGGGCTTGAATTGGTTGCGGTACTGCTGAAAATCCTCTGGGTAGAGGCTGAGGTAGTGCTTGCTGAGCGGGCGGACACCAAAGAGCTTCAAGTCGCCCCGCAGCCAGTTGATCAGCATGGGCAGCTCGTCCAGAAAACAGCGGCGCATGAAACGCCCCACTGAATTGATTCGGGGGTCATTGTTGATTTTCCCGCCCTCCTGCAAGCCACGCTGCTCGTAGATGTAGGCTTGAAGGTATTCGGAATAGGGGTACATGGTCCGGAACTTCAGTACCCGAATCGGCTTGCCGTCCTTGCCGGTCCGATTCAGCCGAATCAATGGGTCATAGGTGACCTGATGGTTAAAATCTGGCTCCTTTACTTTTTCAGCCAGAAAATAAAACTTGCCGTCCTCGGAGCCGGTATGCAATACTTTGAAACCGCAGGAGATCAAGCGGCCAATCGTTTCCATATCGGAAAGCGCCCGGTTTTTGCCCTTAGACAAGCGGAAGTAAAGCTTGCGCAGACGTGGAAGCTTAGGCCATACCCTTTTGACCAAGAAGTCGAAAAAGTAAATGGTTTTTCCAACCGGATACGGGTACTTGTCCATGATTCTAAAGTAGCGTTGGGCATTGGTTTCGATACGCCCGACGATCAGCCCCCCTTCAACTAGTCTTGCGTTGACGGATTCCAAGAACTTGTTGATGTAACGTACGTCATTCAGTCTTTCTAGATTTACGATGCAGTTTGCCTTAGCTGTATGAGAGGCGGCTTCTTCGATCAGATTGATCTCGAATGGACGTTTAAGCACAATGGCATTTTCTAGCTTCGTCGGGTTTACCGCAAATCCGTTTAGGAAACGGAGGAACGGTTCCGGCAGCATTTTCTCCGGTGCTTTTTGGACTAGCAAGTCCTGAGCTATTCCTTCAGGTTGATGGGGGTGCAACTGGGTGGATAGTGTCTGTTCAAAAGCCATGGGAACAATAGTTTGATGGTTTAAAAATGACTTAGTGTTTGTAAGTAGGCGGGGGTCTCAAACAGAGGGGGTTGTTGCGATAAGTTGCCGATAGTATTTAGTAGAGTCGCCAGCCGATAGGGAGCAGCTATTGCAGCGGTTGGCCTATTTCAGGAGGAGGCCTGCTATGGGTAGCGAATCTGGTGAAGAAATCTTTTTATGTGCTACAGGAAACAGCCCGAACGAAAGCTATCTTAAGCCATGCCGGGCAAATGCGAAACTGAGCAACTCTGTAGTACTAATGGTTGGGGAGCGTCGGACTGATTGGTAGGGGGGCGGAAAGGCAATAGCTGCCTCAGCTCGCTTTCCGTATTTTTATCAGCCAGTACTTGACGACATTCTTGGCTTTTTGGGTGTATTTCTCTTGTATCCAGAGCGAAGGCTTGTCCGTCCAACGCTGCGGGTGAAATGTGAACATAGCTTTGGAAGGGAAGCCTTTGCTTTTTATGCAGGATATGATGTCGAAGGTTCGCTGAAAAGTAAGCGAGAAATAATTGTCTACTTTATCCCGCACGCTTACTTTCTGGCCATTCCAGCTCCTTCCAGTATCCGTCAGATAAAACACCTCCTTGAAATCGACATCGAAGTACGGTTCGCCCTCTAGGCCAAAATCCCGGTAATCGTAGTGCTCCCAGACCTGCCGGTTATCATACTTCGAGCGCGGGCTGCCGTGCATGCAGATGGTATTGACCGGCACGATTCTCCTAAGTTTATCCAGATGCTGCTTAAACAGCTCAATAGCCCGGTGTGGGTCTCCCTTAGCAAAATCCATATCCTCGTAGTGGTAGCCGATTTCGTGCCCCATTTCAGCAATTTGGCGGATAACGCTTTCGTCGAAACTCTGGGGTACCATGCGGAAATAGTAGGTCCCGACGATGCCTAACTCCTGCTGTATTTTGGCAAATTGGAGGGAGTGCTCTTTGCGGTCATCCACATCGTGGCGCAAGACAACGGAACGCTCCAGAGGCCCTTGCAAGAAACCCTGAAAGGTCTGGAAACGGTACCCTGCTCCGAGCAATGCCGAAAGCAAATCCCGATAAGCTGTAATGGTAAAGTCTCTCACTGTTTTGAAGTTAAGGGGTCGCGCAACAATAACTTACCGATTTAGACTCGTTTTTTTGGCACGCTAACTGCGCCTGCCTGGCTAACGCCAACGGCAGACAGGTTAAAAAGCC
>CAYNIT010000023.1:0-32530 GCA_964397205.1 uncultured Phaeodactylibacter sp. | reverse complement strand
GATAGCCGGCGCGAACGCTCAAATCTGGCTGGAAATCGGCCCCAAGGGCATGATGGGCATGACGGGCATCGCCAACGCCAACATCAACAACGATCCGGAGCACGACAGCTCTCTTGGGTTTGCTACCTCCGTAGGTGGCGTAGCCAACAT
The DNA here is from genome assembly GCA_964397205.1 of uncultured Phaeodactylibacter sp. GTDB lineage: Bacteria > Bacteroidota > Bacteroidia > Chitinophagales > Saprospiraceae > Phaeodactylibacter. The sequence continues at coordinate 32,380 of CAYNIT010000023.1, read as the reverse complement.
CAACTTCGGGGCCTACCACGGCCTGAGTTTTGAAATGCTGTCAGCCAACTACAGCCATTCAATGACCTACCGGGGCAATCCGGATGATAATGTCACCATTAATATGGAGTGGAACAGCCTGGATATGTACTTGCTGTACCGCTTCTTCCGGGACAATGGCGCTTTTGCTGAAATTGGAGGCAAGGCTACCTACCTGCAGGGGGCACAGCAATCCGAGGGCACGGACTGGGAGGATGTAAGCTCCAAGTACACTGATCAATACTTTTCCGGCTGTTTCGGCATTGGTGGTTTCGTAACGGCCAACCGAGTATTGGTAGTGAAAACTGGGCTGCGGGCAGAGTACGCTTTTACAGACCTTATCTCCGACGAAGGGCAGATGGAGAACTACCCTGCGGAATACACTACCTTCGACAGCTACGAAGAGACCCGCCCGTTCCGGATCGGCTTCTACCTGGAGGTAACCTTCGGAGTAGGCGGGCTGGCACAGTCGCAATGCGGTGCCCGGGGCATTATTTTCGGATCGGGTTATCGGTAGAGCTCGGCCGAAACATGTTGAGATCGGCTTCGTAAATGTAAGTAAGGCAGCCAGCTTTTAAGCCAACTTTGCGGCTCGAGCGTTGTAAAAATATACAAGCAAGTCAAGGGTAAATAATATGCCATTGGCTTGCTTTTGTATAAAAGCTCCTTTTATTTGAGGAAAATTGTGGCGGGGCGGTTTTGCACAGCCAGAAGCATGTGCAGCCCCAATCCTAATGAACTGCCCGGCTGCACAACCTGAACGTTTTACAATTAACTTTAGCGATGAGTGATTTTTCTTTTATAGCCAATGCCCATCCCGCTTTCATCGAATCGATGTACGAGCGATACCAGCAAGACCCCACCCAGGTAGAAGAAAGCTGGCGCGCATTCTTCCGCGGTTTTGATTTTGCCGACGCGGGCTCCAACGGCCAGAATGGGGCAGCGACTGCGATACCCGCTGAGACACTGGACAAGGAGTTCAAAGTGCTCTCCCTGATCAAAGCCTTTCGCAACCGGGGGCACCTGCTTTCCACTACCAACCCCATCCGGCAGCGCCGCGACCGCCAGCCTAACCTCAACCTCGCCGACTTCGGATTATCAGAGGAAGACCGTGGAAAAGAATTCGAAGCAGGCCGCGAAATTGGCTTGGGCCGTGCCAGCTTACAACAGATCATAGACCGGATGCGCAAGGTCTACTGCGGCAACATCGGTATTGAATACCACCATATTCAAGACCGGGACCGCCGCCGCTGGATACGGGCTAAGATGGAAGGGGTCAACCCGGATGAAGCCTACGGCTTCAGCGACGGCCAAAAGCGCCGTATCTTGGAAAAACTGAACGGAGCAGTTGTTTTCGAGCGCTTTCTGCATACCAAGTACATCGGCCAGAAGCGCTTCTCGCTGGAGGGTGGGGAAAATACCATCGTCTCTCTGGATGCCATGATCAATACCGGCGCTGAAATGGGCATTCAGGAAGTGGTCATTGGCATGGCGCATCGCGGCCGGCTCAATGTACTGGCCAATATCATGGGCAAAACCTACGCTCAGATATTCAATGAATTTGAAGGCACCGCCGTACCTGACCTGAGCTTTGGAGACGGCGATGTCAAATACCACCTCGGTTTCTCCTCCCAAGTCGACACTCCAAACGGCAAAAACGTTCACCTCAAACTAGTGCCCAACCCTTCCCATCTCGAATCGGTAAACCCAGTAGTGGAGGGATTTTCCCGCGCTAAGGCAGATATCCTGTACGATAGCGATTACGATCAGATACTGCCCATCCTCATACACGGAGATGCTGCGCTGGCCGGGCAAGGCGTCGCTTACGAAACGGTGCAAATGAGCAAGCTGCCAGGCTATTACACCGGCGGCACCATCCATTTTGTGATCAACAACCAAATTGGCTTCACTACCGACTTTGACGATGCCCGTTCCTCTACCTACAGCACAGGCGTAGCCAATGTAGTGCAGGCGCCAGTTTTCCATGTAAATGGCGACGACCCGGAGGCAGTGCTCTTCGCTACCCAATTCGCTGTTGAGTACCGGCAGAAGTTCAACAACGATGTCTTCATTGATATGGTATGCTACCGCAAACACGGGCATAACGAAGGGGATGACCCTAAATTCACCCAGCCTGGGATGTACAAGATCATCAACAACCATCCCGACCCGCGGGAGGTCTACAACCAGAAACTGATTACGCGGGGCGATGTCGACAAACAACTGGCGGAAGAAATGGAGGATGCTTTCTGGAAACTCCTGCAGGAACGCTTGGATGATGTGCGGGAAAACCCGCTGCCCTACGAATACCAAGAACCGGAACAAGCCTGGCGGGAACTCAAGAAGACAACCACCCCAAAGGACTACGAGCAGTCTCCCGATACGGGCATCGAGCGCGAACGCATCGACTTCCTGATCGACCACCTTATGAGCTACCCGGACGGCTTCACGCCCCTCAGCAAGGTAAAGCGCATGCAGAAAAGCAAGCAAAAGTTGCTGGATAACAGCCAGTTGGACTGGGCCCTGGGGGAATTAATGGCCTATGGCAGTATCCTTATGGAAGGCAAGGATGTACGCATGAGCGGGCAGGATGTGCGCCGTGGCACTTTTTCCCACCGCCACGCTATGATTTATGATGCCAAAACCTATGAGCCTTTCAACCGTCTCGACAGGCTAAAAGAGGGCCAAGGGAAATTCCGCATTTTCAACTCCCTGCTCTCTGAATTCGCCGTGCTCGGTTTCGAGTACGGCTACTCTATGGCCACGCCCGATGCACTGGTCCTCTGGGAAGCCCAATTCGGCGATTTCTACAACGGCGGGCAGGTCATCGTAGACCAGTACATCACCGCTGCGGAAAGCAAGTGGCGCCGTATGAGCGGCTTAGTGCTGCTCTTGCCCCACGGCTACGAAGGCCAAGGCCCGGAGCACTCTAGCGCCCGCCTGGAGCGCTTCCTGCAAGCTTGCGCAGAATTCAATATGACGGTGGCGAACGTCACCAAGCCGGCCAATTTCTTCCACCTGCTGCGCCGGCAGCTGGCGCGCCCCTTCCGCAAGCCCTTGGTGGTCATGTCGCCTAAATCGCTGCTGCGGCACCCGCAATGCGTCTCCCTGCCCGAAGAATTCGAAACAGGCACGCGGTTCCAGGAAGTACTGGACGACCCCGAAGTAGGCCCCCGCAGCGGCAAAAAAGTCAAGCGGCTGCTGCTGTGCAGTGGCAAAATCTACTACGACTTGATGGCGAAAAAGCAGGAGGAAGAACGCAAAGATGTAGCTATTGTACGGCTGGAGCAGCTGTATCCGCTACCCGCCAAGCAGCTCAAAGCTATATTTGAGCGCTATCCAAACGCCAAGCCTTTCTGGGTGCAGGAAGAGCCTTCCAACATGGGCGCCTGGCAGTACATCAACGCCATCTTCTTGAATAAGGAAATTGACCTGGATGTAGAGCTGCAGCACATCGCCCGCAAGTCTAGCGCCTCCACGGCAACAGGCTTCAAAGCTGTGCACGATGAACAGCAGGAGCGCATCATAACCGAAGCGATGGGGGAAGCAGATTGATAAAACCCATAAAGGGTTGACGCTCGCTACAGCAGCCGCCAACCCTTCAACTTTTCGCTAACCTCTATCATTAGCTCGCTAATAAACTCCTCTGTTCGTAATCCTAAGAAGGAGCAAGCCGCCTGCGCCGATTGCCATTGGCTGGAGTGCATCAGCTGGCAACCATCCCATTGACGGATGGAGGCTGGGCCCAGAACATTACCCTTCCGTTGGCTCTTATTGCTCTACGCCACCCTTTCCGTCCACGTGTCCGTGCTCAATCTCTTCGGCAGTCGCATCCCGTACATTCTCAACGCGCCCGGAGAAATACAAGTCCACGCCGGCCATTGGGTGGTTGAAGTTCATTTTCACCTGCTCGTCGCCTACTTCCATTACCGTGCCCAGCAACTGATTGCCTTCCTGATCCCGCATCGGAATGACGCGGCCGACTTGCATCAGGTCTTCTGCTACTTTGCCGTCCACCACGAATGCCTGCTTGGGCACAGAAGCGATGGCTTCGGGATTGTATTCGCCGTAGGCTTCCTCGCTCTTAATGCCAAAAGCGAACTGATCGCCTTCTTCTTTGCCGGAAAGCTCCTGCTCAAACTTGGGGATCATCGCGCCAACCCCGTACAAAAACACGAGTGGCTCGGCACCAAAGGTCTGCTCTACCATATCCCCTTCAGCATTGTTTTCCTGCAATTTATAGTGCAATGTGACAACTTTATGTTTGTCGATCTTCATAGATTAAACATTTTCTTAATGTAATTCCGACAAGGTAAGGAAATTGGCGGGGCTGCCGAAATGTAGGGCAGCAGAGTTGTCCATTTACCAAAAATCAGCCAAATTTACCCTATGGAAACCGCCCTTCAAGACATTCGCCGGCAAGCCTACCAGCTCCGGCAACAGTTTCAGTACGATCAAGCCCTTGATTTGCTGGCAGGTGCCTTGCAAAAGCAAGGCCTGGAGGAAGCAGCCTGGGCACTGTACTATGAGCTCGGCAAAACCTACCAGGAAGCATTTGAACCGGAACAGGCCAAAGCGGCCTACACGGAAGCCATCGAGCGGTTGCGTACCCAGTCGCCTCCCCCTACCCTATTCCTGGCCAGGTCACTCTCTGCCCTGGGGCTGCTTCATCAGGACGAAGGCGCCGAGGAAGCAGCGATCCGCTGCCACGAAGAAGCCGTAACGCTCCTGCGCCAGCTCCCGGAAACAGAAGCCGGCCTGTACCTCTCTGCCAACCTCAAATACCTGGGAGAGCTGCATCAGGAGCAAGGGCAACTGGCCCGTGCCCGGGAGTGCTATCGCCCCGCGCTCTCCCTGCTGCAGCAACGCCTGGGAAGCGGCGAAGGCTACCTGTACCTGGAGGCGGCAACGGTAGCCCTGCAATTGGCAGCAGTGGAAATTGAGCTGCTGGTGCAGGGCAAATCCGATGCGGCGCCCAAGAGCGTGCCGCACCTATTGAAGGGCGCCCACGGATGGCTCAACGAACTGGATCAGGAGGACTCTATAGTGGAACAGCGGCGGGAAGAGTTGGCACGCCTCCGCTTCTTGCTCCGAGACTTGCAGTAGCCATTCAACGCAGCAGCTGCACCCCACCGCTGTAACGAACGACTTTCCCATCCAAGAAACGAACTTCCGCAAGGTAAGTATACCATCCGGAGGCTGCTGGTTCTCCGCGGATGCGGCCGTCCCAACCCGGCGCGCTCGCCCGAGGCAGGTAGGCAGATTGTTCGTACACCAAAGCCCCCCAGCGGTCGTATACCTCGAACCGCCGTATTTCCTGTACATTAGGCGTTTGTACATAGGGCGAAAAAGTATCGTTGCGCCCGTCGCCGTTCGGCGAGAAGGCATTGGGGATGTAGACCTGGCGCCTTTCCAAAACTTCAATATTGACGGTATCGCGGACCAGGCAACTTTCACTCAGCTTGCCTTGCACAACGTAAGCGGTGCTCTCGCCCGGCAGGTCCGATATCGTGGAACAGTCCGGCACGAGGCAATCGAAGCCGTCCGGCGGCACCCAACTCAGGCTTTGAGGCGAATAGTTGAAGGCTGCTTCCAATTCTACCCGTTCCCCCAAGGCTATCCTGCGGTCCGGCCCAAGATCCACGCGCAGTTCGGGCGGCGCGCCAATTTCCACCGATTGCACGAGTTGGCAAGCGTGCCGGTCGAAGATGCGCAGCGTGTAGGTGCCCGCCGCTAAATCGGAGAAGACAGCAGGAAAAGCCATCGCCTGCCCGTTCAAAAAAACCTGGGCGGGTGGGGCTGCATTGGCCAGCTCCATGACACTGAGCCCCCCATCTTCCCGGTCAAAGCAAGTAGCGGGGGCTACTTCCAACTCCGCTTCCAGGCCGGGGTCTTCGATTTGCGTCAAGCGCAAGGTGACAATACTGTCGCAACCGATGGAGGAAGTCAAAGAGTCCGTATACACCCCCGTTTCCGTCAGGCTGTCAGTTCCAAAGGCGTAGGCGCTGCCCGCACAGATGGTATCCGTTATCTCGTAAAATTTGGGCTGCACGAACACCACTTTTACATTGGAAATGATATGGCATTTGGGGTTTGCCAGGCTGGACGGGCTGTTGGCCAGCAAATAGCGATAGTAATAGTAGCCTCCGGAAAGCTCGGTATGCAGGAAGGTCTTGGCCGTCTCCCCCGGAATGTCTTCCCAGCTTTGCCCGCCATCGGGGCTGCGCTGCCATTGCACAAATGGCTCCTCGAACTGATCCCCTAGTATGGTAGCCTCCAGCGGTATTGGGGAACCATCCTCGCAGATATTAGCGATTTGCCGGGGCAGGATCAGCGCCTCTGGCCCGCAGGCGCGGAAAGAAATGTTGTCGATGGCCAGATCGTTGCCTAAGCCGCCCGGAGCGTTGTTGCGCAGCGACAGCGTCAAGGAAGTGGTATTGGGGCCAGTGGTAAAGGTAAAACCGAAGGTGCGCCAGGTTTCATCCTGCGGAATATCGCCCGTGCTGTACTGCTCCGTGCCATCGAGGAAAAAGGAGACATTGGGCAGGGTATGGTTGGCCGTAGGGATAGCGACTATGTTGAGGATATCCGCCGAAAAAAAGTAGAGCGTATTCGGGCAGAGGCCGTCAATGGTTTGCTCGTAGAAGATGCCGGGCTGGAAGTCAGCGTTGACCACCATCATGTAGCCATCGGAGTCGTCGCTGCGGTCGGAGCCTACGTAGAACCAAGAGTCGTAGTACCAGCTCCAGCTGCCAAATCCCGAGCTAATGGTGTAGCTGCCGTCCTCCGGCGGCGGGCTGGGGTCGTAGCTGTACCCTGGAGCAATGCCGGGATCAGTGGGCAACACCCCCGCGGATCCGCTGCCGAAGTCGCCTTCGGCAAAGATATTTTCCCCGAGGTTGCCATCACAGGTAGATTGGGCACCGCTCTGCTTCGGAAAGCAGCAAAGCACAAAAACGGCAAAAAGCAAAGAAAGGCGCATGGCTGGTCATAGCTTTGTGAAACGGTAAGATAAGAAATTTTATTGGTAGCCCACAGATCTCAGTCCAGGCGGACCAGCAGTGTCTTCTCCACGGGCTGTTCTTCCACCCTTACCTTCAGTATGCCCTTTTCCCAACGGAGCTGCGCTTCGGGCAGCGCCTGCCCATTGAGGAGGACCCGCCTGGGAGGCTGTTCCAACAGGTGAAAATGAAGCTCGTAGGAGCGGCGGCCCGGGCTGCCTTCGTAGGTACCCTCCGCTGCCTGAATGGTACAGGCGCTACTTTGCTCCTCGTATTTCAAAACCGTAGTCCGGTATCGGCCCTCTTGGTAAGCCAGGCTTACGCCATCGTCCTCGTAGAGCTCAAACTGGCTGTCAGCACCAGTGTAGATATCAAGGATGAGGTGACCATCCTCTATAAAGGCAGTGCTTTGCGCGTATTCCCTGCCCGGAATCACCGCCCCCCTTTTGATAAATAAAGGCAATTCTTCTATCTGTGCTTCGTAGGTAATAACCTGCCCGCCCGGATACACCGCTTCCGTCCAGAAGTCAACCCAGTCCGATCCTGGCGGCAGCCAGATTTGCTGGGTGGTATTCCAATCCGAATGAGTAGGAGCCACGATCATATCGCCGCCCCAGAGGTATTGCAGGTCGTACTGCCAGACCGCCTCCTCTTCCGGGTAGTCGATCATCATAGCGCGGGCAATAGGCAGGCCGGCGCGGTGGGCTTTCCAAGCCTGGGTGTACAGATACGGCATCCAGCGGTAGCGCAGGTGGCTGTACTTCAAGGCTGCTTTTTGGCAGCGGAGGTTGCGGTCCAGCGGCCAGCGCTTGCGCAGGCCAAACCCATGAGGGCGCCAAATGGGGGAAAAGCTGCCCATAGCCATCGCCCATTGGATGTACATCTCATCGTCGGGGCCGCCGCGGAAGCCGCCCGCATCATGGTTGAAATAAGGAAAGCCCGACAAGCCAGAGGCCAGCATGCCCCGGATGTTGCCCTCCATCCAGCTGTAGGAGCATTTGAGGTCGCCCGACCAGTGGGTAGACCAACGCTGGGCGCCGGCGGTCAGCGCCCGCTGCCATACGAATGGGCGCCGGCGGAGCGACCGCTCGTTGCCGCTCAGCCATCCTTCCTGTACGATAGCTTTGGCAATCAGGAAGTTATGGTAATTGGCGGCTTCCGCCCAACGCCAGCCATTGTGCAGCACAAGGCTATCGGGCAGGGGCCAGAGGTCATCCGTTTCGTCTATCCACAGGCCATCGCCGGGATAGCCGAGCTCGGGGTCAAAGGATTGTTCCCAGAATAAGCGCCAGAGCCAGCCCCTGGCTGCTGGATTCGTAAAATCAGGGGCGGAGCGGCCGTGTTCGAGGTACTTTTCTGATTGTGGCAGGTTGAAGCGGGCTTGGTAACCGTCGCAATCGGCTATAATGTTGCGGTTGAGGTCGAGGGTCATGGTCAGCCCCTCTTCGTTTGCCCATTGCTCGAAGGCCCTCGGGTCGGGGTAGCGGGTACTGTCCCATTCAAACCAGGAGCCCGACCAGCCTCCAGAACCGGCCCGCCAGCGGTTGTCGTGGGTGATGTGGTCGAGCGGGTAGCCTGCCTCCCGATGCGCCTCCACTTTTTCCACCCACCAGTCCATGCCGTCGTTCTCCGGGAAGCCCTTATCGGAAAGCTGCAGGCCAAAGACAGACTTAGGCAGCATCACTGGCCGGCCGGTAAGCTGGGTGTATCGGTCGAGTATAGCGCCGGGAGAGGGCCCATGGATGAAAAACAGGTCCATGCGCCCCTCGTAGCCTTTGGTGTCCAGCTGAAGACTGAACGCCCCGTCCTGGCCAAAATTGAAGCGGTGCGCAAAGGTGCTGTTCAGGAAAATACCGTATCCTTTGCTGCTTATGAAAAAGGGGACCGTCAGTACGCCCTGCGCCCCCCAATCTTTCACCTTGCCCTCCCCGTAGTTGGAAGAAACTGCCTTGCCTGCCAAATCCAGCGACTCGACCAGAGCGTAGCTTGGGTGGCCCAAACCGCAGAAGTGCTCGCTTGGGTCGTAGCGGGCGACGATCTTTTTCAGGCTGTCGTTGCTGACGAAACGCTCTATGGCGAATAGTTTCTGAGCTCCCTGCATCAGCGCCAAACCGCCTTCCTGGGCTTGTACCCTAAGGCCGCTGTTCTCCGATCGGAAGGCAGGAGCGGGAAGCTGGCCGACTTGGCGGAACGCCCCTTTTTTCGCATGGGAAACCACCATTTCGTAATGGCTGTCTGGCAGGTGTTGTTCTCCGCTTTCCCGGAATTGCAGGCGCAGGACATGATCGGAATAGAAGGACAACTGGCACCACTTGCCGGCTCCCACCTCCCATTCCTGACTGGTGGGCTGGGCATCAGCTAGGAAAGGGCAGAGCAGCAAGAGCGGCAAAAGAAATGGCTTTTTCATAATGTTGTTTTTTTTAAAGATTCGGAAGAACGTCGTCCGGCGCCCTTGGCCATCGGCTTTCTTCGCAAAAGATAAAGATAATACGATAAGGCCATTTTGTAGTCAAAGAACAGAGCACAGTACTTTTCACCATAGCCGCAAACAGCGCTTCTCCCCTGCTCGCACTGCAAGCAGCCGCAGCGCCGCAGCGAGGGGCGGCGCCAAAGCTGCCGAGCTCGCTCATTTGCACATTACCCCCAATCCAGTTATCTTACAGGAATAAATCGTTATCTATGACCGAGTGGATAAGACAGTGGAAATGGACTTACGCGCTTTACAACCTCTTCCACAAACAGGAGTTGCGCCATTTGGAAGCTCTGTACCGGCAGTACGGTATCCGCAAGCGATACTACGAACCGGTCTGCAGTGCCGACTTTGACCACCTGCCGGCCGCCCGGGAAGAAAGCATTGAGCCGGATGTGGCGGGGCTTCAGCAGGCTCCGGTCTATGCCAAACTGCCCGAAGCCAGCCGGCAGAGCCTGCAGCAGTACCCCGATAAGGGCTACGCTCTGCTGCGGGGCTGGCTGCAGCCGGCGGAAGTGGAGCGCGCTAATGCAGCCGTTGCCCAGTTGCTGGAGGACGACACCCTGTCGCCACGCTACAACAATAAAAAACTGATGTTTGCCATCCACCACAGCGACTTCCTGCGGCGCATTGGCCATCATCCTGATTTAAAAACCATTCTCGGCTACCTGCTCGACGGCCAGGCCCGGCTTTTTCAGAGCATTAACTTCGTGGGCGAAGGCAGCGAACAGAAGACCCATTCCGACTCCATCCACATGACCACCTTCCCGCTCGGCGGGCTGCTGGGCGTCTGGATTGCGCTGGATGAAGTCGGCCCGGACAACGGCCCTTTGCACTACTATCCCGGCAGCCACCGCTTGCCTTACTTCCTGAATGACGCCTTTGGCAACCAAGGCACCCGCCTGCGGCTAGGCGATAAGGGGTATCCTGCCTACGAGGCTATGATCGAGCAGAAAGTGCAGGAATATGGCTTGGCCAAAGAGCCCCTGCGGGCACAGCCTGGCGACCTCCTCATCTGGCACGCCAACCTGCTGCACGGCGGGGAACCCCACCGGGATAAAAGCCGCTCGCGGCGCAGCATGGTGCTGCACTACTTCAAGGAAGGCTACATCTGTTACCACGAAATCAGCCAGCGGCCCGCCTTGTTAAAGGCCTGAACTGGAAAAGCCTCGCAAATTGCATTCATTTTCCTTATATTTTCCAAAAACTACATGGCTCTATTCGACATCGCCCGCCTGGAACAACTGCGTGCGGACACGCCCGGCACCCAAAACTGCAACCATCTCAACAACGCCGGCGCTGCCCTACCGCCGCAGGCTGTCCTCCAAGCTCAGCAAGCGTACCTGCAGCTGGAGGCTAAAATTGGCGGGTACGAAGCGGCTGCCCTCACCAAGGAAGAACAAACCGCCTTTTACGAAGCCGTCGCACAACTGCTCGGCGCCAAGCCCGACAACATCGCCTTCGCCGGCAGCGCTACCCTGGCCTACAACACCGCTCTGTCGGCTTTTACCTTCCAGCCGGGGGACATCATCCTGACCACCGATGATGATTACGTCTCCAACCACATCGCTTTTCTGCAGCTCCAAAAACGATACGGCCTGCAAACCCTGCGGGCCGCCGCTCTGCCAGAGGGAGGAGTGGATCCCGACAGCGTACGGGAACTGGTGCAAAAGCATCGCCCCAAGCTAGTCGCTGTCACCCACATCCCCACCAATTCTGGCCTCATACAGGATGTAGAAGCGGTTGGCGCCATCTGCCGGGAGTACGGCTGCTGGTACCTGGTAGATGCCTGCCAGTCTGCGGGGCAGCTCCCGCTAGATGTCTCCCGCATCGGCTGCGACTTCCTGACGGCTACCTCCCGGAAATTCCTGCGGGGCCCCCGGGGCGGTGGCTTCCTGTACGCCTCTGAGCGGGTACTAGAAGCCGGGCTGGAACCCCAATTCATGGATTTGCATGCTGCCCAATGGCTGGCTGAAGACCGCTACGCCCCGCGCCCGGGGGCGGTGCGTTTCGAGACTTTCGAGTGCTCCTACGCCGTGATGCTGGGCCTGCGGGCAGCGGTAGAGTACGCCCTGGGCTTGGGCGTAGAAGCCATTGCCCAGCGGGTGCAACACCTCGCCGGCCAGCTGCGGGAATCGCTGCTGTTCCGAGGCTTTTCCCCCCTCGATCAAGGCGAGCAGCGGGGCGGCATCGTAACCCTGGCGGTGCCCGGCTGGGAGCGCGCCGCTCTGATAGCTGAGCTGCGGGACCGGGGGGTGCACACCTCCGCCCCTTCCCGCTCTTCTGCTCTGCTGGATTTTGAGAAAAAGGGCGTCGAATGGGCCCTTCGCCTGTCTCCCCACTACTACAATACGGAGGAAGAGATCGAAGAAGCCGCTGCAGTCCTGCAAGAGCTGAGTGCTGCCAAAACCAAAAGCCCATGAAGCTGCCTGATTTTCAAATCGACCCCGAGACCGCCCTGTACCCCCCTCAACTAGAGTGGGCCGAGGAAGTCTACCAACTCATCGACAACAACCGGGCTTATCTCGAACGCTGGCTGGACTGGCTGCCGGCTACCCAATCCGTAGGAGATGCCTATCGTTTTCTGTTTGATGCGATCCGTTTCAACGAGGGCGGGCAGCGCTGTACCTACCTTATTTCTTACCATGGGCAGATTGCCGGTTTTGTCAGTTTGATGGCTATCGACTACAAGCACCATACTGCGGAGATGGGCTACTGGCTTTCTGAACACCTGCAGGGCCGGGGCATCGTTTCCAGATCCTGCGAGCAGCTGCTGGAGTTTGCGTTCGCTGAAATTTGCCTCAACCGGATTGCCCTCAGGGTCATGAGCAGTAATAGCTCCTCCAAAGCAGTAGCCTTGCGCCTTGGGTTTACCCGGGAAGGTTGCCTGCGGGAAGCCTTCCGCTATAAACGTACCTTCTACGACCTTGAACTCTTCAGTATTTTGAGAAAAGATTGGAAAAAATCCTGAATTCATTTGTTTTAAACAATAAGTTGTTTTAAATTGCAGCCGTACGCTTGCTATTTGTTTAAAAACACAATTGATACGTTATGATTGGAGAGGACCGCCGGCAATTGAACGAACGCTTCATCAAAGTCTTCAACATGCTGGAAGAACGCGGCGAAATCGTTAAGAACGACCGCAACGGCAAAGGCATGGGTGACTTTGCCGAACGCATCATCGGCAACCGCGCCTACGGGCACATCATCCGAGCATTCCTGAACCCGGAAGACAAACGCTGCATCGACTACAAGCACGCGCGAGCGCTGTGCCGGGAGTACGGCGTCAATGAGGCTTATATGATCGACGGCGAAGGGGAGCCCTTTGGCCTGCAACCGCCGAAGTACGATGAAGTGATGGAAGAGCCACCCAAGTGGCAGGGCAATATCATGTTCACTACTACCGAAGCCTTCGCGGGTGTAACGGTTGGGGCTGACAGCTTTTCCAAAGAGGAAAATGCTTTCTTCAGCATCCCGGGCCTCACCGGCGCAAGCCTTGTCGCTTTCCCGATCAACGGCAACAGCATGGAACCCGTTATCCTCGACGGCGACATGGTAATCTGCCGGGAAATCAGTGGCATTCACGAGCTGCAGGACAATAAAATCTACGCCGTTAAAAACAACGGCCAGCTCTGGGTAAAGTACGTGCAACGGGTGACCGATTCCCGCGGCCGGGTAACCCACCTGAAGCTGATTTCTGCTAACCACCTGGAGCATGACCCCTTCGTAGAGGAGGTAAATGAGTATACCCGCTTGTACGAAGTCGTGCGCCGCATCAGCGAGCTGTAATAAAGGCCGAAAGCTAGCATTGGTAAGGGAACGAAGCGGTTACGTTTCGGACAATAACCGTATTGCCGCAAGTGAGGGCTGTCTCGTACAAGCGTTGATTTTACCTTTCCCCCGGCTTTGGAGGGCTTCAGACGGTAGTTATGCCTAGCAATTGATGAAGCGGAGCCTATTCCCCGTTAAAGCCCGTTGCGAAGCGAAAACATTGACCCAACCCTGAGTGGGAGCGTCTTCGCTTCGCAAATTCTAATATCCTGCTGTTTTTTGATTGTGCCTCCCGGCTTGTGCTGCAAGCTCGGGAGCTTTTTTATTGCCAAAGCTTGTATCTGATTGCTGCGCTCCCACAATATTTTGTTAATTTGGAAGCCGCAAACAAAGAACAAAATGGCAGCGATTGAAATACGGCCGCGTTTCCAACTTACCATCCCCCTGCCACAGGAGGAGATCATCGAGCGGTTTCGGAAGGCATTGGAAGAGCAAGAAGTCATCGAAGGCAGCATCATCGACCATCACATTGTACTGCGCATCCCCGTGGAGCAACAGCATTACTGGTCGCCTCAGCTCAGCCTCACCCTAGAGGATGAAGGAGAAACTACCTTGCTCCGCGGTTTGTTTGGCCCCCGCCCCTCGGTCTGGCTATTGTTTGTCTTCCTGTACTCCAGTATAGGCGCCATCTCCTTGTTTATTGCCATCACCGGCTTTTCTCAGCTCAGCCTTGGCATGGCTGCCCCGGCGCTTTGGGCTCTGCCCGTAGCAGCCTTGCTGGCGCTCGGTTTATTTTTGGTAGCCAAAACTGGCGAACGCTTGGGGAAGGACGAAATGCACCAACTCCAAAACTTTATGCAGGAAGTCTTGGTTATTTCTCCAAAACCTGCAGAAAATGCCAGGACCTAGCCCACTGAAAGAATTGAAAAGTTCCCTGCCCCAAAGCGGGCGCATCAGTTGGATCGGGCGGCGCCCTGCCAAGCGTATGCCGCTCGAACCCTGCCCTTCGGCACAGCTGGACCCCGAGGAAGGCTTGGTGGGCGATCACTACAGCGGCAAGTCTGGCAAACGGCAACTCACCCTTATTCAAAAAGAACACCTGGATGCGGTGGGGAAAATGCTGCATCGTGCCGCCGCCGTATCACCGCAGGAGGCCCGGAGGAATGTGGTAGTAGAGGGCATCAACCTGTTGGCACTAGTGGATTCACAGGTTGAGATTGGCGAAGCCATTATAGCAATCACCGGCTACTGCCACCCCTGCTCCCGAATGGAAGAGAACCTCGGTCCGGGCGGCTACAATGCTATGCGCGGGCACGGCGGGCTGACCGCCCGGGTACTAAAGGCGGGCCGCATTGAAGTAGGCAGCCCTGTGCGGCTGCTGCCCTCATTTGAGACCGAAAAACAGTAACGACCTTATGTCAAAAGAAGTGAGCATACAATGCCCGAAGTGCAGCTGGGAGCCCGATGGAGGCGAACACTGGCGCTGCGATTGCGGCCACGTTTGGGATACTTTCGAAACGGCCGCGCGCTGCCCCAATTGCAAAAAACAGTGGCAGGAAACTCAATGCCCAGCCCCCGCGGGCGGTTGCAGCGCCTTCAGCCCCCACCTGGATTGGTACCAAGGCCTGGACGAATGGCTGCGCGATGAATTAGAGCGCATCCTCCAAGCCGAACCAAGCGCATAACCTTAATTTTTTGGGCGATTTATGCTACCTTTGGAGAAGGCTTTTGCCCCAAGAACAAACGGGCGGAAACATCCCAAGAACATATCAGTATGAATCGCCTTATCTTTACTTTATGGTTGTTCGGTCTAGGCACAGCAGCTGCCTACGCCCAGCCCTGTGGTCTGCAGGATACGCTTATTTTCGGCGCCAATACCTCGCCTTCCTACAACTTCCAGGTATCCAACCTTTTCAACGACGACTTGTCCGACCCCGATCAGGGCGTATGCGGTGTCGAAATCGAGTTCGCGCATCAATTCATAGACCGGCTGGAACTAGCGCTGATTTCTCCAGCCGGGCAGGTCGTGGAGCTGATCGGCCCGAATACCAATGAGCAATTTCCCTCCACCTTCGCCGCCCGATGGGATATCGAGTTCGTGCCCTGCAGCGCAGCCGCTATGCCTGATCCCGGCTCCCTGCCGCAGTGGTCCAACGCCCAAATGGGCAATTTCATCAACGGAGGGCAGTACGATGGCTCCTATTATCCATTCAACGGCTGCCTAGAGGATTTTAATACCGGGCCCGCCAACGGTACCTGGACCATTGCAGTGACCAACACCCCTTCGCAGTACGCGGGCGGCATCACCGGCTTTCGCATCCTATTCTGCGACGAGCGGGGGCTCGATTGTTGCTTTGCGGACGCTGGCCAGCTGCTGCAGGAAGACCGGCTGGCCTGCGAAGGCGACAGCAGCTTGATATTTCAGCCGGCCCCTAGTTATTCGGACGGCCCTCCAGATACAACCGACTACGGCTACACCTACCTGATCGGAGAAGACAGCATTTTAGTAGACATTGACTCCACCCTTGACCTGACCGGGCTTGCGCCTGGGCGGTACCAAGTCTGCGGCTTCAGCTACCAGCGCAATGACCAAGACAGCATTCCCATGCCCAATGACAGCCTGACCATCGATAGCCTCCGCAGCAATTTGGGGGGCTTCGATCCGGCCTTCTGCGGCGATGTATCCGATTCTTGCATTTGGATAGACATCGTAGCGCCTCCCACGCCAACCAACTTGCAAGAAACCATATGCCAGGGGGATTCTATTGTGGTAGGGGACAGCACCTTTACCGAAAGCGGCAGCTATCAATTGCAGCTGAACAGTTTCGCAGGCTGCGACAGCACCGTCAGCCTGGAGCTGGAGGTCATTACGAGCCTGTTCACAGAGATTGACACGACCATTTGCGCCGGGCAAGCCTTCGCCATGGGCGGCAATTTTTACGACAGTTCCGGGACCTACACCGACACGCTGCCCTCGAGCCAGCTTTGCGACAGCATCATAACCCTCGAGTTGCAAGTACTGGACACCACCTTTTTCGACACCACCCTTACCATTTGTCAGGGCGAAACCTTTGCCGTTGGCGACAGCCTGCTCGACAGCAGCGGTTTTTACGAAGTAGGCCTCCCCTCCGCACAGGGGTGCGATAGCATCGTACGGGTAGGCCTAAGCGTCCTGGACATCGATGCCCAGATCGCGCCACCGGATGCTATCACCTGTGGCGCTCCACAGGTATTGCTCGACGGAACAGCCTCCGCTCCCGCTCCTTCCCTCTCCTACCGCTGGCTGGATGAAGACGGGAACACGCTGGGCAATTCCCCCACTCAAGCGGTTGGAGTAGCCGGCAGCTATATCCTGGAAGTGGAGCGTGTAGAAAACGGCCAAAGCTGCCTGGCCAGAGACACGGTAGACGTAGCCATCGACACCCTGCCGCCTACTGCGGATGCAGGGCTTCCCGCTACCATCACTTGCACCGATACGGTTCTGACGCTGGGCGGCAGCGGCACCTCCACAGGGCCCAGCATCGCCTACGAATGGAGCAGCCCGGACGGCAGCTTCCTGGGGCCCGTTTTTAACGCTAGCGTAGAGGTGGATGCCCCCGGCACCTACACCTTGGCAGCCACCAATATCGATAACCGCTGCAGCGACAGCTCTGAGGTGGCCGTTTCCATTGACCAAAACCTCCCGCTCGTCGACCCCGGCCAGGATACCAGCTTAAACTGCCTACGCGACAGCCTGCAACTCAACGGCACGGCTTCCTCCGCCGGCCCGGATTTCCTATACCAGTGGAAAGGGCCAAGCGGCAACCTCCCCGGCGGCAGCCCCACCCCTACCGTGTCTGAGGCCGGCAACTACCAGCTCATTATCACAGACAACAGCAACGGCTGCGTGGATTCGGCTGAGGTAGAAGTAGGGCTGGACACCTTAGCGCCCAAAGTCACCCTGCTGCCGCCGGATACTTTGAATTGCCAGCAAACCACCCTCAGCTTGCAAGCCACAGCCATCGATACCGGAACCGCTCCAGTTTACCTTTGGCAAACCACCGGGGGCAATATCCTCAGCGGCAGCAGCTCCCTATCGCCCACAATTGATGCCCCGGGCAGCTATCTGCTGGTAGCCCAACGGCAAGAGAACGGTTGCCGCGATAGCGCAGCGGTACAAGTGGAAGAATACCTGAGCGATGTAAACGCCCAAATTCCTCCACCGGAAACGCTAAGCTGCCTCAACCCTACTGTAACGCTTGACGGCAGCGCCTCCACCGCCGGGCCAGCCATCGTTTATGATTGGTCAACCGAAAATGGCCAGCTACAGGGCGGCACCGCCAACGCTACAGCCTCGGCGGTAAGCACCGGCACCTACCAATTGGTTGTGCTGGACACCCTCACCTTTTGCGCTGACACCGCTGTGGCCACCATCGTAGCAGATACCCTGCCCCCTGCAGCGGATGCTGGGCCCAACCGGACCATAACCTGCGACAGCAGCAGCGTCACCCTGGATGGCTCCGGCTCTTCACAGGGCAGCAATCTGGATTACGATTGGGTAAAAGTAGAGGATACCCAGCTGGTGGCCATCGATGACCTCTTTCCCGCCGTTAGTGAAGCCGGCACTTACCTGCTTGTCGTGACGGATGCCACCAACGGCTGTTTCGATTCTGCCTTGGTGCAGGTGGGAGTGGACACCCTCTCGCCAACGGCACAATTAGCAACACCCGATACGCTTAACTGCAGCCTGAACAGTACAACACTAGACGGCACGGGCAGCACAAGCGGGCCAGGCTTTAGTTTCAACTGGGCCGCCAGCACGGGAGGGCAAATTACGGCTGGGCAGAATAGCCTGATGCCTACCGTTGCCGCAGCAGGCTTGTACACCCTGCAGGTAGAAAACGACAGCACCGGCTGCCGCGCATCGGCAAGCGTAGAAGTGGCCGATACCCTCTCCAGCCCCCAGGCTTCCATCATGGCTTCAGACACCCTATCCTGCTTGGTGGAAGAAGTCACGCTTTCAGCCGACAGCAGCGGCGATGAGGCAGATGTGGTTTACCAATGGAGCACCCTCAATGGGGAGATCAGTGGGGATAGCACCGCCCAATCCATCACTGTACCAGCCCCTGGCCAATACCGATTGCTCGCCTTAGACACCTTCACCCGCTGCGCCGATACAGCTTTCCTGAACATGCCCCTGGACACCATTGCACCGACCGCCGAAGCAGGCGACGGCTTCGAGCTCAACTGTTCCACCCTTGAAGGTACGCTAAGCGGATGGGGTTCCAGCACCGGAAGCACTTTCACCTACGCCTGGGCCGGCCCCTGCCTATTATCCGGCAGCGACAGCTTACAGGCTGCGGTGGATTGTCCAGGCACCTATCGCCTAGAGGTGCAGGATACCACCAATGGCTGCACCGCTATCGACAGCGTAACCGTAACGCAGGATGCATCCACTCCCGTAGCAGCTATTGCCGGGCCTTACCGCCTGACCTGCGACAGCCTCACCCGTACACTCGATGCTACCGCCTCCTCGCAGGGCCCAGGGCTGGTGTACAGCTGGGCGGGCCCGGGTTTGCTCAGCGGTGCTGACGGATTGACGCCGGTAGTGGGCCAAGCCGGTGCCTATACCCTAACCGTCGAAGATACCATCAATACCTGCCAAGCCACCGCCACGGTAAATGTTAGCCTAGACACCCTATCCCCCGAAGCCAATGCCGGCATCGTAGAAATCATCAACTGTGATAGCGCCACGGTACAAATCGGCGGGATTGAAAGTTCAATGGGGCCCGCCTTTACCTACCAGTGGAGCGGGCCGGCAGGTGGCTTCATCGGCGCGGATGATGCTGCCTTTGCTGAGGTCAGCTTGCCCGGCAATTACACCATAGTAGTAACCGACAGTACGAATGGTTGTTCCGCCAGCTCTACGACAACTGTATTTCTGGACACCCTGCCCCCTGCGGCAGATGCCGGGCCTGACCTGGAGCTAAGCTGCTCCAAGCCTGTGGTAGTGCTCGATGGCACCAACTCCCCGAGCGGTGCCAACATCCTCTACGAATGGAGCGGCCCTTGCTTGCTCAGCTCGCCGGAAGCTCCGCAGGCAGAAGCAAACTGCGAAGGGGCGTACGTCTTGCAGTTGCTCAATACCAACTCTGGCTGCCGGGGCAGCGATACGGTGCAGGTCAGCCGAGACCCTCTCCTGCCCAATGCCGTCTTGCCGGATTCCCTGGCCTTATCCTGCGAGGCCGGCACAGCGGTTATCGATGCTACTCCTTCCGAAGGGGAAGTGTTCGAGTGGTTATTGAATGGCGCTCCCACTACCCTCAGCGGGCTTAGCCCAACGGTAGACAGCCCGGGGCTGTATACGCTCATTGCGGATAATACTGCCCAGGACTGCGCCGACACCGCCACTGTAGCCGTGACGCTGGACTGCCCGGTCGCTGCAGAAATTGCTGCTCCGGACACCCTTAGCTGCGCACAGAGCTCTGTCATCCTTTCCGCTAGTGTAAACGCTCCGGGCAACGCGCTGGAGTACCAGTGGTTGCCTCCCGCACCGAATTGCATATCCGGGGACACCACTGCCCTGCAAGCTACGGTGCGCTGCCCCGGCTTGTATACCTTTGTAGCGACCAACACCATATCGGGGGAAAGCGACAGCGTGAGCGTGGAGGTATTCCTAGACGATACGCCGCCCTTGGCGGAAGCCGGGGAGCCCGTGCTGCTCACTTGTGATGCCCCTACCAATACACTTGATGCCAGCGGCTCCTCTGCGGGCGATCAATTCGGGTACGTATGGACCAAACTAGACGATGATGCTTTTGTGAAGGACAGCTTCAGCATACAGGTAGACGACGATGGCACTTTCTTTCTGACGGTCATCGACAGCCTGAATGGGTGCACGGCCGAGGATGTAGTCTCTGTGCAGCGCAGCGACGAACAACAGGATATTGCCTTCAGCAGCTTGGTCATCCCTTGCCTGCAAGATTCATTTTGGGTTACCTCCTTCGTGACTCCCGAGGGGCCGGCATACGAATACAGCTGGTCGGGTGATATGATACTCGGAGCAACGGACAGCTCTTCCGTGCTGGTAGACACGAGCGGCAGCTTGCAATTATTAGTCGTTAACCCCATCAACAATTGCCTGGCACAGCGGACGGTGGAGGTGCGGCAACAAGACTGCATACCTTGCCTGGAAGCCATGCCTGCGGATAGCTTCACCTGCTTAGTTGATACGGTGCAGTTGCAGGCGGCCTTTTGTGACGACTGCCCGGGCTGTACCTTGGAGTGGAGCGGGCCTGTAGCCGGGCTGGTTGGCCCTACCGATCAGCTCGAGGCGACAGCGGTCCGGCCAGGGCTTTATACCCTGAAAGCAACGGACACCCTTGGCTTTTCCTCCACTTTGGACCTTTTCGTTACCGAAAACACGACACCGCCTTCCGTCGAGGCTGGCCCTGGCCAGGTGCAGCTGACCTGCTCGGCGCCTACGGCAGTGCTGGGCAGCGGGCAGGCCAACCGGCCCGAGTGGCGCTACCAATGGTTCAGCGCCCAAGCCGGATTGCTGCCCAACGACACCCTGCCCCAGCTAAGCGTAAGCACTGCCGACACTTTCCGCCTGCGAATCGTCGACCGGATTACTGGATGCAGTGCAGAGGATCAGGTAGCCGTTCAGTACGACACCATTCGCCCCACTGCCGAGGCGGGGGTTGCGCCGCTGCTCAGCTGTACTGAGGCTACAGTCACCCTGGATGGCAGCGGCTCCTCCTTCGGCACGGATATTATTTACCAATGGACCGGGCCGGCTGATGCCAATATTGCGGGCGCTAACACCTTCAACCCAGTGGTGGACAGCCCGGGCTGGTATACACTGCTGGTGACAGACAGCACGAGTGGCTGCAGCGAGCTGGACAGCGTGCGGGTAGAACAGTCTATAGCGCCTCCGCCCCTCCCTGAATTGAGCGATACGGTGCTGAACTGCAATCAGCCTGAAGTCAACCTGCTGGGTGCGCTGCCGGGCAGCAGCAATTACAGCAGTTGCTGGTACGTGCTGAATGAAGAGGGCGAGCCAGCCGGGCCCTGCATCCCACAACTGTCGCTAGAAGTAGACGAAGCCGGCCGCTATCGTTTTGAAGTAAGGGATGAGGAAACTGGCTGTACCAGCCGGGCCGATCTAACGGTCAGCGCCGATTTTGCTGCTCCCGCTGTGATGCTGGCGGACACACTGGTGCTCAACTGCAATCCCAACAGCCTCCTGATCGAAGCAGAACTGGCTGGCCCGGGGAACGATTTTTCCTACGAATGGGAAGGCCCCGCAGGAGCTGATGTCAGCGGGGTCAATACCCCAAGCATAACTGTGAATTCACCCGGCAATTACCTACTCACGGTCCGAAAGGGCGAAAATGGATGCGATACGACTCTCTCGACGGTTGTGTTGCCCAACGAAAATATACCGGAGCTGCAGATGGGCCCGGACACCTCCCTGAACTGCGAGCGGACCAGCCTCCGCCTCAGCGCCGAATACGATACCGAGAGCGGTGCGGCGAACCTGCAGTGGGAAGCTGCCCCGGGACAAATCGTGAGCGGTGCCAATACTGCCAATCCGCTGATTGATGCCCCTGGGCTTTACCGGCTGCGGCTTACTGACCCCCAAAGCGGGTGCCAGGCCATTGATAGCCTCCGGGTGGTGGATGCCGCCTTGGCGCCGGAAGCCGCTGTTGAGCCCTCCCCATTGCAGTTGGACTGCCGTACGGATAGCCTGCTGCTTGATGCCAGCCCCTCCAGCAGCGGAAGCGGCGGCGGCATTGCCTTGGAGTGGAGGCGCGGCGGCTTCGAACCCATCGGGCAGGGCAGCCAGCAGTGGATCACCGAGCCCGGCAATTATCGCCTGCTCGTCACCGATAGCCTGAGCAATTGCCTGGATACCTTGCTGTTTTCAGTAAGCGCCGATTACCAACAGCCACAGGCCGCAATCGCAGAACCGCCCTTGCTTAGCTGCGAACGAGACACCCTAAGGCTTGACCCCAGCGGCTCAGATGCCGGCCCGGGCTTCAGCTTTGAGTGGTCCGGCCCCGATGGGGGGCTGCCTGCGGCCCCCTTCGATCTGCTGGCCACTGAACCCGGCACCTACACCATTACTGTCTTGGATGAAAGCAATGGCTGCAGCGCCCAAGCGAGCGTTGAAGTGGAATCCGACGGCACTTTGCCTGAAGCCATCATACAGCCTCCTCTGGAGCTGAACTGCGACCGCACTTCTGTCCTGCTCGACGGCAGCGCTTCCTCTCAGGGTAATGCCATTACCTACAAATGGAGCACGAGCGGCGAAGGGGCCCTTTTCGGGCCCACCGATGGCCCAAGAGCGGCAGCGGGCGCCCCGGCTTGGTATACCCTGCAGGTCATCGATACGGAAAATGGCTGTACACAAACCGATAGCGTGGAAGTGTTTCAGTCAGCGGAACTAATCGCTAGTGCCCAGTGGAGCATTAGGCCGCCGAGCTGCCCTGGCGAAACAGATGGCCAGATCGCCCTCGACAGTGTGCTGGGCGGTACTGCCCCCTTTTTCTTATCCTTAGAGAATGGGCCCTTTACGGAATCTGATGTGCTCGACGGATTGGCTCCAGGCGAATACCTGGTACGCATAGAGGACGCGAATGGCTGCGAGTGGGATGGAAGCTTGAGTGTACCCGAAGGCAGCAGCCCAAGCATAAGCCTGGGGCCAGAAAGCAGCATTCGGCTGGGCGGCCGTGATACGCTGTTTGCAACGGTAGACCCACCGGAGATTGACAGTGTATGGTGGTGGCCAGCGGATGGGGTGCAACTCAGCCCGCTGTCCTACGAAGTAGCCCCCGGACGGACTACGCTGTACCGAGTGTGGGTTATGGACGAGGAGGGATGCATAGGCACCGCCCGCACTAACGTCAAGGTACTAGAAGAACTGCCCGTTTATGCCCCGAATGTCTTTTCGCCCAACGGGGATGAGCAGAACGACGTATTCCTGATTTACGCGGGATCAGAAGTAGAACGCATCGAACGCTTCCGCATCTACGACCGCTGGGGGGATTTGGTGCATGAAGCTACAGACTTTGCTCCTAACGATCCTGCCTTTGGCTGGGATGGACAGCTGCGCGGCTACGAAATGGACAGCGCGGTTTTTGTTTACTACGCTGAGATCCGCATGGCCGACGGCCGCGTGGAGGTTGTCAAAGGAGACTTTGTCCTGATGCGTTAGAAAAAGGCCGCCCCGGCTGCATCCGCTTCCTGCAGCCGGGGCAATTCCTTAGGCCAGCACTTTCACTAGGTCCACCACGCCGGCAATGATGTTCTGAATGCCGATGGCCATGACCAAAAACCCCATGATACGGCTGAGCGCACTCAATCCAGCTACGCCGAGCAGCTTGTGCAGATAGGGCGAAGAGCGCAGTACCAGGTATACCACTACCCCCATAACGATCACAACGCCGCCGATAAGCAGCTGCGGTTCCCAAGCAGTATGTTTGGCGTGCAGGTTGATCAGGTAAGAAATGGAGCCCGGCCCCGACAGCAAAGGCATCGCCAGCGGGGAAAAGGAAATGTCTTCCTTGGTCAGGGCTTCTTCCTTGACCTTCCGGTTGACCGCGCGCCCCTCCGCAAACTTGCCATTCAGCAGGGAAAAACCGGAGGCCAGGATGACCAGGCCGCCCGCTATTTGCATGGCGTTGATGCTGATGCCAAAGAACTTGAGGATCAGCGTGCCAGCCAGGTAAAACCCAAGCAGAATAAGCGTGAAGTAAAGGCTCGTTTGCAGGGCAGTCTGCAGGCGCTCTCCTTTAGTGTAGTGGGGTGTCATAGCCAGAAAAACCGGCACCGCCCCCAGTGGATTTACCAACGAAAACAAAGATGCCAGAACAGCGAATGACAGCTCTATCATTTGCGGACACTTTTTGTGTTAATTCAAAATTAAATTTTGCATTCAGCGATAAAACACCCAGGATGCAAAACATATACTGGGTGCATTAATGAAACAGGAATACAGCTTGGAGAAGGAATAAGTTTGCGGCAGAGCGCGAAAAATGCCGGGAATTTTCAATGGGGGCGCGAGCCCTCAACAATGCTTTGGGTAAGGGCAAAAAAAAGGGGAGCTAATTGCTTAGCTCCCCGAGAAAAACACCTAAAACCCATATTCATATCATGAAAACCTAAAGTTCTTAAGAAAGTTGTGCTGGCCGAAGCCGCTTTGCTGCGGGAAAACCCTTAGAAACAGAGGGCTTCAGGCAGCAGCAACCACATTCTCTTTTTTCAGGCAGGCCATCGCCTGTGTCTGATTGTGGAGACGCGATTGCTACCCTTAGGCCACTTTACTTTTGCATTTTTTAGTCCGTTTAAATTCAAACTAGGTGCAAAATTACAATTTGAAATTTAAAAACAAAGTGATTGGAATCACAAAAATGTGACTGGGCAACCTTACAAATGGAGTATCAGTGTTTTATGTCTACATTTTGTTAACAATTGTAAACCTCAGCGGTTAAAGGTCCAAAAAAAGCATGGAGCGTTTCGACAGCCCGGCATCTTTTCTGCACGACAGCTGGCATTTACTGCTCAAAGCCGCCAAAAAGCGTAAAGGGGATTACCAAACGCCGGTTATAGGTACAGTGGAAAGCCAACAGGCTCAAATGCGGGTAGTCATACTGCGGGAAGTGGGGCTACAAGAGCGGCAGTTGGCCTTTTTTACCGATGCCCGTTCTGATAAAGTAGCGCAGCTGAAGGAGCAAGCCCGCTTGAGCTGGTTATTCTGGGATGCAGGCAAAAAAGTACAGATGCGCATGAAGGGCAGCGTGAAGCTGCACCGGAAAGACGAACTTTGCCGGACGTACTGGGACCGGCTGCCGGTAGCCGGGCGCAAAAATTACGCTGCCGCCGCCCCTCCCGGCTCGCTCGCCCGTCAATCTACCGACGGCTTACCCGAAGCATGGCAGGATGATATGCCCCTGGAAGAGACGGAATACGCTTTCGAGCATTTCATGGTCGTCGTGAGCACGATAGACCAGGCCGACTTGCTGCACTTGCACCGGGACGGGCATCAGCGGGCGTTGTTTCAGTGGGAAGCCGGAGAGTGGCGGGGGCACTGGGCTGTCCCCTGATTACTGCTGCCGCATCAGGTAACGGCCGAATTGGTTCATGACGAACAGATGGGCAACCGCCTGCGAAATCATGTAGATGAACCATGGCAAGGTGGGCACAAATTCATGAATGGCAGCGATGACGTACTGCCCTCCCAGCACGCGGCGGAATTCCAGCCAACCGTAGTCCCTGCGCTTCACCAATCTTCCCCCGACGATGAAGAACAGCTGCCGGTCTACATCGCTGCGGTCAGGAATAAATTGCAGCTGGAGCAGCTCCCATGGCCCCAGCTTAAAGACCGATGTTTCTCCCCGCTGTTTTACTCGAATCAAATAGCGGAAGAAACGCGGCAGCCAGGTCTGGTACCGGCGCGCCACCCAGGTGGCAGAGCGGTTGCCGGGATTGGGCAGGCGCTGCACGCTGCGCACGGTGTTGCGTTCATCCAAATGCTCTTGTCGGCGGCTGTCGGGCAAGTCCGGCACTTCTTCCCTCTGGAAAAGAGCACGCCTGACAACCTCTTCGAAGGGCTTGGTATCCGGGAATTTGGCCATCAGCCGGTTGGGGGTAACCAGCAGCTCATGGCGCAGGCTCTCAATCAAGGGAGAGACCAGCGTTGTGCTGGAATCTGCGAAAGCCGATACCCATAATTTGGACAGCCCAGGCGAGAAAAACGGCACGGAGGTGATGAAACGCCGTTTGCCCAGCAAGCGAGCCACAGTGCGCATCATCTCTATATAGGTGACCACCTCCGACCCGCCGATGTCGAAGGCTTCGTCGTAGTAGGCCTGGTTGCCGAGGCAGAAGTCGATTATGCGCAGGGTGTCCTCCAACCCAATGGGCTGCGAGCGGGAAAGAGTCCACTTCGGGCAAAGCATAGCAGGCAAACGCCGCACCAATTTCTCAATAATGCTGAAGGAAGAGCCACCGGGCCCTACAATGATACCAGCCCGCAGCGCCGTAAGCGGTACAGTTCGCGAACTCAGCGTTTGCTCTACCTCGTAACGGCTGCGCAAATGGCGGGAAAAGGAAAAGTCCTGCTGCGGCAGTATCCCCCCGACGAATATGATCTGTTTCAAGCCATTTTTTTCGGCGGAGCGCACAAAATTATCCGCCAACAAGACATCCGTATCGTCAAAAGAGCCTTGATTAAGGCGGGTAGAGGGCTGCATGGAATGTACCAGGTAAATGGCGTAGTCCACTCCGCGAAGAGCTTCTTCCGTACTAGAGAGCGAATACAGCTCGGTCTGCCTCCATTCTACCCCTTTGTAAGCTGGGTGCTCCAGCATGTCGCGTCGGGTCAGTGCTACTATATCGTATTTATGCCCGTACTGACGGATAAACCAGCGCCCAATGAACCCCGTGGCGCCAGCAATTGCTAGTTTTGGCTTCATGTCTTCAAAACGGCGAATTGGAGAGAAGGTTTGCTTAGTGGAGCAGGTTGACTTCTGGTTCCAGAGCAATGCCGAATTGGGCCTGCACATCGGATATGATGCGCTCAGCCAGTGCCCAGATGTCATCGGCAGTAGCGCCGCCGTGGTTGACCAGTACCAGCGCCTGTTTGTTGTAACTGCCTGCCTTGCCGAGCCTTTTGCCCTTCCAGCCAGCTCTTTCGATCAGCCACCCCGCCGGCACTTTGACCTGGCCCCCCGGCATACTGTAGCCTACCATTTCCGGGTACTGCTCTTTAAGCTCCCGAAAGTGCGATACGGGCACGACAGGATTTTTAAAAAAACTGCCGCTGTTGCCGATTTGGCTGGGGTCTGGCAGTTTGCGCTGCCGAATAGCCATGACAGCATCGCTCATCTCCCGCAGGCTTGGTTGGTCTATGCCCCGCTCCTGCAACCAACGGCTGAGGGCCCCGTAGGAAGTTGCTAGCCGGTGGTTGGCTGTGCTAAGCTCAAGCACCACCGCTGTAATGCAGAACTTGCCTTTGTACTGCCGCTTGAATACGCTGTCGCGGTAGCCAAATTGGCAGCTCTCCTTATCGAAAGTATGCGTTTGCCCAGTGCTCAGCTCCACGGCTGTAAGGCTGTGAAAAACGTCGGAAAGCTCTACGCCGTAGGCGCCGATATTCTGAATAGGCGCCGCACCGACCGTGCCCGGAATGAGGGATAGGTTTTCAATACCGCCCAGGCCGTGATCTATGCACCAACGTACAAAGCCATGCCAGTTCTCTCCAGCGCCGCAGCGGATTAGGGCTTTGCTGCCGCTGCGCTCCAAGATGCTTTTGCCCATCAGCCGGTTGAGCAGTACGAGACGGTCCAGCCGGCCGGGCAGCAGAAGGTTGCTGCCGCCCCCCAAGACAAAGGGCAAACCGCCTTCCCACTGCCCCAACACCTCCTGCAGATCGCTCGCTTGCCGCAGAACGGCGAAGTGAGCGGCAATGCAATCGATGCCGAAGGTATTGTAAGCTTTCAGGGAAATGTTTTGCTGTACTTTCATGGGATAGCCGGTCGCTGTACCACTTCGAACCCCCATAAACCGGTGCGCATGCGCAGTTGCATTTCATCTCCCCGCTCCAGTGCTGCGGGGAATGGTTTAGAGCTGTCGATGGTTCTTATTTCTTGTTGGTAATAAAAGCTGAGGTAATAGTCGGTCGGCTTGGGGTCTTCGCCCTTCAGCAAGCCGACGCGGCTGGCGTAGCGCGCTTCTTGGCTGACGTAGTCTACGGTGACCATGCGCACGGGCCGGAAGGCGAGCCAGCGGTTGCTCAGGCTCGCTGCAAGCGGGGCGAAAACCATGCACATCGCACAAAAATATACGTATACCTGGACTTTTTCGGTCAAGCCAAATTCTTCCCGCGCGTAGACGTGCCCCCAGGCCAGGCCCACCAGCAAGCCCGCCAGCAAACTGAGCTTAGCAAGCAGAGGGAAGCCTATGGTACGCTCAAACCAGTCCAGTTCAAAAGCGTACAGCAGGATGAGGGTCAGAAAAAACAGGCCCAGTGCGCCGTACTTCAGTTTTTCCCGAAGCGTCATAGCTTAAATCGGTTCAAATTGCAGTTTTGCCAGGGTATTGTAGGCTCCGTCCTCGCGGCTCGACAATTCTTCGTGGGTGCCCCGTTCGATGATTTGGCCGTTGTCGATCACAAAGATCTGGTCCACATCGCGGATGGTCGCCAGGCGGTGGGCGATGACGATTGAAGTGCGGCCCTGCATCAGCTTGTAGAGGGCATCCTGTACCATTTTCTCGGATTCTGCATCGAGGCTGGAGGTAGCTTCGTCCAGCAGCAGTATAGCAGGATCCTTGAGAATAGCCCGGGCGATGGCGATGCGCTGCCGCTGGCCGCCGGAGAGTTTTACCCCCCGTTCTCCTACCAGCGTATCCAGTCCTTCGGGAAAAGACTCAATGAAGTCCAAGGCATTGGCTTTTTCAGCGGCTTCCCGCACTTCTGCATCGGTTGCTTCGGGCTTGCCGTACAGGATGTTTTCCCGGATGGAGCCGCCAAAGAGGATAACTTCCTGGGGGACGATGGCGATATTGCGGCGGTAGGCTGTGGTATTCAACTCGCTGATGGAGCGGCCATCCACCCGGATGTCCCCGCCCTTAATGTGGTAGAACTTGAGCAGCAACTGGACAATGGTCGACTTTCCCGCTCCGCTAGTGCCGACCAGGGCTACTTTCTGGCCCGGTTCCACTACGAAGCTCAGCCCTTTCAGCACTGGGATGTCCTTGCGCGTCGGGTAACTGAATTGCACCGCATCGTATTCAATATGCCCAGTCAGCGGAACATCCTCTTGTGCACGGCTGCCGGCTACATCAATCTCCGAATCCTCTTTGA
The DNA here is from genome assembly GCA_964397205.1 of uncultured Phaeodactylibacter sp. Lineage (GTDB taxonomy): Bacteria > Bacteroidota > Bacteroidia > Chitinophagales > Saprospiraceae > Phaeodactylibacter. Next base: position 3,270 of record CAYNIT010000023.1, on the reverse strand, counting down.
GTATCTCGCGGATGCGCTCTGTAGCTCCGATTGCCCCCAGCAGCTCGGTGTAGAAGTTGCCCAAGCCAGCGATAGATCCGCCGATGATGGCCGTGTAAGCAACAAACTCGATGAGCAGCCCTACGGTCATGGCGCCTGTCTGCACCATGTAAGCCCCTTGCCAAATGATGAAAAACAGCGCCCCAAACAAGAAGGTGACGATGAAAACCGAGAACAGCGCCCGCCAGCGGGCGTAGCCCAAGGCAATGCGCACGACCTGATCAATGCGTTTGCCGTAGCGCACCGTTTCGAAAAGCTCATTGGTAAAGGCTTTGACCGCTTGTATGGCCTGCATGGTCTCCTGCAGTATGTTGTTGGACTCCGCCAGCTCCTCCTGCCGCTCTTTCGACAGCTTGCGGATGAAGCGGCCGAATACCATGGCACCGATGATGACTACTGGAAAGGTGGCTAACATGATGAGCGACAAGCGGGGCGCGCGCAGTGCCAGAAAAAGGATACCCGCCACCAGGATGATCACCTGCCGCAGGAATTCCGCCAGGGTGATGGAAAAGGCATTGTACAGCTTCTCTACATCAGCGGTGAGGCGGCTGACAAGTTCCCCCACCCGGGTGTGCTCGAAGTACGCCATAGGGAGCGAAATCAGCTTCTCATACAGAGCGCGGCGCACGTCGGATATGCCCTTCTCGCTCACAATGGAAAAAAGGTAGATACGCAGGTAGGAAACAACCCCTTGGGCTACAAGCACCAGAGCTAGTATCCAACCGACATCGCCCAGCGTAAGGTCCATTTCCGCCTGCCCCTGTGCGATATCCACCATCAAACCAGATAGATAGGGGAAAACCAGAAAGGTGAGCGTGGAAAGGAACAGAAGAACCAATCCAAAGATAAAAGCCCCCCGGTAGGGCCGTATGTATTTGAAAATGCCAGCAGCTTCTCTAAGATTTTCGCGGGTCAGGCGGACCTTCGGGGCGTCCTCCTTATTCTGCCTGCGCATGGCCATAGTCCTGTGCTTTTATTGTGCCTACAAAGGTAATACTACGGCTATTAACACATAATGCCATAAGAAGTTACGAGACAGGGCAGAAGGATACAGCCCATGCCTGTCTATGGCATCTGTTTTTTACGAATATAAAGCAGCCCCATGTCAGCAAGCTGGGAAAATTACTTAGATTTGCAAATGCTCCAGTGGCAGTTGGGCCATTTTCGCTGGCTATTCCCAAGCTGTAAACTCCTAAGAGATGCTATGTTAGCATCTCTTAGCCAGCCCGATTTAAGGACGATGGGGGCTTCCCCATGAACAATTTTAAATTCCAAAAGCTATGAGAAAGTTTGTAGCGACGCTAACGGCAATTGTTTTTTGCTCTACCCTGTCTGGACAATTCATTGATTTCGGCATTAATCTTGGCTCCACCTTCTACAGCGGGGATATTTCTTCCGGGGATGTCCGGCAGATGATTCAGGAAATGCGCCCGGCCGTAGGCTTGATGTGCCGTTTTTCCACCAGCAACACATTCTCTACCCGTATCAACCTCAATTACGGCAGCATACAGGGCAGTGATGAGCGCATCAATCTGGACTCGCGGGGCCTTGCTTTTCAGACCGACATCATTGAGGCTAATCTCATTGGCGAGTGGCACGCGATCAGAATACGGCATACACAACACAGTTTCACCTTCCCCTACCTATTCGGAGGAGTGGGCCTGTACCATTTTAACCCGAAACGAAAGGTAGATGGAGAATGGGTGGAACTGCAGCCTTTGGGTACCGAGGGGCAAGGCATTCGAGGCTACGAAGAGCCTTACAACTTAACTCAATTCCAGTTGCCAATGGGTGCTGGCATAAAATTCATCACGCGCAAACTCACTTTTAGCATAGAAGCCGGCGGGCGCTTTTTATTCACCGACTACCTGGATGACGTAAGCGGCGCCATGGTCAACCACCGGGATATCTTTCTGAACAACGGCCCCTTGGCGGCCAGCCTCAGCCGCCCTTCCCTCGGCGGGGAAACAGGCATCAACCAAGATTACCGGCGGGGCAGCGATGCCAAAGACTGGTACTACATGATGAACATAAGCGTGTCCTACAATTTCGGAGATGACCTCAATCGGCTGCTGCGCGATCCCGTGCCCTGCGTAGGCTGGTAATTTTCCAGCAGCGCATGGAAAATTATTGCTGCCGGAGAAGCGTTATAGCCTCCTCGGGCATCTGTTTTATACGTGAAATACGCTTGTTCGTTCTTTAACCTGGCAACTAGGCTCTGCTTGTTCTCTAAGACAGAGCCGTCTGCCCTTAATCCCATTGGACTGCTATGAATAACCTTATTGCTGCCTGTTTGACTGCTGTAACGCTCTTCATTGCTTCCCCGGCCCATTCCCAAGCCGAAGTTGGCGTCATGGGAGGTGTATCTTTGTACAGCGGAGACCTTTCCCCTCAGGAATTTGGCATCTACTTCGAAGATATCCGGCCCGCCTTCGGGGCCTTTGCCCGCTTCAACATCGGCAAGGCGCTCGCTATCCGGCCCAGTATTAGCATTGGCAGAGTAGCTGGAGACGATGCCAACCACGGAAGAGAAGGCCGCGGGTTGAGCTTCCGCTCCCGCATAACCGAACTGGCCCTCATCGGAGAACTCAACCTGTTCAAAATAGGGGCTGCCCGCAACCGGGGTATGGTCCCCTACCTCTTTGGCGGTGCGGCGGTCTATCGTTTCAATCCAGAGGCCGCCTTCGACGGGGATTACATAGAACTACAACCCCTGGGAACGGAGGGGCAGGGCCTGCCCAACTATCCGGCTCCTTATCAACTGACGCAGGTGTCCCTGCCTGTGGGATTGGGCATCAAGTTCTTGCTCAATGAAAACCTGACCCTCGGGCTGGAGTTTGGCGGCCGCAAGCTTTTCACCGACTTCCTCGATGATGTCAGCGCTACGGAGGTTAACTACTTTGATGTACTGGAAAACAATGGTGAATTGGCGGCGGAACTCAGCAACCCAACGCTGGAAAACCCGGAAACCGGAGAAATCACCTACCGCCGCGGTGGATCGTTCAACGATTGGTATTACATCGGCGGTATCTCTTTTTCCTTCCGTTTGAATGGCGGCAGCGGCCGTATGGGTAGTGGCAAGGGCATCGGCTGCCCTACGTTTTGACTTATTTTCACCTCTACCGGCTGTAAATCTGCCAAAATGCTATCAACGCAGGCCATTCTGCCCATCTTTTTTGTCTGGCAGCTCATTCACCCCACGAAATTTCCCCGGCAGGCCGCCTTGCCTAA
>CAYNIT010000022.1:0-32549 GCA_964397205.1 uncultured Phaeodactylibacter sp. | reverse complement strand
TGGGTACTTACATTCGTTCTGAAGTGCATTCTTCTCATGGTCGTTGCGACGCTTTGGTAGAAACAGATAATCAAATTTACGCACTGGAGTTCAAATTCGATAAGAGCGCCGATGAAGCTTTAGAGCAAATCCGCGATAAAGGCTACTTGCAGCCCTACGCTGATTCCCCTAAGCAGAAAATGGCTGTTGGTGTTAATTTTTCCTCGGAAGAGCGGCGGATTGTTGAATGGGAAGCCAGGGTTTTGTAAGCGGCCTGAATATGAGTGTATTCAAGAATGTGTGTCGCAGGCAGAGGCGCACCTACCTGCTGGTAGGCAGAGAGGATGAAGCAATTGATTATCAAGGTCTTAGATGTAGCATTGTTGAAGTAGGCACAGTTTATAGGAACAGTATTCTGAAGCTCATTCAATACGTTCAAGCTGCACCTTCTTTCGCAGCTCGGGCGGGTGGGTGTCCACCGCACCGCTACGGATAAGCTGAAGCAGCCCTTCCTTCCCCTTTTTGTGTTAAGAGCCCCAAACTTTAAGCGGCCAGCCACCACAAAAACAGAAAAAATATATTTAATTTCACCCCCATACACTGCAAAACAACACCAAAATGCCACTCGATTACTACCTCTACCGGGGCGGCGAGCAAATCGCTCTGGAAAAAGCCTCCGAACACTTCACCGCCTTACTGCCTGACAATCAAGTTGCCGGAGCAATGGCTAAGCAGCCCGGCGTACAGGACATTCAGAGAGTCTTCCACAACGTCTACAAAATACGCACCCTGGCCTACGAGCTCGACAATACGATGGATGCCATTCGGCAAAGCCAGCTTTCGCCCGCTGTATGCCACCACGCCTACTGCCCCGCCGGGGATCCCGCCACCCGTTACTACATTACCGACCGCTTGGTCTTGCGTTTCCAAGCAGATGTCTGCCCTGAGGACAAGGCGCGGCTTCTGGACGAGCACGGCCTGCACCTGCTGCGGTTTTACGACAAGCAAGAGCAAATGGCTTTAGTGCAGGTGACTTCCCGCAGCGGAAAGAACCCACTTAAAGTGAGCAACGACCTGCAGGGGCAGCATGAGATGGAATCCGCCGAACCGAACCTGGTCAACCGATTCGAAGCGCAGTACACCCCCGCCGACAATTTATTCGACAATCAGTGGCATCTCGAAAATAGGGGAGGGGTGAATCTGCTTTCGGCAGCCAGCGTACAAGCGCCCGAAGCTTGGGACACCAGCCGGGGCAGCCGCAGCATCACTGTAGCGGTCATAGACGACGGCTTCGACCTCAGCCACCCAGATTTTTCGGGCACGGACAAAATCGTTGCTCCCTTTGATTACATCGACCGCGACAGTACGCCTTTTCCCACCCGCGAGTCGGGCAATTTCCACGGTACCCCTTGTGCAGGGGTAGCCATTGGGGAAGAAAACGGCGAGGGCATCGTCGGCGCGGCGCCAGCCTGCAGCTTCCAGCCCATACGCTTTCCCCTCACAGCAGATGACAATTTGCTGTACGACATTTTTGAGGAAGCTGGCCGCCACGCACACGTGATTTCTTGCAGCTGGGGCCCAGTGCCGGTCTACGCCCCTCTTTCTTCTTTGCTGAGCAACCAAATGTCCGAACTGCACCGCAGCGGTGGCCCGGACGGCAACGGCTGTGTCGTGCTGTTCGCTGCTGGCAATTACAACGCTCCCATCAAAGACCTCGACAACGAAAGCTTTACCTGGCGCCACCCTTCCCAGGGCCTCAAAACCACCCGCGGTCCCATTCTGAACGGCTACGCGGCCCATCCCGATGTGGTGGCAGTAGCTGCCTCCACCAGCTTGAACCGGAAGTCGGCTTATTCGAATTGGGGCAAGGAAATCACGGTGGCTGCTCCCAGCGACAACTGGAATCCCCTCAATCAGCGGGAGCGACTGCCCGGCCGGGGCATTTGGACAACCGACAACGAGGACAGCGGCTACGGTTTTACCCCAGGAAGCCGATATACCGGCAACTTTGGGGGAACCTCCAGCGCTTGCCCTTTGGCCGCTGGGGTCGTCGCTCTGATTCGTTCCGCCAACCCCCGTTTGACAGCCTCAGAAGCTGTAGCCATTCTAAAAGATAATACCGATAAGATCACCGATGAAGAGCCGGACCCTGTGCTGGGGCTGCGCAAGGGCACCTACGGCAGCGACGGGCACTCGGAATGGTTTGGTTATGGAAAAGTAAACGCTGCGAAGGCGGTCGCTGCAGCTGCAGGAGAAGGCGGTAGGCCGACTGAGGAGCCCTCTGCTGTAGAAGGGATACACATCCTCGCCGCGCTGGCCAATCCTGAAGGGCCGGAAGCCGGGGAGGAGCGCCTGTTGCTTTTCAATGCTTCAGATCAAGATGTCAACCTCGACAATTGGACGATCGAGGACAATCGGGATAGAAAAGACCGGTTGGGCAGTTATTGGCTCCGGTCCGGGGCGGCGGTGCGCGTAGGGCTTTCCCGGGTCCGCCTATTGAATACCGGTGGGCAGATCACCCTATCGGACGCTCAGGGGCGGACCGTTGAGCAAGTCAGCTACAGCCAAGAGGAGGCCGGCCGGGAGGGCTGGTGGATCCGCTTCTGATCGAGTTACTCCATGCTCTTCTCAAAACGGATTTCCACCCGCCGGTTCTGGGCACGGCCCTCGGCGGTAGCATTGCTGGCGACTGGTTGCGTGAGCCCGTAGCCTTTGGCGCTGATTTGCCCGGGCTCGCAGCCCTTTTCGATCAGGTAGCGGCTGGCGCTCTCTGCCCGGTTTTGCGAAAGCTCCATATTATAAGCTGCGCCGCCGCGGTCATCGGTATGCCCAGCTATTTCTACCTGCAGGTCGTAGGTTTGGACCAACTCCGCCAGCCGGTTCAGTTCCGGGAAAGAAGCTGGTTTCAGCCTATAGCTGTCGGTTTTGAAGAAGAGGTTTTTCAGGGGCAAGGCCATGCCATCTGCCTGGGCTTGCTCTATGGTCGTGATCGATAGCTCCGTTTCTACTTCCCCTGCCCGGTCAGCGCTTCGCAGATCAATATGGTCGCCGGCGGGGAACAGCCCGCTGCCTTCCACCGTGTAGCTGTACAGATTACCAATGGGTAAGGTGACGAAGAATTCGCCGGACTCCGGATTGGGCTCGGCCACTCCCACCAGCTCGCCGGTGCCTAAATTTTGTATGATTACTCGTGTATCAGGTGGCAGCTCCTCCAACCCTAATAGTTGGCCAGAAATGGTGGTCACCGGGGTAGGGCGGTGCCGCTCGGGTACGGTGATGCGGTAGAGCTCCTCCTTCCAGCCCGGCACGTGGGTAGAAAAATAGGCCATGCTGCCGTCGGTGCTGATGCGGTAGCCCCAATCGTAGCCCGGGCCGTTGATTTCTTTGCCTAGATTGACGGGTTCGGTCCATTCGGTCCAGCCCTCCCCGATGCGTTTGGTCACAAAGACATCGAGTTCGCCCAAGCCGCCGTGCCCGCTGGAGCTGAAATAGAGGGTGCGTTGGTCGGGGTGCAGGAAGGGGCTGCGGTCCTCGAAGGGCGTATTGAGGGTAGTCCCCAGATTGATGGGTTTGCCCCAGCTGCCATCTTCCTGCCGGCGGGCGATGAATAGGTCGATGTTGTCATTGTTGCGCGCCCCGATGCAGTTGATGGAGCGGGCTGCCAGAATAGCCGTTTGCTGATCGCTGCTCAGGCAAGTCATGCCCTGCCAGTCTGGCCGGCGGCTTTCCTGGAAGAAGGGGCGGGGGGTAGACCAGCCCTCTTCGCTGCGTTTGGTATATTTCACCACGCCGCCATCGTACATCAGCAAGGTAGAGCCGTCGGGAGAAATGGCGAGCGGGGCTTCGTGGCTATCTTCGGTATTGAGCTCAGCTATGGGCATCGGCCTTTGCCAGTAGCCCTGCCGTTTGTCCGCCCGGTAAATGTCTTCATTGCCATCCAAATTGCGGCAGAAGAAGACGCGTTGCCCATCGGCGCTAATGACGGGGGCATACTCGCCGTAGACCGAATTCACCGTGTCGCCCAAGCTGGCCGGAGCGATGTCCTCTGCTTCCTCTTCCAGCAGGCGGAGCAGCAGTTTCAGCCGTTTGTCGTCGGCTTCGAAAAAGGAAGCGAAGCGGGCCACCTCGGCGCGGGCAGCTGCCCAGTTTTTAGCCTCTAGCTTGCGCGAAATAAGCTGCTGCAGGGCAGCGTAAGCTTTTTGGGAAGGTGCTGCCAGTTCGATATAGCGCTCGTATAAGCCACGCCTTGCTTTGGTAAAACCCAAGTCTAAGTCGGGAGCCGAGCGCGCAACGGTTATGGCGCGCTGCAAATTGAAGCTGTCCGCATAAAAAGGGTAGCGGTTCTGAAACCCTAGCAGGTCACTCCACTCGCCGGTGTAGAAATGGTAAAGGTAGATGACCCGCACCGTCTTGGGCAGTTGCCGGAAGTCAACGCCCCGGAGCTGGTTTTCCGCTAGCGTGATGAATGGCTGTTGTTGCAGTGCCCGGCTCAGCGGAGCATCGAGCCGCCGGGCGGTAGAGGGGAAGTCTCGCAGCAGGTAGATCAAGCTTTCGATATCGGTGCTGTCGTGGGCCCGGAAATAAGACTGGTAAATGCTCTCCTGCAGGGAAGCGCCCAAATCCGGCAGGTATTCCTGCAGTTCGTCGCGGTGCTGCTTTGAAAAAGTTTTGAGGCTGTCGTAGTTGCTTTCTTCCTGTAATTCGGCAAAACGATACCGTAAGTATTCGGATACAGCGCGCTTTTCCAGATGGTGAGGCAGGCGGCTGTAGTAGGCCATATAGTCAAGCAATGCCTGGCTGTTTTGCTGCTGGAGCGTGAATTCCAGCCCTTTTTCCTGTATATCGGATTTGAGCGACCGGGCTTGCGAGAGCGTAAAGCCGCTGCGCTCCAACCGGCGCTGCTCGCGTTTGCCGAGACGGCGGAACAGCCGCTGCCCCATCTGTACATAATGGTAGGCGGTGTCTGGATTGTAGGCCGAAAAGGCAGGCGTAGCGTAGAGTTCTGCCAGGCCGATGGCTGCCGCTACGGCCTCTTGTTCCGAGGGCTGATGCTTTTGCAGGGCGGATTGCAGCTGAAGCAGTTGCTGGCTGTAGTTTGTGGGCGCCTCGGCATCAGCTTTGCCGGGCTGCTGGGCGTAGGCGTACAGGGGAAGCAGGAAAAGAAGGATGTTGAATAGTCGCATGGCTGAAGAGATTAAATAAGGCCCATCTGGACAATACGATTTGCCGGGGCACCACAGCACGAGCCACAAGATGGAGCCGACCGACAATTCTGTATGGCATTGCCAATCTAGCCAATGCCCGCTTGCCGGCCGATCATTGGGCAGTGCCTGCACAATCTGAGCTCTTTGTGCAAGCGGCAGCTGCAGTTGGATCGTTATGGGTATAAACGCTTGAGGACAGCTTTGGCTTGCCGTTGGCTGCTGAAATTACAAGATTTTACGAAGAGCTGTCCGACAACGGCTGCTAAAGTAGCATATTTTGTTACCTTTCAGGCTTTGAATTCAACCAAATGAGCGGACAGAAAAAATTCGGCGCATTTGATGGCGTTTTCACGCCCTCCATCCTGACTATACTGGGGGTGATCATGTACCTCCGTATGGGTTGGGTAGTGGGGAACGCCGGGCTTTGGGGCAGTATCATCATCGTATTGATAGCTCACCTCATTTCCTTTACGACCGGCCTGAGCATTTCCTCGATTTCTACCGACAAGAAAGTCGGAGCGGGAGGGGTGTACTACGTGCTGTCCCGCAGTTTAGGCTTGCCGATTGGAGGTGCCATCGGCCTCACCTTATTTGTAGGCACCGCACTGAGCATCGCGCTGTATCTGGTGGGGTTTGGCGAAAGCTTCAATGCCTACGTAGGGCTCTCCACTGATATCAACGGTTTGCGCACTACCGGCAGCCTGTTTTTGCTGTTGCTGACAATCATAGCTTTCATCAGCACCTCGGTAGCCATTAAGACGCAGTTCTTTATCCTGGCTGCCATCGTGCTCTCCTTGGTTTCCATATTCGCCGGGGCTGCCGCACCGGTTACGGATCCGGTCCCTGCCTTTGGGGGCGAAGCTACTGCGCCGATGGAGACGGTATTTGCTATTTTCTTCCCGGCGGTGACTGGTTTTACCGCTGGCATTGCCATGTCTGGTGACCTGGGCAACCCCAAGAAAGACATCCCCTTCGGCACCATAGCGGCTATTTCAGTGGGCTTGGTGGTGTATATTGCCCTAGCCTTTTTCCTTTCTTACAACGTAGATCAGGAGCTGCTGCGCAGCGACTACAACGTTTTGTCCAAGATCGCCTACTTCGGAGGTGCCGTGGTAGCGGGCATCTGGGGAGCTACTCTGTCTTCGGCCATCGGCGGCATGCTAGGCGCGCCGCGCATCTTGCAGGCTATGTCGATTGACCGGATTACGCCGCGGATCTTCGCCCGTGGGGTGGGGATTGCCAATGAACCACGGGCAGCTCTCCTTCTTACGGTACTGATTGCCGAGGCGGGTATCCTGATTGGTGAGCTGGATTTGATTGCCCGTATCGTTTCCATGTTTTACCTGGCGGCCTACGGTTTCATCAACATTTCCTTTTTCTTGGAAAGCTGGGCAAGCTCCGATTTCAAACCCTCCTTTAAGGTCAGCCGGTGGGTGGGGCTAACGGGCTTCATTGCTACCTTCGCTGTGATGTTCAAGCTGGATATACTGGCGATGGTTGCCGCGCTGGTCATCATTGGCGGGGTATTTCTATGGCTGCAGCGCAAGCAAATCAGCCTGGGCACGGGAGACGTCTGGCAGAGCGTCTGGTCAACGGTAGTCAAGTCCGGCCTGAAGCGCATGGAGGTTGCCGAAGACTACAAGCGCAACTGGAAGCCCAACATCATGCTGTTCAGCGGCAATTCGGAGGCGCGGCCCTATTTGATTGAATTCGGAAAAACGCTGGCTGGCCAAGTGGGGATAGTGACGAATTTTGACTTGATCGAAAACAAAAAGGCGGAGGTGCTCTTCTCGAAGCACAAGCAAAATGTCAGCGATGAGCTGCTGCAGCGGTACGGCGTTTTTGGCCGGCGCATCGAGGTGAACAATGTTTACAAAGGCATAGAAACGATCGCTACCACCTTTGGTTTTTCGGGCCTTGACCCCAACACCGTACTCATGGGCTGGGCTAAAAATACGAACGACCCGATCTGGTTCGCAGAGATGACTGAGAAGCTCATAGCGCTGGATTACAATGTCTTGTATTTGGACTACGACAAGCGCTGGGGGTTCCGCAAGCGGGAGCAGATCGATATGTGGTGGCGCGGCATCAGCAACAACGCGGAGTTGATGCTTCACCTCGCTCGTTTTATCAGCGCAGCGCCGGGCTGGCGCAACGCCCGCATTCGGGTACTGCTGGTCAACGATTTCAACGTAGACCGGCGCATTATTGAAAATCGCATTCAGTTGTTGCTGGACGAGTTCCGGGTGCAGGCTGAAATCAAGGTGATCAATAACGTGGTAGAGCGCAAGCCTTTTTATACGCTGATGAAGACCATTTCGGCGGAGGCGGACCTGGTCTTCATCGGCATTCCGAACATCCACCCGGGCGAAGAGGCCTCTTTCGTTCAGCGCACCAATGATCTGGTGGGCATCATTGGGACTACGCTGCTCGTCAAGGCTTCTTCTACCTTTGAGACTACGCAACTGGGGCTGCGAGACCTGGAGCAAAAGGAAGAGTACGAGCCGGACAAGAGCAATGCTCTAGTGCCGCTGCGACTTCCGGAGGAACAAGGGCTGGCTGATTTGCTGAAGCAGCTGGATGAGCAGCTGAGCGCGGCGGTTTCTGATTTCTGCAGCGTTTCGCTCGCGGTGCTGCAGCAGCACTATCAACAGTGGATTGCTGAGCAGAGCGAGCACAATGAGCGCTTGTTGAAGCAGGTAGCGGAGCAAGCGGGGGAGGGGTTCAACCTGTTGGCTGAAAACCTTAAATCTGTGGAAGGGCTCTCCCAGAAATTTGAAGAGGAAGAAATCAACGTACTGCAAAAGGTGCTGGCAGATGGGGTAGCAGAGTACCGCAAACGGCGGTCCGATATCATCGCTGGCATGCCTAAGTTCATCAAGGTGGAGCAGGCGGGCCAGAAGGGCAACTACCTGAAGGTGCCGTTTCGCAAGGCCCTGCAGGTTTTTCAGCGTTCGGAAGCGGAAGAGCAGCTGCGGGAGGCCCTGTTCGCCATGGGGGCGGAAAATGCTGGACTGGCGGGCCGGGCGGCCAAAAACATGCGGGAGCAGCATCAGCAGTTAGGCTGGTTGCTGGCTGCCGGCGAATTATCCCTGGAAAAAGCCGATGAGGTTTGGGAAGGCTGGCATGCTGCTTTTCAGAAACTGCGCGGGCGGGCAGCCGCTATTGCGGAAACTCCGAGTGTTGCGTTGCGCAATGCTGACCGCAACATCTGCAACCGGCTCGGCGCGATAGCTGGGCAAACGGATTACCGCCAACGCCTCCGTTCGGAACGCAAGCGTATGAAGCGCAAGCAATACCGGGCGATTCTGTCTGACATCCAGCGTTACCCTGAGTATTGGGCCCGCAATCAGCTGCTCCTGCACCGGCAGTTTGGCGTAAGCCTTCAACTGGCCCGCATCGCCCTGCGCTTGAACGAGCGCAAAGAGCAGGCTATGCGGGAGCTGCGGGAGGGCTACGCCAATAAGATTTTGGAAGAGATACAGCAACTGCTTGCCGCTGTGCATGCCGCAGAGAAACGCCTAGAAGCCAGCGATGCCGAGGATTTGAACGCCCTGGAAACGTACCGGGAGGAGGTGGATTTTGACAATACAGATGCCGTGCTGTGGCGCTTCATGCAGTCCATGAAGCGGCTCAAAAACCCTCTGCCGGCGGAGGTGGAATTGATGGATCAGCCTTCCTGGGACAACTTCCGTCAGCAGCAGGGCAACGGCATTAACACCATCAACGTGAAGCTGTCGGAAATTGCCAATTATCTGGTAGAGGCGCACTTCATCAGCCCATTTCAAAAACAACTCACCATCCTTCGGCAGCAGCTCAACCGGGTCAGCGGCAGCGTGTACAATCAGGCGAGCCTCCTGAGCTATGGCCTGGACAGCTCCAAAAGCCGACCGCAGGAAGCGGAAGTCGAGCAAGTATTAGAAAAAGCCGCTGGCGAATTGCAAGTGTTGTCCGAGGCTGCCGGCAACATCTTCAGTACCTTCCAGGCCGAGGTTAAGGAAAAGTACGAGGCTACGGAAGCGGCCCTGGATGTACAAAGTATCCTCTCTAATGCCGAGGAGCTGTCGCAGTACGTGCGCAAGATCAGCCGGCAGAGAGGGCTGGCTGCCTGGCGGGACTGGCTGAAGCGGAGAGTCGATAGGAGCCGCCGAAAGTGGTCATTATTCATAGCCCGCCGGAAGGAGGATGTAGCAGTTGCGGCTTTTGAACACAAGCAAGACCGCCTCCGCAGCGACCGAGACCGCCTCCGGGCCTTTGCTGAAAGTGTGAATCCCAGCCATAGGGTACAGCAGAAGCTGCCTTTTTACTACCGGCAACTATTTTCGGGCAAACACCTGAACCTCGGGCGGCGCACCGTCAGCCGCAGCCGAGAGATGGAGGAGATACGAAAGTCGCTGTTCTATCTGCGGGAAGGCATGCAGGGCGGTATTATGATTACCGGCGATCCCATGAGCGGCAAGAGCTACTTTATGGAGTACGCGGCCCGGCAGGTGGTTGAAGGCAAACTGCTCCGGGTAGTCCCGCCGCCCGGCGGCGCTAGTGTGCCGCGTGCTTTGCAGAAGTCCTTCGAGCAGGCGATCGGGCAACGGGGGACTATCGCTGCGCTGCTGCAACAGCTGCCTGCTGGGAGCGGCATACTGCTGGAGGATGCAGAGCTCTGGTGGCTGAGGCAGGAAGAAGGGCAAAGAGCTATCGCTGCCCTGATTGAGACCATTCAGCAATTCGGGGCGAGGCACCGGTTTTTCCTGACTGCTGGCCTGGAAGGGCTCAGGCATCTGCGGGAAAATACCTCTATTGAGCGGGGGCTGCTCAGTACGGTGGTGCTCTCTCCGTTGAGCCTTACACAGCTGAAGCAGGTGGTTTGGGCACGCCACAAAGCGGGCGGCCTGCAATTGCTGGTGGGCGGAAAACCAGAGAGTGAACTGCATGAAAAAGATTGGGAAAGAATATTCAGCCGTTTTCACAAAATTTCTCAGGGTAACGTCGGCTTGGCGCTGCAGCAGTGGCAAGCGCAAATCAGCCTGGACAAGAGCGGTGCCCTGGAGCTGAACCCTCACCCGGAGTTGCCAGATTTTCCGGAGCTGGAGGATGCTTCCTGGTACTTCGTGCTGATGCAATTGTACTTGCACAAAGCCTTGTCGCGCCGGCGTTTTTACCGCCTGTTTGAGTCAGAAGGCAAAAGCTGGTTGGAAGACCATGTCGCCGAATTGCACAAAGCCGGGATTTTGCTGCCCCACAGCCGGGATGTACTGGAGCTGCAGCCGGTGGTGCGCTACCACCTCGGACGGGTACTAAAGGAAAGAGGATTGCTATGATAGTGTTGCAAAGCATACCGATTCTGCTCTTACTGCTGCTACTGATACTGGCAGCGCTGCTGTTTTCCGTCTTTTGGATTGCCCGCTCGTACGTCATTCCTCTCATCAAAAGCCGCCGCCGGCGCGCTTACTGGCAGCGCTGGTTATTTCGGACGGAGCTCTTGGGCTGGATGGCTTTTCTGCTCTTTGCTTTGTACGAATTGCTGCTGCAGGCACCGCTGCTGACCATTGCTCTGCTGGGGATTATGCTGCTGCTGGGCCATTGGTGGGCACGGGACTTTTTTCCGGGCCTGCTGTTCCGCTACGATGGCGATGCCGAAGCGGGGGATTACCTGCTGTACCGGGGAGATGCTTACCGAATCGAAGCGGTGCGCGCCCGAAATCTGCAACTGCGCAATGAAAAGGGCGCTTTACTCGTCCTGCCCTACCGATTGCTGGGCGAAATGGCCATTTCTAAAGCGGTGAAAGAAACCCCGCTGGTGCCCTTTAGCTTTAAAGTCGAATACAGCGCACCCGATGCAGCGGGCCGGATTGAACGCCTGATGGCTGATTGCCCGTGGATTGTGCCTGCCCACCCTCCCAAAATACACGCGCTGGGCAGTGGGCAATACCAAATCGACTCCGTAGCCCCCAATGAAGACATTCAGGAGAAACAACAACGCTACCTGATGCGGCGCTTGAAGCAAAAAAATACAGATAAAACGACAAAAAAGTTGAAATAACGACAAAGCCGTTGTATATTTGAGGCATGAGGCGCTTGAATGAAAAAGAAGAGCCCATTATGCAAGCCCTTTGGCGGTTGCAGAAGGCATTCGTACGAGAAATAGTGGCGGAACTACAGGACCCGCCGCCCCCTACGACTATTGCCTCTACTGTACGTAAATTAGAACGCGACGGATTTGTGGGCCACGAAGTTTTGGGCAAAACGCATCGTTACTTTCCGCTCGTCAGCAAAGAGGCTTACCGCAGCGCGGTACTGCAACACCTGATGCGTTCCTACTTCAGCGGATCGCCCGAGCAGTTGCTGTCCCATTTTGTACGAGAAGAGCATTTCTCCTACGGAGAATTGGAAGCTTTGCTGCAACGGATGAAACAGCAGGATGAACAAGACGAAGACTGAAACCATGTTGGGGCTTTGGCAATTGGCCTGTCTCGCTAAACGAGCGGGCTGCTTTCCTGCCTGCTGAGGTATTCGGCGGGCTGGCAGGCTGCCTGAGCCAAAATGAATCGTTTTTGACTAACATAAACGCAAAGGTTATAGTCCAACAACACAGGAATTGCTATGCATAACCTCCAATACAGACGGAATTTCTAAGCAGCCGTTGCTGGCTGCTGCCCCCTTTTTTATTATGGTTGATTAGGACCAATGTAACAAGCTGCACCCGAAGGCAGGGAGCCTGTTTTTCAGGAAGCAAGCAGTGCAGCAGAGGTCGGGTCGGGTGACCTTGCTGTGCCAGAGGTTTTGTGCCAGAGGGCTACGCCTTGATGGTTTCTACCTCTTCTATGGTCTTCGGGATGGGCGGCCCCAACAAGCGATACCCCTCTGAGGTAATCAGGTAGTTGTCTTCAATCCGCACCCCGCTGAAGTCCAGATAAGGCTCCAGTTTGTCGTAGGATATGAAGTTTTTGTGTTTGCCTTGCTTTTTCCACAGAGCGATGAGTTCGGGAATGAAGTACAAGCCGGGTTCCACTGTAAGGACAAAGCCTGTTTGCAGGCTTCTGCCGAGGCGGAGGGCTTTGAGCCCGAATTGGCTGCTGCGCTCCAGTTCGTCGCCGTAGCCGACGAGGTTCTCCCCGAGCCCTTCCATGTCGTGTACGTCTAGGCCGATCATATGGCCCAGGCCGTGGGGGAAGAACAGAGCATGCGCTCCTTCCTGCACGGCTTCCTCCGGGTCGCCCTGCATCAAGCCAATTGCCTGGAGGCCGTCGGTGATTTTCCGGGCGGCGAGCAGGTGCAGGTCGAGGAACTTTTCGCCGGGCTTCAGCGCTTCGACCACCGCCATCTGGGCATCGAGGACGATCTGGTAAATGTCTTTCTGGCGGCTTGTGAAGGCCTTGTCTACGGGGAAGGTGCGGGTGATGTCGCTGGCATAATGGGTGTAGGGGGCTTCTGCCCCGAAGTCGCCCAGCACCAGCTGCCCCTGCTGCAGGGTATTGCCGTGGTAATGGTTGTGCAAGGTTTGGCCGTTGACGGTAAGAATGGCTGGGTAAGCGAGCTGGCTCTCGGTTGCTAGGGCAATGCCCTCCACCATGCCGGAGAGTTCAGCCTCTTTGACGGCTGGCCGAGCAGATTGCATGGCGCTGATGTGCATCTGCCGGGTAATGGCGAGGGCTTTCTCCATTTCCTGGATTTCCTCTGGGCCTTTTACAGAACGCTGAGCAACAACCGCTTTGATCAGTTTTTCGGAGGGGGCCAGCTGTTCCGTGGTAGTGCCGAGCAGCTTCGCCAATTCTATTTTTGCTTCTCCGCGGTAGGGAGGCAGGTAGTGGATGGGGCGGCCGCTTTCTGTGGCTTGCTTCAGGTGGTCTGCCAGTTGGGCGTAGGGCTTGGTGTGGCGGATGCCGGCGCGGCTGGCTTGTTCGGAAAGGGAGGGGTGTGGCCCCGTCCAGACGATTTGCTCTACATCGGCTTCGTCTCCAAATAAATAGACTTGCTGTTCCTCCAGGTCAATGAGGCCGGCGAGGTGGGGCTGGTCTAAGCCGAAGTAGTAAAGAAAGTTGCTGTCTTGCCGAAAGGGATAGACATTATCGGTGTAGTTCATGGGGCTCTCTTCGTTGCCCGGTAACAGAATGAGCCCGCTGCCTACTGCCTCTTGCAGCCGGTTGCGGCGCTCGGTGTAAATATTTTCGGTGAACATGCCTTTGAGCCGTTTTAAAGTGGAAGGATGAAGATAGAGAATCCTGTTTAATTTTAGCACTGCATTAGCTGCATTCCTGTACATTTGTACGGTTTAATGCCATAGAAGATGAACCAATTAGAGCAATTCCGGGAAATAGAGACCTTCATATTCGACGTGGATGGGGTGCTGACCAATAGCCAAGTGTTGGTCATGGAGGACGGCACGCTGCTGCGGCAGATGAGCATCCGCGATGGCTACGCTATCAAGCGGGCGGTTAAGACGGGGTACAACCTGTGCGTGATCACCGGCGGCCAATCGGAAGGGGTGAAGATGCGGCTGGAAAACCTGGGGGTCAGCCACGTCTACATCGGGGTGTCTGACAAGTTGCCGGTGTACGAGAGCTATGTTCGGAAAAATGGTTTGGACGAGGGCAAAATACTGTATATGGGCGATGATCTGCCCGACTACCCCGTTATGCGCCGTGTGGGCCTGCCGGCTTGCCCTAAAGATGCGGCCAGGGAATTGTTCGGCATGGTAACCTACGCTTCTCCCTACCGGGGCGGGGAGGGCTGCGCCCGAGATGTGATTGAAAAGGTACTGCGCCTGAATGAGGACTGGAAATAGCGCCTATGCTGTACGCTGCTCTCCGACTGATCCGTTTTCCCAATCTGCTGTTGGTTTTGCTGACGCAGTACCTGGTCTACGCTGGTTTGCTGATGCCTGCTTTTTCGGCACACCGCATTGCACCGATTTTGGATGATGTACACTTCGCGCTGTTTGCATTGGATACCTTGTTGGTATCAGCTGGCGGCTATCTTATCAATGATGTAATCGATTTCAGGATCGATTTGTACAACAAACCCGAGCGGGTGATCATCAACCGCCACATTCGTATTCAAACCGCTTACTGGCTTTACTTTGTGCTCAATTTACTTGGTTTTTTCCTAGCTTTCTACCTCGCTCTATACGTCGGCAATGTAGCCCTGGCGAATTTGTATCCGCTTGCCGTTGCCTTGCTTTTCGTCTACTCTACTCATCTGCAGCGCTTGCCGTTGCTGGGCAATTTGGTGATTGCATTGTTCAGCGCGGGCGTAGTCGGCATTGTTT
Organism: uncultured Phaeodactylibacter sp.; assembly: GCA_964397205.1. Lineage (GTDB taxonomy): Bacteria > Bacteroidota > Bacteroidia > Chitinophagales > Saprospiraceae > Phaeodactylibacter. Next base: position 18,104 of record CAYNIT010000022.1, on the reverse strand, counting down.
GGTTTGCCGAGCGCGCGGGCTTTGCAGAGTTGAGCCGCATTGCCCCGGATCGAGCTGGCCAATTAGCTGCCATCATTGTCTGGTATGTGGTGTTTGCTTTGCTTTCCACGCTGTACCGGGAGCTCATTAAAGATACCGAGGATATGCGGGGGGATCTCGGCGGTAGGTACCGGACGGTGCCCATCGCCTGGGGCGTTCGGGCGGCTAAGGGGATGGCGGCTGCTTTCGGTTTCAGCCTGGCGGTATTCCTGTTGTTGATGGTGTACCGGGAGCGGGACCTATTTGATGAACCCGTGTTGTTCTACGGCAGCATCGGGCTGTTGGTCCCCTTGGGGCTGAGCCTGTACTGGCTGTTCAGTGCGGAGTCCAAACAGGATTACTACCGGCTCAGTCAGTTGGCTAAGTTCATCATGCTGTGTGGATTGCTTTTATTGTTATTGCTCATAATACTTTGACGATCTATGGATGTGCTGCAGAAGAAAATCATACTGGCTTCTAAATCGCCCCGCCGGCGGCAACTGCTGGAGCAGGCAGGGTTTCGGTTTGAGGTGAAAACCCAGGATACTCCGGAGGATTATCCCCCCGATCTGCCCGCTGAGGAGGTGGCGCTCTATTTGGCTCAGAAAAAAGCCAGGGCGGCAAAGGGGCTGCGGCAATCCGGTGAGGTCTTGCTTACTGCGGATTCGGTGGTGATACTGGATGGCAAAATTTATGAAAAACCCAAAGACCGGGAGGATGCAGGGCGTATTCTTAAGCAGCTCTCCGGGCGCAAGCACCGGGTGATCACCGGGGTTTGCCTATCGGATGACAAGCAGGAAAGCGTCTTTGCTGGCCAGTCGGATGTGCAGTTCGAGCCGCTGAGCGAAGCGGAGATTGGCTACTACATCGAGCGTTTCCAGCCCTATGACAAGGCAGGGGCTTACGCTATTCAGGAATGGATAGGCTTGTGTAAGATCAGCAAGATTGAGGGGACCTACGCCAATATTATGGGTTTGCCGGTGGACTTGGTGTACCAGGAGATGCAGCATTTCTTAGGCTGACCCGACAGCGGACTGCTGCAGCTCACTCTTCTTCCTCGTAGGGGGTTCCGATTTCCGACTGCAAAGCTTGCAGCCGCTGGCTGATGCTTTGGTGGAGCTCGCTCAGCTTAGCGATTTGCTCCCCTTCTCGCTCTAGCAAGAGGTCAAACTTCACGAAGTTGTCGTCGATGCGGCGGCGCAGATTGGTGATGTAGGCTTTAAGGTTGGTGTCTACTTCTTCCTGCATGCGCTGATTGCCCTTTTCGATCTCCGCCCGGAATTCCTTCATTACTTGTCGGCGCTTGGAGCTTGTGCTGATCCCAGCGAACAGCAGGCCAATGGTGGTCAGTACCCCGCCGGTGATGTCGAATACCGCGCCCTGGGTAACGGCAGCCAAGACCAGCCCGACGACAGCCAGGCCGCTGCTGGCAGCGAGTTTAGGAGAAACGGAGCTTTTGTCAGGGAACAAGCTCTCATCGGTGAAGTTCTCCGTCTGGCTGACGAAGCGGGTGAATTGGTCCTGCAGCTCCTGCAAGATATTGTTGCGCTTTTCAGCGATGTCGCTGAAGAGTTCGTGATCGTCTCGCAGGATGGTTTTGCCGCTGCGGATTTTCAAGTCGATCATTTTAGCCATTTGCTGAATGCTTTCGGCCAGGTCCACTACGCCATCGTTGAGCTTGGCTTTTAATTCTTTGTGCAGGTCTTCTTCCAATTCCTCCGCCAGGTTTTCTAGCCAGCTCTTGAGAGATGCCTTTTTGCTGAATACAGAGGCGAAAGAGCGGCGCAGCAGCGGGAAGAAAGACAGGCCGTGGCTGAGTTCTTCTTCTTTTTGCCGGGTGATGCGTTCGTAGCCTGCCTGCAGGTTTTCCACCAATACATCTACCTGCCGCAGGCTTTTGGCTTCTTGCTTTTTGAGGGTTTCCTTAATGTCCGCCCGGAATTCTGTGTCCGCTTTGTACTGCTCCCGGCGGGTTTGGACCCCTTCGGCAATCCGGCCGGTGACGTTGCTGGCGGTATCGATGTTGTTGTGCAGCTTCAGCACCGGTGCCTGCCCTCCGGTGATGCTCTGGTTGATGTATTCCCGCAGGGGGGCGAATCCGCTTTCCTCCTGCTGGCCAGCTTGCTCCTGTTTGGCAGATACGGAAAACACTTGTGGCGCTTTGATGCCTTTTTTCTGAGCGTACTCGTATACCCCTTGTTCGTTGACCCGTAGGTCTGCTTCATCCATCAGGTCTTTCTGCTGCAGCACGAAGATGATTTTCTTGCGCCAGTCGCTGTGGATGTAGTCGAAGAATTGCCAAGCTGATCGCCGGTAGGGGTTTTTGGCTTCGAAAACGAACACAATCAGGTCGGAAGCGGGGATGAAGCTTTCGGTAATTTCCTGATGGTGCTCTACGATGGTGTTGGTGCCCGGCGTATCGACGATGGCAATTTCCTTGAGGATATCTACTGGCAGCAGGATTTTGCGCAGGTAGGGGTTGATCTCGATGTACTCCTCTTCTTCCCCGTAGAGGATTTGCTGTATGGTGTCGGTCATGGGTTGGGGCGCTACCTTGGTGATTTCCTTGCCGGTAGCCAGCAGGGCATTGATGAAGCTGCTTTTGCCAGCCTTGACTTCACCGACGATGACGAACATGAAGGGTTCGTGGATGCGGTTGCGCAGCTCGCTGACGGTATGGGCCAGTTCTTCGCTGTCGATGCGGATGGCTAGCTCGTGCAGGTCTTTGACGATCTCATCTACTCGTGCTCGGTAGGCTTGCAGGTGTTGGTTGATCAGTTTGGTCACGCCACAGGGTTTTGTTCTGCGAATTGCTGTAAAAGTACGCTGGCTTGGGGCCCCGTACAAAATAGCAAATCCAATATACTCAAATTGGGCAAAAATCCGTGCCGCTCTTGAAAGACTTGCGCGTAAAATGGGGCTTCAAATTGTAGCCTGGGCTTTTTGGGGTGTATGGCACCCCGAAGATCGGTTACACTCGGGGGCGGCTGTTTGAGGTACATTTCGGTGTACTTGAGCTGGCAGTCGACTTGCAACAGCTCCAGCAGCTTGAGGGTGAGCTGGGTATTTAAGCGGAACAGCCGTTCTGGTTTTTCCCATAGCCATGCTTTGATCGTTCCGGCATAGTACTCGAAAAAAGGCGCTTTACCGTAGGCTGAACGGATGCTGTACCAGTGCTCGCCGAACCAGTCGCGTTGGTAGGCGATCTGCACTTCCGTGATGGGCATCTGCTCGTGTTTGCCTTTTTCCAGTGGTACCGAAAGCCGTATCTCGCCGTTGGCGCCGGCAATGTGGCAGCGGTTGCGGTAGCTGCGCTTTTGGTAGTGCTCCTGTGCTTCCAGCCATACCTCTTTCGCCTGTGCCAGCACGCTGAAATACTGCACAGGCGGGAAATACTGGGTTTCCAAAAGAGGGATGATTGTTGCCATGTTGCCTTTTTTGACGCGTGGGGTGATGCCTGGCCACTGCGAGCTGAGGAAAATGGGCGAACGGCAGGCTTCGCTGAGGCGCTATGCAGCGAAAGCAGCTTGAACCTGCGGCCCGCAAACAAAAGCCCCACCCAAAGGCGAGGCTCTCATCTTTTCGCTTCAAGCTATAGGTGTCCGGGTTGAATTAGAATCCTTCCACTCCATTCACTGTCGTGTACTTTAGGCTCAGTTTCTTATCCGGGTTGATGCGCTTGTAGGCGGACTGCACCATGAGGGTCGCCTCGTGGAAGCCGCAGAGAATCAACTTCAGCTTGCCGGGATAAGTGTTAATGTCGCCGATGGCGTAGATGCCTGGCACATTAGTGCTGTAGTCAAAAGTATCTACCTCTACCGCATTTTTGTCAATGTTCAGGCCCCAGTCAGCGATCGGCCCAAGTTTGGGCGATAAGCCAAAGAGGGGAATGAAGTGGTCGGTGGATTTGACGACCTCTCCCTCGGTCTTGTGTTTGATGACCACATCCGTGAGCTGGCCGTTGCCTTTAAGGCCAACTGCCTGGGCATCCGTCAGCAGTTTGATGCGGCCGGATTCCGCCAATTCGAAGGCTTTTGCCACGCTGTCCGGAGCTGCGCGGAATTGTTTGCGGCGGTGGATGAGGGTGACCTCCTGCGCGATTTCGGACAGGTGGATGGTCCAGTCCAAGGCGCTGTCGCCTCCACCCGCCAGGACCACCCGTTTGCCGCGGTAATCTTCCGGATTGCGGATCATGTACTCCACGCCCCGGTCTTCAAACTGCGCTAGATTGCTGATCGGCGGCTTGCGCGGCTCGAAGCAGCCCAGCCCCCCGGCGATGGTGATCACCGGCGCATTGATTTCGGTGCCCCGATTGGTGCGCAGCAGAAAAGAGTCATCTTCCAGGCGTTCAAGGGTTTCTGCCCGCTCGCCCAGGGTGAAGCCCGGTTTGAAAGGTTTGATTTGCTCCATCAGGTTATCCACCAGCTCTTGAGCCAGAATGGTAGGATACCCCGGAATATCATAAATAGGCTTTTTCGGATAAATCTCAGAAAGCTGCCCGCCTGGTTGAGGCAGCGCATCCACCAGATGGCAGCGGATCTTCGCCAATCCTGCTTCAAAAACTGTAAACAAGCCGCAGGGCCCTGCTCCAATGATGAGCATATCCGTCTTGATCATCGACTGTAAAGTATTTATTGATGTATTCGTCAAAAGAACAGCTATCCTACAATAGAGTTTATTTGGTTTTGGCTTCTTGCATTCCGCTGACGGTACGCCCCGGATGCAAGCCGCATTCCGTCTTGTGATGCCCCTGCCAGCGCCCCTGCCGGCCCTTGCCGCGCCGGGTGCAGTGCTCGCAGCCTACCGAGCCGTAACCCTTGGCTTCCAGAGGGTGGCGGGGCAATTGGTAATAGCCGACGTAGTAGTGCCACTCGCCCTCATCTATGTCGATCAGCGGATTGAATTTCAGGATGCCGTCTTGCGCCTCGAATACCCGCAAGCCGGAACGAAAATTGGTCTGATAGCTCATCAATCCAGTAATCCAGACCTTGTGCTGCGCTTTGATGGGTTCCAGAGGCAGCACCTTGTTAATGGTGCAGCAAAGGTCGGGTTGGGATTGCCACCAGGCTTCCTCCGTAGTGATCTGGTTCTGCGCTGGGTCTGGCAACACGTCCACTACTTCCAGGCCAAAAGCTTCGGCCAGCTGATCCCGGTACGCCAGCGTTTCCTGAAAGTGGTAGGTGGTGTTGATGAAGTGGACCCGCTGCTCTGGCCGCAGGCGCGCTATAAGGTGCAGGAGCATCACCGAGCGGGTCCCAAAAGAAGAGGTATACAACACTTCTGCGGGGCGGAAGAAGCGGCCCAGCAGGCGGATGCGCTGCTCGAAAGCCAACGGCCTAAAGCGCTCGTTCAGTTGATCTACGCTCCAGTTTTGTGTCAATGAAGGATTACTGCAGTAAGTCGTCATGGTGTTTCGTTGATTGGCGCTCCTCCAGCAGAGAAGCGGTCAGTTGGTTCAGTTCGCGTACTTTAGTTTCAAAATCGCCGCTCAGGCGGTCGCGGTAATCTTTCAGCCGCCCCAGCAAGGCATCGGTTTCCTCGGGCAGCAGCGCCTCCAGCCACTGCCGGAAGCGCTTGGCGAAAGTGGGCGACTGCCCGTTGGTGGAAATGGCGACTTTCAGATGGCCGCGGGTGACGATGCTGCCCAGGTAAAAATCGCATAGAGCCGGTGTGTCCGCTACATTGACCAGTGCGCCAGCGGCTTTGGCTGCCTCGCGCACCTCCCGTTTGAGGCTTTCAAAATTGGTAGCTGCTACCACCAAGTCAAAGCCTTGCACATCTTCCGGCTCAAATGCTTTGGTGCGGATGTCCACCTTAGCAGCAGGGTACTGCCCCAGCAGTTCCTCTACTGGCGGCAATACCTCTTTAGCGACTACAGTGATGTCGGCATCGGGGCTGCTTTTCAGCATGAAGGTTAGTTTTTCGCAGCCTACTTCGCCCGCGCCAACGATCAGCAGGCGCAACTGGCGCAGCTTCAGGAAAATTGGATAAAGCGTATTGCGTTCCATCAGGCACGTTCTTTTTGTAAGTTTTCCGCTGCCAGGGCAGCAAAGTCCCATTCGGGATGCAGCCGGACTACTTCTCCGAATACCAGGATACCAGGCCGCTCCAGGACCGCTTCCCGGATGCGCTCGGGCAGCGATAGGGCGCTGCCGAGTACCCGCCGCTCTTCTTCGGTAGAACCCTTGGATATGGCCATAGCTGACAGTTCAGCTTTACCGGCTTTCGCAAACAGCTGGGCAATGGCTTCTGCCTTTTTCATACCCATTAGCACAATGACGGTGGCAGTGGATTGGGCAGCGAGTTGAATGTCTTGTGACAACTCCCCCTTGCGGGTGGTGCCGGTCAGTACCCAAAAACTCTCGCTAAAACCGCGGCGGGTTGTAGGCACCATCTGCAGCTCTGGCAGAGCGGTGCAGCTGGAAATGCCCGGCACTACGCAGGCTTCTATGCCGTGCTGCCGGATGTAGGCGATTTCTTCCTGTCCACGGCCAAAGACGAAAGGGTCGCCGCCTTTCAGGCGGACGGCATGCCCGTAGCGGCGGGCGCAGTCTACCAGCAATGCACTGATGGCGGCTTGTTTCATCCGGGCTTGGCCGGCGCGTTTGCCTACAAAGAACTTAGGCACATCAGGGCGGGCGTGGTGCAGCATGCGCTCGTCCACCAAGGCATCGTACAGCACAGCATCAGCGGCGCGCAGGGCTCTGGCGCCTTTAAGGCTCAGCAGCTCGGGATCGCCCGGGCCTGCTCCTACCAGCGTAATTTTGGGCGTTGGGTTCATGGCTTCAGGCTTTGTAGTAGTTGCCGACTACTACCTTAAAGCCGCGTTTCCCTTCCTGCAGCCTGGGTATGAAGCCAAAGTCGTGGAAGTAGGTGAAAGCCGAATCGCGCTCGCTAGAGGAAAAAGCAGGCTTGATCTTGCGGCCCATCTCCTGACAGATGGGGTTGCGGAGGAAGTATTCGAATGCTGCCTGCACGTAGGGGCTTACATCAAAGGGTTCCTCTGGGTCAATGCCTGCTGTAGGCGAAGCGGTGAGGTTGCGGACGGTATTGCCGCAGGCCTCGCGGGCGGTAAGCCCTGCTGCCGATAGCTCCTCCCATATCTTCGGAGAGTCGGACAGTTTGACAAAGTGCATCTGTATATTTTGCCGGGTGGTCAGGTGGAGGTTGCCGTTGGTATACTTTTCGGATATGTCGGCCAAGCGCTCCAGCTGCCGGCTGCTCAACTTGCCGTAGGGAATCTTGGTGCGGAACATCTGAACGCCCAACTGGCGTTGTCCATATACGCCGCGGGTAAGGCGGTACAGCTTAAAGCGCTCCTCGTCCTCTTGTCCGGCTTTGTAGTCGGCAATACGGCGCTGCAGCTCTTCTATGTCTCGCTGGTCTTCGGGTTTGATGAAGTTCTTTTCCGGCATTTTCTTGGCAGTTGCGCGGGGCCTTCCCGCTGGTTGATTAATGGCAATAAATCGTCAGGCTGTCCTATGGACAATGCTCGGCATTCAAATGGATAGGGAAATAAAAAGACCTTTCTAATGGCGGTAGAAAGGCCGACGAATGATAATTAAACCTTTGCGCTTGAAAGCTTGCCCGTCAGCATTTCCTGGAATTACTACCACCACAATTGATGAGACAACACGAAGCAAGCCGTAGCATCGGATTTGTATTTTGGTTACAGTTGCAATATTAAAGCATATCTCTGAATAAAACAATACTAAACCGATAGGATTTTAGTATATTTAAGTATTTTGGTTGATAAAATGTTGTTTTCCAGTTGATTGTGTTAAAATAAAAAGGCTGCTCCCCCTCTTCGGAGAGCAGCCTCTGCGCTGTTGTCGGCGATGGTATGTCTATCGCTTCACGAGTTTGTAGACTTTAACGCCCGTTCGGCTGTAGTTCAACCGCAGGAAGTAGGTGCCGGACGGCAGCCTCGTGAGGTCGAACTGCAGCTGCTTGGTGTCGGCTTCAGCCTCCCGGGTTTGAATCAATGCGCCATTGGCGTAAACCAAGTCCACGCTGATTTCTTCTCCAAAGGTTTCGAAAAGCTCCAGGGTGGCGATTGCTTCTACCGGATTGGGGTAGAGCAGCGCAATTTCGGAGTCGCCGTACAGAATTACTTCGGCTTCTTCGGAGTAGAACACCTCACCCGCTGGGTTTTCGATGCGCAGCCGGTAAATGTTGCGGCCACGCTTCGCCTGCTCGTGTAGGTATTCGTAGTAATTCATATTGCCGAGGAAGGCGGTGGGAGAACTGACCTCAGCCATCGCTTCGAAATCTTGCCCGTCCGAGCTGTGCTCCAGGGTATAGTGATGTTCGCTAAGGAACTCCTCGGCCATCCAGTGGATGTTGATGTTGCCCGCCGCTTCATCCGTCACTTCGGCTACGAGGGGCATGCTGTTGGCACAGTAGATCGGGCTATCGGTACCAGTCACCGTTTCTACATCAGTGGAGGTGCAGCCGTTCTCGGTCACTTGCAGGGTAATGGTGAATATACCCGGCGAGTTGACGGAGATAGCGACTTGTGGGCCAGTAGCCGTCTGTGGGGATACGCCAGCGCTGAAGCTCCACTCGATTTCCGCATCAGCTCCAGTTGGGCCAGCGAAGAAGGTGGTAGGCTCGCCTACGCAGATGAAATCGGGGCCATTGATTTCGGCAACGGCCACATTGCCCACTTCTACGGTTACGATATTGGTCTCTAGGTAAACGGTACAGCACTCGCGGCGTGCACAGCGGGCGAAATAAGTCGTCTCGGAGAGGGGGCCTGGATCGTAGTCCGGCCCGTCTGCGCCGGGGATAACCTCCCAGGTTTGAACGTTGAAGGGCCCTGGTATGGTGCTCTTCATCCACAGGTATTCCAATTCGCCGGAGCCTCCGGAGGGCGATTCGATATTGATGATGGGGTCCGGGTCATTGCCGGGGCCGCAGAGGAACTGATCGGGCCCAATCAAGCCAGGGTCATCAATATTGTCGCACTTGGTATACATACCAGCGTCGATGGTCAAATCTTCTTCGCCCGGGCTGATGTCATAAACGCCGGTCATACCCATATCGGGATCGGGATCGCTGTCCAGTGCATCGTCGGTGCCCTGATCGGCATCTGTGAAAATCAGGCCGTCCGGCAACTCAAACTGCACCTTATATTGCCCGGGTGTCACATTGAAGAAGTAGAAGCCGTCTGCATCGGTAAAGGTGGTATCGATGTTCATCGGGTTGTTCCCCGGGATTTGCAGAATGACCATTACTCCCTCGATGCCTGGCTCGTCTGGATCCTGAATGCCGTCGCGGTCTTCGTCCAGCCAGACAAAATCTCCCAAGCGGGCCGGCGGCTCCAGGGTGACCGAGCAGCTGGTCTCACAGCCATTGGCATCGGTAACGGTGGCGGCGTAATCGCCGGGAGACAAGCCGCTCAGGCTCTGGGTAGTTTGCCCGCCTTCCCAAAGGTAGCTGAAGGGGGCAGTGCCGCCGCTGACCTGAATCATGAGTTCGCCATCATCGCCCGCCACCGATACTTCGTTGACGATTTGTATGCTGCAAGTCGGCGCGGGGAATTCGGAGATGATTACGCTGGCTTCAGCGGTGCATTCGTTGGCATCGGTAACCGTTACCGTATAGGTGCCCGCTGCTAAGCCGGAGAGGCTGGCGCCTTCCTCTGCATTGCTCCATTCGTAAGTGAAGGGGGGCGTACCGCCGCTGGCCATAGCGGTGACGGCGCCGTCGGTAGCATTTTCACAAGTATTGGCTACATCGGTCTGAATGTTAAGGTCGATGCCCTCTGGCTCGTTGATTTCAACGCTCAGTTCACTGCTGCAGCCATTGGCATCGGTGACGGTTACACCGTAAGAGCCAGCCACAAGGCCAGTGATGGTGGCGGTGGTATCGCCGTTGCTCCAATTGTAATCATAAGGCTCGGTGCCGCCGGTAACTTCCACGGTAGCTTGCCCATCGGCGCCGCCTTCACAGCTGACATCCTCGGTCTGAGCGGAGGAAACCTGAGCGACGAGTTCTGATGGTTCAGCTATTCCTACGGTGGCTTCCCCTTTGCAACCCGCGGCATCGGTTACCGTTACGGTATAGACGCCTGCGGGAATATCGATCAGCTCAGCCGCTGTGCTGCCGTTGTTCCACTCGTAGGTAAATGGGCCAGTGCCACCGCTGATGCTGACCGCTGCTGCTCCGGTATTTTCTCCGAAGCAGTCAGGAGCACTGGCAATAGGCGTAAGCTCCAGCCCAGGGAACAACTCGACGGTATCGGTTGCCACTGCGGTACATTCGTTTAGGTCGGTAACGGTAACGGTGTATTCGCCCGGGCCCAAGCCGGTAATGGTCTGGCCGCTTTGCGAATTGCTCCACTCGTAGGAATAGGGGCCGGTGCCGCCCATAGGGATAGCGGTGATGGTGCCTGTTTCGTTTTCATCGCAGAAGATATCTTCTACCTCCAGGCCGACTGTGAATTCTTCCGGCTCTTCAACAGTAGCTTGTGCGCTGACGGTGCAACCGTTGCCATCAGTGACGGTCAAGGAATAGGTGCCGGCTGTCAGGTTGTTGAGGTCTGGTGTAGTAGCTCCGTTGCTCCAGTTGAAGGAATAGGGCATAGTGCCTCCGCTTACTGTGGAGGCGATGCTGCCGTTGGCATCTCCGAAGCAAAGCAAATTGAGTGCTTGTAAGTCTACTGCCAGTTGTTCCGGTTCGGTAATGCTTACGGAAGCCGATGCCGTGCAGAAATTGGCATCGGTAACAGTGACGCTGTAATCGCCCGGGCTGAGGCCCGTAATGATAGGCGTTTCAGCGCCATTGCTCCATTCATAAGTGTAGCCGGGGGTGCCACCGGACACTTCGGCGATGGCCTGCCCGTCTTCCTCGCCTGCACATTCGATATCCGTACCGATGAGGTTGAGATCCAGGGCGGGCGGCTCATCTATGGTAACGGTGCCGGTAAGTTGGCAATCATTGGCTTCTGTAACGGTATAGCTGTAGTCGCCTGCTGTCAGGTTGACGATTTCGTTGGTGGTGTCTCCAGTAGACCACTGATAGTTGTAGGGCATTTCGCCTCCGCTGGGAATAAGCAAGATGCCTCCGCTATTGCCGCCCGCACAGAGCACGTCCCGGGGGCTGACGGAAACGCTGAAGTCGTCGATGATTTCGATGAACACCTCCTCCACGCTGCTGCAGCCGTTGGCATCAGTTACGGTTACGAAGTAACTGCCTTCCGCCAGGTTTTCGATTTGATCGACTCCCTCTCCGGATTCACCGGTGCTCCAGTTGTAGAAGTAGGGGGGCGCTCCGCCGCTGACCTCAGCGCTCGCGAAGCCCGTTTCGTCCCCACACACTACCTCCGGCGCATCAATGGTGATTTCAATGGGAGGCGCTTCTTCCAGTGTTACCTGGGCGCTGGCTTCGCAGTTGTTTGCATCGGTAGCGGTGACAGTATAGGTGCCTGCGGCAAGGCCGGATACCGTTTGGGTCTCCTCCCCGTTGCTCCATTCGTAGCTGTAGGGTGGGGTGCCTCCGCTGGCCATGGCCATTGCAGTGCCTGAGCTCTCGCCTGGACAAACTAAGCCCTCTGCATTGGCGTTGACCTGTACCGCTGGCGGCTCTCCGACTGAAAAAGTTTGGACAGCGGTGCAGTCATTGGCATCGGTAACGGTGACCGTGTAAGTGCCGGCGGACAGGTTGGAGATCGTTGCTGTAGTTTCGCCGTTGCTCCATTCATAGCCGTAGGGGGAAGTGCCCCCGGATGCCATCGCGGTGATTTCTCCGCTGGCTTCTCCGAAACAGAGCGCATCCTTTACCAGTCCGGTCACTGCCAGGTCGTCAATGACATCTATGAACAGCTCGTCGGTATCGGTACAGCCGTTGGCGTCGGTCACCGTTACGGATACGGTGCCCTCTTCCAGGCCGGTAACACTTTGAGTGGTAGCGCCAGTACTCCATAGGTAGGTAAAGGGCGGCGTGCCCGAGGAGACTGTCGCAGTGGCAGAACCGGTATTGCCAGCTCCGCAGACAATTTCTGTACCCTGAATGATGGCTACTACACCTTCGAATTCCTCAATCGTAACGCTGGCTGTATCGGTACAGCCGTTATCATCGCTCACGGTTACGGTATACGTGCCAGCTGCAAGCCCGCTTACGGTTGGGGTGGTGGCTCCGGTACTCCATTCGAAGGAATAAGGAGGGGTGCCGCCAGAGGCAGAAGCCGTTGCTTTTCCGGTAGCTTCGCCGGGGCAAACATCGGCATCAACCTCAGCTTCGGCGACCAACAAGGGCGGTTCGGTGATGGTGAAGTCTTCGGTCAGCTGGCAGCCGTTTTGCTCCGTCACTGTGACGGAGTAGTCGCCAGCTGGCAAATTCTCGATCATGGGCGTGCCCGTAACCCCGTTGCTCCACTCGTAGATGTAAGGCGGTGTGCCCCCCCATCCTTCCGCCAGTATACTGCCGGTGGAGTCGCCCAGGCAAAGTATATTTTGGACCCCAATATCAAGAATGAAGTCGTCAATGATGTTGATGGTGATGTCGTCGGTAGCGGTACACCCCAGCTCGTCGGTCACCGTCACTGAGTAGGTGCCTTCGGGCAAATCGGTTATCGACTGTGTAGTTTGGCCATTGCTCCACTCGTAAGAAAAGGGTGGCGTGCCGCCGCTAGGCACAGCCGTAGCGCTGCCGGTGCCTTCCGGATCACAGATGGTTTCCGTACCAGTTGCGGCCACTGTGATGGCAGGCGCCTCCTCGATCGTTACGCTTGCGGTATCCTCGCAATCATTGTCATCGGTTACCGTGACGGTATAGGTGCCCGGCCCGAGGTTGGCGATCATTTGGGAGTTGGCACCGGTATTCCACTCATAAGAATAGGGAGGAGTGCCGCCTACCGCCATTGCGATAGCCATGCCGGTAGTCTCATCCGGGCAGAGCTGATCATCGGCGGTGATCATGGCTTCTAGCATGGTGGGCTCGCTGACCACAAAGTCTTCGATGATCTGGCAGCCGTTTTGCTCCGTAACGGTCACGGAGTAGTCGCCGGCTGGCAGGTTTTCAATCATGGGAGTGCCCGTGACCCCGTTGCTCCACTCGTAAGTATAAGGCGGTGTGCCGCCCCATCCTTCCGCCAGTATGCTGCCGGTGGAATCTCCAAAGCAAAGTACATCCTGTATACCGATGTCCAGGATAAAATCATCTACTATATTGATGGTGATCGACTCTACTGCCGTACACCCTTGGTTATCGGTAACGGTAACAAAGTACGTGCCGCCTGGCAGGCCGGATACGGTTGCTGTGGTAGCGCCGTTGCTCCATTCGTAGGTATAGGGAGGTGTGCCGCCGCTGGGGTTGGCCGTAGCAAAACCTGTACCTTCCGGCTCGCATACCGTTTCCTGTCCGCTTATTGTTACAAAGAGCTGTGGCGCTTGCTCTATGGTGACGCTGTCTACCGCCTGGCATTGCGCATCGTCGGTCACTGTCACGATGTAGGTGCCCGGCCCGAGGTTGGTAATTTCAGCGGTAGTATCTCCCGTATTCCATAGGTAAGAAAAAGGCGGTGTGCCGCCGCTGACGACGGCTACCGCGCTGCCGGTGTTTTCGCCTTCGCAGATGGAGGACTCCGGGGTGGTGATGCTTACGCTGATATCGGGCGGAGCATTGATGATGACGGAGGCAGTTGCTGTACAATCGTTGGCATCGGTGGCCGTCACAGAGTACACGCCTTCTGAGAGGCCGGTGATGGCCTGCGTGGTATCGCCGTTGCTCCATTGGTAGGTAAAGGGGCCTTCCCCTTCTACGATATTGGCAGTGGCTGTACCATTGCTGCCATCGCAGATGGTGACATCGGTAGAGCTGATACTTATGGAGAAGGGGGCGGCTGGGTCAACCATCCCGGATGCGGTAGCGGTGCAGCCTTGCCCGTCGGTGATGGTCACGGTATAAGAGCCCGGCGCCAGCGCTGTGATGGTCTGAGCAGTTTGGCCGCTGCTCCACTGATAAGAGTAGGGGGCTACACCTCCTATAGGATTAGCGGTAGCTGTTCCGTCGCTTTCATCCGGGCAAGATTCGTTTGAAATACTGACCGAGGCATCGAGGTCGGAACTTGGCGTGAGTGTTACCTGTGCGGTTGTTGTGCAATTATTGTTATCCGTGACGGTAAGGCTGTAGGTATCAGCGCTTAGGTTAAGGATGGTCGGGGTAGTAGCGCCGTTGCTCCATAGGTAAGTATAAGGCGGTGTGCCCCCGCTTGCATTAGCGGTTGCGGAGCCGTTTGCATCGCCGGGGCAGGTGGGGTCGTTGGCGCTGATGCTAGCAATCAGGGGCGGAGGGGATTCAACTGTGGCTTGCCCCGTTGCGGTGCAACCTTCTGCATCGGTGAGGGTGACTGCATAGGTGCCCGGTAATAAGCCGCTTTGATTGGCCGTAGCCGCTCCATTGCTCCAGTTGTAGGTGTAGGGCGGCGTGCCGCCGGCAGGCGTTGCCTGTACGCTGCCGTCTTCTTCACCTGGGCAAGAGACATCTGTAGCGGTAACATCCACATCCAGAGGATTGAAATCCACCGTGATACACTCCACTGCCCCACAGAGGTTTTGGTCCGTCATAGTGACACAGTAGGTGCCGGGCCCCGGGGCAGTTACGACCGGGCCGGATTGGCCAGTTATGTTCCAATTGTATTCATAGGGAGGGACTCCTCCGCTGCCTGTAGCGGTTATGGTAATTGGCAATTCGCAGGCATCTGCCTCCAGGTCCACATTGAGGATAGGAGGGTCTACAAGTTCGACATTCTTGATTACCGTGTAGCTGTTGTCATCCGTGACCGTTACTGTGTACAGCCCCGCGGGAATGTTTTCCAGGGTTTGCTCTGTATCTCCGGTATTCCAGAGATACTGAAAAGGAGGCTGCCCGCCGACCGGGATAGCGGTAACGCTGCCAGTTGGTTGGCCGAAGCAGAGGGGGTCAGTTTTGTCGAACTCGACCGTAAACTGGGCTTCGGCAATTTGTCCAAACAGCAGCATCATGACTAAGGCAGCAGCTGATTTGAGCCACCTTTGGCGCTGGCCCGGGATGGGGGCGCAACATTCGATTTTGGATAGTAGATTTTTTCGCATCTGGATTAATAATTTGTTAGCCAAAAAAAAGAGGAACTGTACCTCTACTACGCTTACCCTTGTGCATAGCATCCACAGCAGTAGATGTGCATCAACGGCGTACAAATAGCTTAGTGTAGTTGTAAGTGTGTTGTCTTTTAACCTGGAAACAATTATTAAGAGGTGCCGTAGTCACCCAATAGTTTGGACTATTGCCTGGATTAGTACCCTCTTCTCGCGAGAAGAGAGCAGAAGGGGAAATGGGTGGGGCAGGGTAGCTGCTTGTTTAATGGGGGAACGGTAAAAATCCCATCTAAGTTTGGGTACAAATAAACAAATTTTGCGGCAATTATCCAATCTTGAAAAGCGTATCATTGCACTCGACTGACAGCTCTCGGTTCTGTCAACCGCTCCTGCCGTTCAGAATCCAATCCGTTCCCTACCTGTTTTGTACGCAGCGCACTCCACTTCGGTTTCAGCATTGATGTGAAAAGTTGAATAAAAAGAAAGGCAAAGACTTTTACAGCGAGGGGGGATTGCTGTATATTTGCGGGTTAGCAACAAAAAAATAAGTCGCATCACGCGGGTGATACGACTCATTACTTATAATCCCATGAACATGTACGAAAACTAGCGGCAATCCGCTAGCAGAGTAAGTTGTATATTTTGATCCTCTGAACCAGAGGTTAAAGTCAATTTCAAGTGAAGAGTTGCCGTATAGCAAGTCAAGTTTTCCCAGAACCTGACTTGCTATAAGTGGCAAACTAAATCCCAAATTAATTATCCCAAATTTGTCCGCCGGCTCTTTCACCGGCGTTATCTTCGTTTGACATTACAAACATCTCAATAATCCTAAGGGATAACAAAGACAAAAAAGGGTGTTTGTGAAAATTATTTATAGTCAATTAGAGCTTTAATCCCTTTTTATGAATGTTTTCCGCTAATTTTGTGAAAAAAATAAAAAGATGACTCAAGAAATCTCCCGCTTTTTCTGAAGAAAAATCCAGCAAATAAAAAAGCGGAGCCGAAGATGCCCTCGGCTCCGCTTCTTCAGCAGGCTCAACCGCTATCAGCGGTCTTCCAAAATGACGAAGCCCTCTTCCAGCGGGTCAAGCGCCTCCATAAGATGGTAGAAGAAATCTTCCCCGTATTTGAGGTAATACATCATGAAGTTGTCATAGCGCTCTTGCAACCCATTATCAGGGAAGAGCTTTTCCTTCAGTTTTCGCATTTGGTTGATAGCGGTATCGTGCCGTTGTTTCTCGGCGCGCATCAGTTTCCCTTCCAGCTGTTCCAGGCTATTCAGTTGCCGGGCCCCCTCAGCGGCAGCGGCTTTGACCAGGGTAGGGTCCACTTCCCCGGCTTTTGTTTCTACTTGCTTGAAGAGGCTTGTCAAAGCCTCTTTTTCTTCCTTCAGGCTGATTTCGTTTTGCGTATGCTCTTTGACATATTCTTTGATGAGCTGCTCCACGTCTTCAAAGAAATCTGAAGCTTTCTTGCCGACTTTGTCAAGGCGCTTTGCAGTGCCTTTGTCGACAAAAAGCACGGAATTGCGGCGTATCAATACGGGGTAATTCAAGCCGAAGTGTTCAAACTGCGCTTTGCGCTCCAGCCAGTACGCCAGCTCTCCGCCGCCGCCCACGTAAGCTAAATTTGGCAGTATGTGCTCCTGGTAGATGGGGCGCATGACCACGTTCGGGCTGAAACGCTCGGGCGCTCTTTCGATTTCCTGCTCGAGTTCTTCGCGGCTCCAGCTGATCCCCTGATCGAGTACCTGGTACTTCCCGCCTTCCTCCACGATGCGCGCCCGGAAGCCGTCGCCTAGGTAGAAAAAGTTAATGTCACGCGGGTAAGCCTGCTCAGAAAAACCTGCCTTTTCCAGTTCTGCCACTGTTTCGTTGACGAGCCTTTTGGACGGCTGCTGGAATATTTCCTCCTTTATATAAGGTGTGAAAGTCGCTTTCAGGCGGGGATGGCTCGGATCGAGGATGACCAAGCCGTATTGGTCGAACAGCAGCCGGGTGAGGTGGCGGGCTGTGTCAGCGTAATGGCTATGTTGCTCCACCGCCGCTCTCAGCATTTCCGACAGCTCCTGGGCGCGGGGGGAGTCACCGAGTACTTCCACCACTTCTTCCAGTACCGGCTCGAGGCTTTCAGTCGACATTTGCCCGACTGCGCCCGACTCCTCATTGTGCCAGCTAATAGTTTTGCCGAATAAGTGCAGATGGTTGACCTCTTCAAAGTCGTGGTCCTCTCCGCCGGTGATGAAGATCGGTACGAAATGGTAGTCCGGATAAGCTTGCTGCAGCCGCTCCGCTAACTTAATGGTGGAGATGATTTTGTAGATATAGTACAGCGGCCCGGTGAATAAGCTAGGCTGATGGGCGGTGGCCACGGTGAAGGTTTGGCTCTGTGAGAGCGCCTGTAGGTGCTGCCGGGTTCGGCTCGACATTTCCCAATCTTTATACTGCTCCTGCAGCACAGCTGTTAGGCTGGAGCGGGGCGTGTTGTCTTTTTGTTTGTCTTCTAAGGCTGCTCCCAGTCCTTCAACAGTGGGCGGGTACTTGTAAAAAGGGCGGAGCCGCTCGTCTTGCGTGGCGTAGGCTACGTCTCTTTCGGAGAGTTGGGGGATTTTGGGGAAAGGCAGAAGGGATCGGTTCATTTTATTGGTTTTACAGTTTGATTGTGTATTCCTCAAATCGGTGCAAAGCACTATCGGCTACAGGCTATTGCTACAACTACTTCTTTGAAAGGGCTAGGGCAAGCTTGTGGTTGAGCAAGGTAGTGGTTTTTATGCCCAAGCAGAAAGAGCCTGTATTCTGAATGGTTTCGCAATGGTTTGACAATGAAGCCCGTACGGGCCGGCCAATCAGGTTTTGGCACACGGCTGTCGTGCAGCGGGAGGAGCACTGGCATAGCATGCCGTCTGGATAAGCACCTGCCCCGAGCGCAACGCTGCCTTTTTGTAATGCTTTCGCCGATCGGGTGGAAATGAATCTAACAATAGAGTTTATTAAAACTGGCTCTGAG